>NZ_JBQFVP010000021.1:0-63337 GCF_056539825.1 Ruegeria sp. B10
CGTCAACCGCGTCGACAACGCATACGGTGACCGAAACCTCGTCTGCACATGCCCTCCAATGGAAGCTTACGAAGAAGCCGCCGAATAAAACTACAAACCCTGCCGCGAAATCGGCGGGGTTTTCGCTTATCGGAAACCTCTGTTCTCATTTGCGCTCATCTTTGGTGTCGTTTTTTGCGGTGAAAGCGTCTTTTTCGCTTGCTGCGTCTGCGAAGGCCTCATAGCTCTGTCCGTGGGACACCCCTCCCCAACGAGGGGCGTGTATCTGGAAGGGTAATACAGATGAGCATTGAACAACCGGCGACGCGGCCGGCGAATCCGCGTTTTTCCTCGGGCCCCTGCGCCAAACCCCCCACATTTGATCTGTCCAAACTGGCCGATGCCGCGCTGGGTCGTTCGCACCGTGCTGCTGTCGGCAAGGACAAGCTGAAAGCGGCGATCGAAGGCACGCGTGAGATTCTGGGCATTCCAGCGGGCTACAAGATCGGTATTGTTCCCGCGTCGGACACCGGCGCGGTTGAGATGGCGCTTTGGTCGCTGCTGGGTGAGCGCAAGGTTGAAATGCTGGCTTGGGAGAGCTTCGGCGCGGGCTGGGTGACTGACGTGGTCAAGCAGCTGAAGATCGACGCCGAGGTGAAGACCGCAGATTACGGGCAGATCGTTGATCTTGCTTCGGTCGATTTCTCCAATGACGTTGTGTTTACGTGGAACGGCACAACCTCGGGCGTGCGCGTACCCAATGGCGACTGGATTGCCGATGATCGTCAGGGCCTGACGATTTGTGATGCGACCTCGGCCGCCTTTGCGATGGACTTGCCCTGGGACAAACTGGATGTGACCACTTTCAGTTGGCAGAAGGTGCTGGGCGGTGAAGCTGCCCACGGGATGCTGATTCTGAGCCCGCGTGCCGTTGAGCGGTTGGAGAGCTATACACCCGCATGGCCTTTGCCCAAGATTTTCCGTCTGACCAAGGGCGGCAAGTTGATCGACGGTATCTTTACCGGAGCCACGATCAACACGCCCTCGATGCTGGCGGTTGAGGATTACCTGTTTGCGCTGGACTGGGCACGCTCGGTTGGTGGGTTGCAGGGGCTGATCGCTCGTGCCGATGCCAATGCCGGTGCGGTGTATGCGTTCTGCAACCAGAACGATTGGATCGCCAATCTTGCTGAGGACGAGGCGACGCAGTCGAACACCTCGGTCTGCCTGAAATTCACAGATGGGCGCATTCAGGACGGTGCAGCATTCGCGAAAGCCGTGGCCAAACGGCTTGAGGCCGAGAATATCGCCTTGGACATCGGTGCCTATCGCGACGCGCCTGCGGGCCTGCGCATCTGGTGCGGTGGTACGGTCGAGACCTCGGACATCGAGGCGATGCTGCCATGGCTCGCATGGGCCTTCGAGGCCGAGATCGCGACGCAGTCTGAGGCTGCCTGACTTTTCACCGGGCCGTCCAGGGCCCGGACCTTCCATACAATTCAAGGACCAGAGAATATGGCCCCCAAAGTACTCGTATCTGACAAGCTCAGCGAAACCGCCGTGCAGATTTTCCGCGATCGCGGCATCGATGTGGATTTCATGCCCGATCTGGGTAAGGACAAAGACAAACTGGCCGAGGTGATCGGTCAGTATGACGGCCTTGCCATTCGTTCGGCCACCAAGGTCACACCAACCATTCTGGAGAAGGCCGACAAACTGAAAGTGATCGGTCGTGCCGGGATCGGGACCGACAATATCGACAAGGATGCGGCGTCGAAGAAGGGTGTGATCGTGATGAACACGCCCTTCGGCAACATGATCACCACCGCTGAGCACGCGATTGCGATGATGTTTGCAGTGGCGCGGCAGATCCCCGAGGCCAGCACCTCGACCCATGCGGGTAAGTGGGAAAAGTCCAAGTTCATGGGCATCGAGCTGACCAACAAGACCCTCGGCGTGATCGGGGCAGGCAATATTGGCGGTATCGTGTGTGAGCGCGCGATTGGCCTGAAGATGAAGGTTGTGGCCTATGACCCTTATCTGGGCGAAGAGAAAGCCGCGCAGATGGGTGTCGAAAAGGTCGAATTGGACGAGTTGCTGGCTCGCGCTGATTTTATCACTCTGCACGTGCCGCTGACGGATCAGACCCGCAATATCCTGAGCCGAGAAAACCTGGCGAAGACCAAAAAAGGCGTGCGGATCATCAACTGTGCCCGCGGTGGTCTGGTCGACGAAGAAGCCCTGGCCGAAGCGCTACAATCGGGCCATGTCGCAGGCGCGGCGTTTGACGTGTTCAGCGAAGAGCCGGCGAAAGAAAACGCCCTGTTCAACCTGCCCAACGTGGTTTGCACGCCTCACCTCGGCGCGGCAACGACCGAGGCGCAAGAAAACGTTGCGCTGCAAGTGGCCGAGCAGATCTCGAACTATCTGCTGACCGGTGCGGTGGAAAATGCGTTGAACATGCCCAGCGTAACGGCTGAAGAGGCCAAGGTCATGGGGCCGTGGATCAAACTGGCGGGCCATCTGGGCAGCTTTATCGGCCAGATGACCGATGAGCCGGTGCAGGCGATCAACATCCTCTACGATGGTGTGGCGGCTGAAATGAACCTGGCCGCGCTGAACTGCGCTGTGGTTGCGGGGATCATGAAGAAGTTCAATCCTGAGGTGAACATGGTCTCGGCCCCGGTTGTCGCCAAAGAGCGTGGCATCAAGATCTCGACCACCAATCAGGACAAGTCCGGTGCCTTTGAGGGCTACATCAAGGTCACCGTCGTGACCACCAAGCGCGAACGCTCGATCGGTGGGACAGTGTTCAGCGATGGCAAGCCGCGCTTCATCCAGATCAAAGGCATCAATATCGACGCCGAGATCGGGGCGCATATGCTCTACACCACCAACGAGGATGTGCCGGGCATCATCGGTGCGCTGGGTCAGACCATGGGCGAGAACGACGTCAACATCGCGAACTTTACCCTCGGCAGGTCTGAGGCGGGGGGTGAGGCCATTGCGCTGCTTTACGTGGACGAACCTGTCCCGGCCGAGGCGCGCGCTAAGCTGGCGGAAACAGGTCTGTTCACGCAGATCAAACCGCTGGAGTTCGACGTCGCCTGATTGGCACCCTGTGTCATTTCAGACAATTTGACACCCGCGCCAAGGACAGGCGCGGGTGTTCCTGATTGCGCTATCAACGCTTTCGCCTCTAAACTGCCGTGACAGCAGACGAGACCTTTTCATGACCAAACCGATTTACGCCATTGGCGACCTGCACGGGCAGAGCGCCGAGTTCGAGCGACTCCTTTCTCTGATTGACCGCGACGGCGGGCCTGAGGCTCAGGTGGTGTTTCTGGGCGACTATACCGACCGGGGACCAGATAGCCGGGGTGTTCTCGACCGCCTGATCGCGGGACACGCCGAAGGGCGGGACTGGATCACTTTGCTGGGTAATCACGACCGTATGTTTGCATGGTTTCTTGAGGATTTCCCCCGCCATGATCCGCATCTTCTGGTCGGTTACCACTGGCTGCATGAGCGTCTGGGTGGTGTCGAAACACTTGCCAGCTACGGTGTCGTGTTCGAGGGGCAAACCCGGCTTGAGGATCTGCACGCCATGGCATTGCAGGCCGTGCCCGAGGAACATCGTGCGTTCCTGCAGGGGCTGGTCTTGATGCACCAGACACCCGACCTGGCTTTTGTTCATGCCGGCATCCGCCCCGGTATCGCGCTGGATCAGCAGGATGAAAACGATCTGGTTTGGATTCGGCAGGAGTTTTTGAAACATACTGCGCCGCATCCCAAGCTGATCGTTCACGGCCATACTCCGGTCGACCGGGTGACGTATTGCGGGAATCGTGTGAATCTGGATACCGGCGCGGGGTATGGACGCCCGGCCAGTGCCGTTGTCTTCGAAGGCCGGACCTGCTGGGAGTTGACTGAAAAGGGCCGGGTCAGCCTTGTGTAAAGCTGTCTTTATAGGTCTCGCGCAGGGCGTTCTTTTGCACCTTGCCCATGGTGTTGCGGGGTAGCTCATCCAGCACGATCAGTTTGCGCGGATGTTTGAACCGGGCCAGCTGATCCTGAACAGTTGTTTGAATGGAATCCAGATCCAAGACTTGTCCGGGCTGAGGCACCAGAATGCCCAGCACCGTTTCGCCAAAATCCGGATGCGGCACACCGATGACCGCGCTTTCCAGAACGCCGGGTTGGTCATCCAGCAAAAGCTCGATTTCCTTGGGGTAGATGTTGTAGCCGCCCGAGATGATCAGGTCTTTGCCGCGGCCGACGATATGGACATAGCCATCCTCGTCAACCCGGCCCAAATCGCCAGTTATAAAGAACCCGTCCTCGCGCAGCTCGGCCGCGGTTTTTTCGGGCATTTGCCAATAGCCCTTGAAGACGTTCGGACCGCGCACCTCGATCATGCCGATCTCGCCGTGTGGCAGCAGCGCGCCGGTTTCAGAGTCCGTGACCTTCAACTCGACATCCGGCAGCGGGAACCCGACGGTCCCGGCGCGGCGTTCGCCGTCATAGGGGTTTGAGGTGTTCATATTGGTCTCGGTCATGCCATAGCGTTCGAGGATACGATGCCCGGTGCGGGCCTCGAACAACTCATGGGTTTCTGCGAGCAGCGGGGCCGAGCCTGAGATGAACAGCCGCATATGGCGCGTCAGATCTCCGGTAAACCGGTCATCGCCCAGCAGGCGAGTGTAGAAGGTTGGCACACCCATCATCGAGGTGGCCTCCGGCATCAGACGCAGGATGTCGTCCAGATCGAATTTGGGCAGAAAGATCATCGACCCGCCCGAAGCCAGCACCACATTGGTCGCTACGAACAGGCCATGCGTGTGAAAGATCGGCAGCGCATGCAGCAGCACATCGTCCTTGGTGAAGCGCCATTCCTGCGCCAGCGTTTCGGCATTGGACAGCAGGTTGGCCTGCGTCAGCATCGCACCTTTCGACCGCCCCGTGGTGCCTGAGGTATAAAGGAACGCGGCCAGATCATCTTCGGACCGTGAAACAGGTTCATACGCAGGCAGCATTCCCAGCGCCCAGCGCATCAGGCTGCCACTGCCATCGGCGTTCAGAGTTGCAATATGGGCGTTCTGCGCTTGGGCAATCGGGGTCAGGCCAGCCTCGTTCGCGATATCGCAGACCACTAGCTTCGCGCCGCTGTTTTCGATGAAATACTGCAGCTCAGTGGTCGTATAGGCGGTGTTAAGCGGCAAGAAGATCAGCCCGGTCTGCGCACATGCCGCGTAGAGGGCAAGCGCCTCAGCCGATTTTTCGACCTGAACGGCGATGCGGTCTCCGGGCTCCAACTCCAGCCCTGTCAGCGCGTTGGCCAGCCGCGCGGTCATGTCGAGAAAGGCAGCGTGGGTCAGAACCTGACCGTCGGGCAGGTATAGGAACGGCGTGGTTTTCCCAGCGTGAAAGCCAAACAGACGATCATAAAGCGGGTTGGCCATTCGGTGTTCCTTTCCGTGCGTCGCGGGCTGAATCTGGCGGGGAAAACCGGGACCGTAAAGCCCCGTTTGCCAGATATTTCCAACCAACTCTGGCGAAAATGCTGTACCTGCGATATGCGCTATGCAGATTGCCGGAGACCTGCCATGTACGTTGCCACCTTGCTGACCAATCCCACCACGCCCTCGCTTGAGGTCCCGATGGTGGACGCGTTGCGAAATGCGTGGGGCGGGGGCGAAGTCACGTGGCTCAACCCCGGTGAGGCGGCCGAGTTCACACTGTTCGAGATGCCAGACAATCGTTGGGATGTCTGGGCCGATCTGCAGGAAATGAGCGTCGATCTGGTCGTTCAGGCGTCCGAAGGGCGGCGCAAGAAAATGCTGCTGGCGGATATGGACAGCACCATGATCCAGCAGGAATGCATTGATGAGCTGGCGGATGAGGCGGGCGTGGGTGAGCGTGTCAAGGACATCACCGCCCGCGCGATGAATGGTGAGCTGGATTTCGAAGGCGCGCTGATCGAACGGGTCGGGTTGTTGAAAGGGTTGGACGAGGCGGTCATAGACCACGTTCTGAACACGCGGATCACCCTCATGCCCGGCGGGTGCGAGTTGGTGGCGACCATGCGCGCGGCTGGCGGCTATGCGGCCTTGGTCTCGGGCGGGTTCACCGCGTTTACGGCCCGCGTGGCAGAGCAGTTGGGGTTTGATGAGAACCGGGCGAACACTCTGTTGACCGAGAATGGGCAGCTAACGGGCGATGTGCAGCGCCCGATCCTAGGGCGGCAGGCCAAAGTGGAGTCGCTGGAGCGGATCACCGCAACGCTTGGCTTGTCCGAGGGCGACGTGATCGCGGTTGGCGACGGAGCCAACGATCTGGGAATGCTGGGGCGGGCCGGAACCGGCGTTGCACTGCACGCAAAGCCTTCGGTTGCGGCTGAGTGCGACGTGCGGATCAATCACGGAGACCTGACGGCCCTGCTTTACATTCAGGGCTACAGCAAGGCTGATTTCAGCGTCTAAAACAAGTCAAAGCGCACCGGATTCTGTGCCCAGTACACCCGCGCGGCCAGCAACAGCCGGGCCTTCGGATCGCTGGCGGCGGCATAGGGAACCGGAACACCGAACTTGGCGCTGATATTTTCGAGCGCAGTCAGAGTCGCCGGGCCGACTTGGCCATCGACGGTGACATTTTCCCCAAGTTCATTCAGCGCCAGTTGCAATGCTCGATCCAGATCCCCGCGCGAGAGGCTGTCCAATTGCGATTGAGCCTGCGCGGCAGGCTCTTCATTCGGCAGCAGGGCCGCTTTGGCCGCCCGCAGTGCCGCATCAGCGGGGCCTTTGCCCGGTACCTGACCGTCCAGAATGATATAGGCTCCGTTCGCACCGCCCCAGGCATCACCGCGTTCCAGCGAGGTGTCGTACCAGGCCAAGGCCTCGGTGCGAGGCCGACCTTTCAACTGATCCCGCAGGATCATGCGGGCGATACTGGCCGGAGCAGTTGGATGCCCACCCTGAGCTGCCGCCAGAAAGTAGGATTCGGCTTTGTCGAAATCGACCGGATTGCCGCCCAGCCCATTCAGCGAGACATAGGCCAGATTGTCGTACCCATAGATGTCCTGCCGCAGCTCGGACGCCCGCAGATATCGCAACCCACGCTCGGGGATATAGCGTTCCGAGTTTTCACGCAAGAAATACATGCCAAGTTCATTCATCGAATAGGTATGTCCAAGCTCGACCGAGCGTTCCAACAGCTCAAAGCCGCGGTTTTTCTCTTCGGTCGTTTCACCTTTGCGCAGCAGTTGTTGGCCCAGCCGGTGCATGGCATAGGGGTCTTGCTGGGCGATGGCTTCTTCTAACAGCGCGCGCGCTTTATCCGGGTCATAAGGGGTCTTGGTGACCGCGCGGTCGATGCGCTGTGTATCCAACAAAGTTGCCAGAGCGTATTTGGCGCGAATATGCCCGCCGTCGACAGCGGTCGTGAAACTCTCAAAGGCGCCTGGCACATTGCCTGCGGCTTGTTGCAAACGGCCCAGTTGATACTGGAACCGCGCGTTTTCCGGATAGTCCTCGACCGCTTGCGAACAGGCGGCCAGACCTTTGGTGATATCCAGCTCATTCGGCAGGCGAAACACGCCAACGCCGTTGAGGTCCAGCGCATCCCCCGCTTCGAGATCGCAGGCATTCATCCCCAATTCCAGAGAGACCTCAACCGTCTGTCGCGTCTGATCAGCGGTTACGACTTCGACTGCGAAGGTATCGGCGAAATCGGTTTTGGGCAGGTCAACGGCACGTGTGTCCGTGATCTCGGGCGTATAGGTCAGAGATGTGTCGCTGGCGTTGACAGCACCTCGGTCAGGGGTTTCCGTCACCCGCACATCTACGATGTCCCTTCCTAGGGCTTGGCTCAGGCTTTGGGACAATGGGACGGATTTGTCGAACTGATAGCTGAGCGATAGGGATTGGGGGGCGCCATCCTGCAGCGCTTCTGGTTCAACCTCGACCTTTTGCTGCGCCAGATAGAACGGGCGCACCAGTGTCGAGCTTTCCCAGGGGATCTGCTGCCCCGATGTTTTGGTGTGAACCCTCTCGCGAATGACCGGAAAGAGCTGTTGGATATTCTCAAACGGAGAGGATTGGGCTGTTTCCAGAACGGCCGCCGTATACGGGCTGTTGTGGCCGATCTCGCCATCACTGGCCACCGCACCGGGCGAGGTGGAATAGGCCACCAGTGAGTTCAGCGGTGTCTTGAACACGTCGAACCCTTCGCGGGTCTCAAAAAGGTTGGCGTCCAGATCGGCCGCCAATCTGAGGTCTTGAAACGGATTGTCCCTGCACGAGTCCAGAATGGCCACATGGGCCGCGCTACGGGCGGACAGGGTGTCAATCACGCGATCCAGCGTCATCGTTGCCAGCGGCACATCATAGACGCTTTCAAACTTGGCATCCACGGGCAGCAAATAGTTTCGCCGCCCGATCTGAATGCCGTGACCCGCATAGTAGAACAGAACATCTGCGGAATCCGGGATGTTCAGAACCGCTGTGCGGATCAGCTCTTCAAACTCGCGTTTGGTCAGGTCATAGCCGTCAAAGACTTGGAAATCGAAGTCTCGCAGCATGTCCGCAATGTCTTCGGCGTCTTTTCTGGCATTGGTCAGGTCGCCAACGCTCGTGTAGTCCTGATTGCCGATGACGATCGCAACCCTGCTGTTCGCGCTGGTTGCCGACGAGGACTGCGCGCTGAGGCCGCTTGCGCAAATCGTCAGGATAGACGCAGCTGCTAGTAAATGGCGCCGACCAGTTTTAGACCCAAGCTTAAGCATGTGGTGTCGTCTCCGGCTTAACCGCCCCAGCCGCCACCGCCGCCACCGCCGTCTCCACCACCGCCGCCACCGCCGCCGCCGCCACCACCATCTCCGCCGTCGCGGTCATACGCATTTTGAGGCGCTGTCGATGAAACGGCCGTCGGGGTTACTGCTGGGGCTGCTGCCGCCGTCGTTGCGGGCGCAGGCGCGGGAGTTGTCGCTACTGCCGCCGCTGGGGTTGGTTGAGGGGCGGTTGCAGTCGGGGTGACAGTCTCAGTCTGTGACCAAGGGGATGCACAGCCTGCAACAACAAGGGTACAGGCGATAAACAATGAAGTGGGCGCGAAGCGCATCTCAAGCCTCCTAAAATAAAACAACTTATTAAACTCACACATAACACCGTAACTTGTGTCTTTGGAGCAGGTCTATGAACCTTTTCACATATACACGAAAAGAAGAGGCACGGCCAATTTTCCTGATTGGCGCTGACAAAAGGTAGACTTTCCTAAATTTAACATTTATGTTAAATAAGAATCATGACCGATCTTATTACAGCCTTTTCCGCACTATCTGACCGCACTCGGTTTGCCATCGTCGAGCAACTGATGGAAGGCGGTGAACTGCCCGCCGGAGACCTGATCGAAGGCAAAGGCATGTCAGGTGCCGCGATCTCGCGCCACCTGAAGGTGCTGCGCGAGGCAGGATTGGTGCAACAACGCGTGCTGGGCACCCAGAGGTTGTATTCCGTCCACTCCGAAGGCCTTCGTGCGATTGCCGAGTGGACGATCTCGAAACGGCAGTTCTGGGAAAACAGTCTGGATCGTTTGGGTGACATTTTGGAAAGGGAAAATTCATGGCCGACCTGAAATTGGAGCGGGACTTTCCCGTCAGCCCAGAAGACCTTTTTGTTTGGGTGACAGATGGCTCGAAACTGCTGCAGTGGTGGGGGCCGGAAGGCATACATGTGCCGGATCACAATCTGGATTTTTCAAGAACCGGCCCCTGGTTTTCAGTGATGGAAAACAGCGATGGACAACAATTCAAGGTTTCGGGGCATGTCACGCATGTTGATCCACCGAACTCGGTTGGCTTTACATGGGGTTGGCATGACGATCAGAATCAACGCGGCCCGGAAAGCCACGTGACATTTTCAATAGCTGCAACCGAAACTGGCGCCCGACTTGTTGTCGATCACCGTGAACTCGCCGACGCCGAGGTAGCTGAAAACCACAACACAGGCTGGACATCCTCGCTGCGCAAGCTCGAAGCGCAGTGCCAATAGATTTCACTCAGGGAGGACCGAAATGCCCCAATATCTATTTGTTTATCATGGGGGACACACCCCAACCGACCCCGCAGAGATCGACGCAACCATGGCCGCATGGGGCGCATGGTTTCAAAACATGGGCGAGGCTTTGGATATCCCGGGAAACCCAGTAGGCCAATCCTATACCGTCAGCAACGGCGGCGTTGTCGACAATGGCGGGGCTAACCCGGCCTCTGGCTTCACGGTGATCAAAGCCGATAGCATTGATGCCGCGACCGAGATGGCCAAAGGTTGCCCGATGGTCATCAACGGATCTGGCTCGGTCGAAGTGGCGGAAATCCACGAAATCGAAATGTAGCTGCCTTAGTTCGGAAAGCCCGGTGCGGGTCGGACTACGCCGCATTCCAGTCCTCGGCGGCTGTATTGCGTGGCATTCATGAATTTGCGCGTCGCCGGGTGATCAGCCTCCAACACCCCGAGACTGACGAGAATGGCCGCGATGGCGCATTCGCTGGCGCGGGTGGTGCCATCGGTGATCTTCAGCGCAATACCCATGCGTTTTTCCGGCAGGATCGCGACGAAGACGGCCTCGGCCCCGGTCTTGATCGCAGCGCGACCGTTCATTGCGCGCATCAATTCGGTACAGGCACGGGTTTCGCCCGCGACAAGCTCTGGGTGCTTGATCATCGCGGCGGTCAGCTGCTGCGCCGCATCGCTCGACCGGTCCGACCGATTAGCGGCCGAGGCAAACCAAGCCATCGAGCGCGCAATCCCCACCAGCGAGGTCGCGAAATTCGGGGCCGAGCATCCGTCAATGCCGTAGCCGGGGCTAGTCTCGCCGGTTGTTTCCTCAATGGCAGACAAGCAGGCCTGTTGAACAGGGTGGTCGATCTCAAGGTATTCCGGTCCGGCCCCCATATGCTGAGACAGGGTCAGAAACCCGCAGTGTTTACCCGAGCAATTGTTGTGGATCTGGCACGGCGTATCGTCGGCCAGAATAAGCCGGTCGCGCGCGGCGATGTCGGCGGGCTCTTGCGGGCCGCAGCGCAGATCATGCTCGGTGAGACCCAGATGATCCAGCCAGGCCGAAACGCGATCCGTGTGAATGGCGGCCCCGTTATGCGAGGCGCAGGCCAGCGCAAGATGTTCCGAGTTCAGCCCGTATTTGGCCGCAGCGCCAGACGTAACCAAAGGCAAAGCCTGGATCATCTTGGCCGAGGAGCGTGGAAAGATCACTGCGTTCGGATCGCCCCAGCTTTGCACGATCTGCCCGGTGTCATCGCAGACCACTGCATGGCCCAGATGCAGGCTTTCCAACAGATCGCCGCGCCACAGTTCTGTCATCGGGATGGGCTGCGTCATCTGGACCTCCGGATTTATGCGCAAAATTCTGCCAATCGCCCTTTCGCCTGTGGCGAAACCTGCGTTAGTGTGTGTATGTCGACAATCATCGGAATGCGCAACGTTTCCAAGACGAACTGGCAGGGTTCGCATGGCTTTCCGATGGGTATGAGGTAGAAGGTCGAGCTAGGAGGCTGGACAAATGGGATCAATGCTTACCCGCGTGCTTGCGGGTCTGTGTGTGGCGGGTATGGCCACAACTGCAATCGCACAGCAGGGGACAAGTACGAACCGCGTCGCGGCAAAAACGGATTGGAGCGTTTTTGTCGAAGATGATCCCACCGAATGCTGGAGCGTTTCGGCCCCCAAGGAAACCGTGAATACGCGGGGCGGACGTGTCGTTTCCGTGCGCCGCAGCGACATCTTGCTGTTTGTCTTCTATCGTCCGAATGCAGAGGTCAAAGGACAAGTGACCTTTACCGGTGGCTACCCTTTCGCGGCCGGTTCCACGGTGAACTTGGTTGTAGATGGGTCTGAATTCGAACTGTTTACCGAGGGCGAGTGGGCCTGGCCGGCGACTGCTCAGGACGATGCCAAGATCGTCACCGCCATGAAGCGCGGGACAGAAGCGGTACTGACAGCTCGGTCAGAGCGCGGAACGCAGACCAAGGACACGTTCTCTCTGCTGGGCTTCACCGCAGCGATCGAAGACGCAGAGACCCGCTGCACCAACTGATCTGTCGGGTCGCGATAACACGCGGCCCATCTATTTTGCGGATTCTCGCAAATTTCTATCAAATATTCAGAAAGCTTGATCCGTATCAAAGCGCATCCTTTTGATAGCTGAACTAATTGGTTCAGCTATAACAAAGGATGTCTGAATATGTTCGACAAAACACTGATCACTCTGATGTTGGCTTCTTCACTGGTTCTGGCGGCTTGTGAAAAAGAGCCTGAAACCTACCCAATTACAGGTGAGGAATGCGGGCCTGAAGATCCGGTGAAAACGCTGGATGCCGAGGATTGCTTTATACCGCCTGCGGGAGTCTGATCCGGCGGCAAAAGCGCGTAAGGGTCAATACGATTCCTTTTGATCTTTGCGCGCGATCCTATATAGAGGCGCATCCCAATCCGGAATCCACCTGAGATACGCCCAGTAGGTACCCAAATGTCGCCCAAAGCGCCGATCACTCAAGACGTCATGACCATCCCCCGCAAACTGCCTGAGGGGAAGGTGAACCTTGTCGGTCTGACTCGCGATCAGCTCCGCGCGACACTGATCGAACATGGCACGCCGGAAAAGCAGGCCAAGATGCGGACCGGTCAGATCTGGCAGTGGATCTACCAATGGGGAGTGCGTGATTTCGCACTGATGACCAACCTGGCCAAAGCCTATCGCGCGCAACTGGCCGAGAGCTTTGTGATCGAAATTCCCGAAGTGGTCACGCGCCAGGTGTCAGAGGACGGCACGCGCAAATACTTGTGTCGTATTGCGGGTGGGCATGAGGTCGAGGTCGTTTACATCCCCGAAGAGGATCGTGGTACGCTGTGTATCTCGTCTCAGGTGGGGTGTACGCTAACCTGCTCGTTCTGCCATACCGGCACGCAGAAACTGGTGCGCAACCTGACCGCGGCCGAGATTGTGGGTCAGGTGATGATGGCCCGCGATGATCTTGAGGAATGGCCCACGCCCGGTGCGCCTAAGGATGAAACCCGCCTGCTGTCGAACATCGTTCTGATGGGCATGGGTGAGCCGCTCTACAATTTCGAGAACGTCCGCGACGCGATGAAGATCGCCATGGACCCCGAAGGGATTTCCCTGTCGCGTCGGCGGATCACTCTGTCGACGAGCGGCGTGGTACCGGAAATCGCGCGCACGGCCGAAGAGATCGGCTGCCTGCTGGCGATCTCGTTCCACGCCACCACAGATGAGACCCGCGACGTGCTGGTGCCGATCAACAAGCGCTGGAACATCGAAGAACTGCTGAAAGCGCTGGCCAGCTATCCCAATGCGTCGAATTCCGAACGGATCACGTTCGAATATGTGATGCTGGATGGCGTCAATGACAGCGACGAGGACGCGCATCGTCTGATCGATCACATCAAGCGTCATAAGATCCCGGCTAAGATCAACCTGATTCCGTTCAACGAATGGCCCGGTGCGCCGTACAAGCGCAGCTCGAACAATCGTATCCGGGCCTTTGCGAATATCATCTACCAGGCCGGCTATGCCTCACCCATCCGCAAGACGCGCGGCGAGGATATCATGGCGGCCTGTGGTCAGTTGAAATCGGCAACCGAGCGTGCGCGCAAATCGCGTAAACAGATCGAAGCTGAGGCCGGGTTGAGCGGTAACTAAGCCACTTCTGCCAAGGGTTGTAGCGGTAAACTTAATGTTTCCGGTGCTGATTTTGTCTTCAATATTTGCTATGTGTTAGGGCGTCCGTTCCTGTTTCGGACGCTCGGCTTTCCCTTGAAACGCCGGGGCTTTTTCGCCGCGAGCTTTTTTCTTCGCTATGCGCGGCATGTAGGCAAACTGATATTTCAGGTGAGCCCCAAATGATTGAACGACCTCGAAGTAAATTGAAAACCATTGCATTTGCAGTCCTATTTGTACCGCTATCTACGGCGGGCGCTTTTGCGGAAGACCCCGATGCGCATCTGGCCATCGAAAACCCGGCCGAGCTGAGCAAGGACGAAGCGAACGCGCATTATCGCGCGCTGTCGAAACGTATGGCCCGTGGCTATGCGACTTCTCAGCTGGATCTCATTTTGAACTACCAAAGCTGGCCGCTATTCAATGATGCGCCCTACATCTCGGCCACACATGGGCAGCGGTTCGTGAACAGCTACGCCAACCGCATGGCGCTGAACTACGGGACCCTGCAACCGGGTGAGGTTTTGCCCATGGGCTCGGTTCTGGCCAAAGACAGCATGACGGTGACCGATGAGGGCAAGATCTACCCCGGTGCGATGTTCGTGATGGAGAAACTGGCCCAAGGTGCCAATCCCGAGACGGCAGACTGGCGATACATTATGGTACTGCCCGATGGGTCTTTGTTTGGCGACACTCTGGGCGATCGGTCCGGGGCCGTGGCCTATTGCCATGACTGCCACGTGCAGGTGGCCGACAGGGACTACACCTTCTACGTTCCCGAGGATTACCAGATCAAAGGTGAGTAGACCTATCCGCGACGAAAGCGGGCGGTTCCAATAACCTCAATCAGTTGCTGCCGCACGGGATCGGGTTGCGCCTCGACCGCGTTCAGAACCTCACGCAGTTCAGCGCGTAGCCCGTGCATCTGGTCGATCAGAGAGATCATCATCGACAAAGCATCGGCCTCCATATCGTATTGCTCGTGCAATTCGCACGCCAATTCCAGCCGGGCGACGTCGATGCTGTGATAGACCACGCCATCATCCGATTGCTCGGGGATCACGATCTCGGCGGCCAGATATTCGGTCAGGCGGTCCGAGGTCAGGCGTGTGATGGTTTCGATCAGTTCCTCTTCGGTCAGGGTCATGACGGCATTCCTTTCCGAGGATCATAGTGATGGGCGTCGCGCCATGTTTCCATGAATTGTTTGAGGTCGTCGTCGATTTGTCCTGGCAGGGCGACGGTGAGTTCGATTAGTTGATCCCCCCGTTCGGACGAGCCGCGTTTTTTGACTCCCTTGCCCCGCAGGCGCAGGGTTTTGCCGCTGCTGGTGCCTGCCGGGACGGTGACATTGACGCCACCGTCGATTGTGGGGGCAGGGACTTTGCCGCCCAGGACAGCCTCATCAATGGTGATCGGCAAAGTGATGTGGATGTCATCCCCCTGCCGGTCGAACAACGGATGGTCCGCGACCGAGATCGTGACCAGCGCATCCCCCGGAGGCCCCTCACCATAGCCCGGAGCGCCCTTGCCTCGCAGTCGGATCGTCTGGCCCGTGGTGATACCCGCCGGGATTTTAACCTCGATCCGGTTGCCATCGGGCAAGGTTAGTTTCTGGCTGGCTCCAAACACGGCATCCAGAAAGCTGATCTGCAGTGAGTAATTCAGATTGTGACCCGGCGCATGGAATTCTTGTGTACGCTGGCCGCCAAACCCACCGCGGCCGCGCATGAATTCGGCGAAGATGTCTGACATGTCATCCGGGTCCGCCTGTCGCCCGCGATAGGGGTTTCCGGCGGCCTCAGCGTAGTCGCGATAATATTGCTGTTGGGGGCGCTCCTGACCCGAAGCGTCAATCTCGCCATTGTCATAGCGGGCACGGGTTTCGGGGTCTTTCAGCAGATCGTAAGCAGCGGCGGCGGCTTTGAACTTGGCCTCGGCCTCTGCATCACCGGGTTTGAGGTCCGGGTGGCATTCCTTGGCGATGCGCCGATAGGCTTTCTTGATCTCGGCGGCACTGGCGTCTTTGGCGACGCCGAGGACGGAATAGGGATCGTCGCTCATCTCACCTCTCGCGGATGTGGGTCGGTCTGATCTTTATGAATGTGTTTTATCATGCGATTTCAACCGGCCAAAAGGAAGAGGCAATTGAATTGGCTCGAAAAATCCTACAGGTTTGATAATATCTGCATGTCTGTACCTGTTCATACACGGAGAGCCTGAATGTCGCGCAGAATCAAATCCGCTCTGGCCCTGCTGGCCGGGAATGCCATCGGCCTGTTGCTGGCGTCGCTCATTTTGAACGGCTTTGCCATCAAGCCGATCTCATTCATCGTTGTGGTGCTTGTGTTCACCGTCGTTCAGGTGATTGCCGAGCCGCTGATCCTGAAGCTTGGGGAAAAGAAGGCGCCGGCGCTCAAGGGTGGGATCGCGTTGATCGTGACCTTTGTGGGTCTACTGGTCACCGACCTGATTGCCTCGGGGCTGACGGTTGGGGGTGTTTCCAACCTGCTGGCCGCAACGCTGTTGGTCTGGCTGGGGGCGTTGATCGCCAGCGTGGTGCTGCCGATCTACGTGTTCAAGGAACTACGCGAAGCCAAGAAATAGTCAGAGCGCGTTCAGGCTGGCCTCGAACGCCTGCCAAAGCTCATCAACCGGCTCACACCCGACCGAAAGGCGGATGAAGGCGGGGTCGACAGCGTCGCCCCACCGGGCACGACGCTCGGCCGAGCTGTGAACGCCGCCGAATGATGTGGCGGGCCGCAGCAAAGGGCAGGTGTTGATGAAGGCCTCGGCCTTTTCTTCGCTTTCCAGCGTCAAAGATAGCAGGAACCCGAACCGCGTGGTTTGAGCTTGCGCCAGCGCGTGGGACGGATCGTTCGGCAAGCCGGGATAGCGGATGTGCTTGACGGCCGGGTGTGCTGCCAGGCGCTCAGCCAGCACTTGGGCCGAGGCGCACATGCGATCAAAACGCACGTCCAGAGTCTCGAGCCCGCGATGCAAAAGCCATGCTTCGTGCGGTCCGGGGATTGAGCCTGAGACGCGGCGCCATTCCTCAACCCGCTCCATGATCTGCGCGTCGCGGCTGGCGACGTGGCCCATCAGCATGTCCGAATGCCCGCCCATGGCCTTGGTGTCCGAGGACACGACCACGTCGATGCCCAAATCCAGCGGGCGCTGGCCCAGAGGTGTCAGGGTCGTATTGTCGGCAATGGTGATGCCTCCGGCAGAGCGAACCTGTTTGGCTACATCCGCAAGGTCAATCATGTCGAGGCCGGGGTTCGAAGGGCTTTCGACGAAGACCACGTCGAAGCCCTCAAACCCTCCGTCGGCAAAGCTTGTGGTCGGCCGTTCTTCGACCACAACGCGCAGCCGCGACAGGAACCTATCCGCCAGCAGGCGCGTCACGTAATAGCCATCCGATGGGATCAACAGGCGCGACCCGGCCTGAACGGTTGCAAACAAAGCGGCCGAGATGGCAGCCATACCCGACGGGAAACTGAGGCAGGGCGCGTCTTCGAGATGTGAAAGCACATGTTCCAAATGCACCCATGTCGGGTTGTCGACGCGGCCATAGGTGGCATGCCCGTCCGGTAAACCGGGCAGGTGGTACATGCTGCTTTGGGTCAGCGGCAGGGCGACGGGTTCGCCCTTTTCCAACGCGTTGCCACGCAGGTGAAGCATTTCTCCGGGTTTGTTGGCCATGGCTCAGCGTCCCGGAATGGCGTCGCGAGGCGGGGCGGGTTCCCAGTTTTCGATGATCTCAACCGCTTCTTGCGCGGTGTCGACAAAGCGGAACAGGTCGAGGTCTTCGTCCGAGATCGTGCCCGCATCGGCCAGCGCTGACCAATTGATGACCTTTTCCCAGAATTCGCGACCAAACAGCAGGAAGGGCACACGCTCCATCCGTCCCGTTTGGATCAGGGTGAGGGACTCGAACAGTTCATCCATCGTGCCAAAGCCGCCGGGGAAGATGGTGATGGCACGAGCGCGCATCAGGAAGTGCATCTTGCGGATGGCGAAATAGTGGAAGTTGAAGCTGAGGTCCGGCGTCACATAAAGGTTCGGCGCTTGTTCATGCGGCAGAACAATGTTCAGACCGATGGAGCAACCACCGGCATCCTGCGCGCCGCGGTTTCCGGCCTCCATCACGCCGGGGCCGCCACCCGTGACGATGACATTTTCGCGGCAGCCCGTCTCGTTCGACTTCTCGGTCATCAGCCGCGCGAACTCGCGCGCCTCGTCATAATATTGGGACAGACCAGCCAGCGTTTCGGTGCGCGCAGTGTGTTTCTGCGACGGTTCCGGAATGCGCGCGCCGCCGAACATGACGATGGTCGAAGTGATCTCACGCTCGCTCATGATCATCTCGGGTTTCAGCAGTTCCAGCTGCAGACGCACCGGGCGCAGCTCATCACGGCACAGGAACTCGTCATCGGCAAAGGCCAGACGATAGGCCGGAGACCGCGTTTGAGGCGTGTCCGGCACCTCGCTCGCGGTCGAGCGGTCGGTCTGCGCGTCGCGGAAAGGGCTGTGGCGGTCTTCTCTCATTGGTGAACGATCCCTGCTTGCGTGTTTGACAAACAGCTATAGGGTTCGCGGGCAGAGTGCCAGTCACGGAAAGACAAGAATGGATTGGAAGACGGAAATTCAGGCGGCAGCAGAACGCATTGCCGGTCACGCGCAGATAACCCCGGTCATGGAGAGCCATATTCCCGGCTATCCGATCGAGCTGAAGCTTGAGCATATGCAGCACACCGGCAGCTTTAAGTCGCGCGGGGCGTTCAATACGTTGCTGAGCATGGAGGTGCCGCAGGCGGGCGTCGTGGCGGCCTCGGGCGGCAATCACGGGGCGGCAGCCGCCTATGCGGCGCGCGCGTTGGGGCATCCAGCCAAGATTTTTGTGCCAGAAATTGCGGGCCCGTCCAAGATTGCCCTGATCGAACAAATCGGCGCGGATCTGAGTGTGGTGCCCGGTGAATATGCCAACGCGCTGGCGATGGCGCAGGCGCATGAGGACAAGACCGGCGCGATGCAGATCCACGCTTATGATGCGCCCGCCACAGTTGCCGGGCAGGGCACCTGCTTTGCCGAATGGGAGGCGCAGGGCCTGGAGGCCGACACTGTCCTGATCGCCGTTGGCGGCGGCGGACTGATCGCGGGCGCTCTGGCCTGGTTTCAAGGCGCGCGCAAGGTCGTGGCGGTCGAGCCTGAGACCTCCTGCGCTTTGAACGCCGCCTTGCAGGCCGGTGAGCCGGTGGATGTATCGGTTTCCGGCGTTGCGGCCAACGCGCTGGGCGCGCGGCGGATCGGGTCGATCTGTTTTGAACTGGCGCAAGGGATGGAGACGGTGCTGGTCTCCGATCAGGCCATATCTGAGGCGCAGCGCGTGTTGTGGCAAGCGCATCGCATCCTTGTCGAACCCGCCGGAGCCGCCGCCTTGGCGGCGTTGATGTCGGGGGCCTACACGCCAGAATCGGGCGAACGCGTCGCTGTTCTGGTCTGTGGCGGGAACATTACGCCGGACCCGTTTGCAGGCTGAATTATCGCCTTGTGAAAACAGGTTGAGGATTTTATCTATAATTCATGAGCGCCACGATTGCCGATACAATCTACGAAAATCTCAGGCAGCAGATCATCACCGGTGATCTGAATGCCGGTGAGAAGCTGCGCCAGGATCACATCGCCAAAGCCTTTGAGACCAGCCATGTCCCCGTGCGCGAGGCTCTGCTACGGCTCGAGGGGCATGGCCTTGCCAAAAGCGAACCGCGGCGCGGTATGCGGGTCGCTTTTCTCGACCCGGCCGAGGTGCGCGAAGTGGTCGAAATGCGCGTGGTGCTTGAGCCTTTGGCCCTGCAGCACTCCGTGCAGAACATGACACCCGGTGATGTCAAGCGCATGGATGAGGCGCGGATGGCCTGTGACGAGGCGCAGACCATGCCGGACTGGGAAACGCGCAACCGGGTCTTTCACCGGGCGCTCCTGACGCCCTGCGGAATGCCGCGCCTGCTGCACACGATTGATGACCTTCATATCGCCAGCGCGCGTCATCTGTTTGCCCATTGGAGACCCAAGTGGAAACAGCGCGTCGACAAGGATCATCTGGCGATTGTTCAGGCGCTGAAGCACAAGGATCTTGCCACGGCAACGACCATCCTGATCCGGCATATCCGCCGCGCCAGCTGAGGCACGGACGATTCCGCCGCAAAAGAGCCCCTGTTCGTCGCATTGCGCCGTGGGCGTGGCTTTCGTATAGGCCACACCGACACGAACAGATTCTGTAGGGAGACGCCCAATGTCCAATGCGCAACTCGAAGCCGCCATCGAATCCGCCTGGGAAGCGCGCGATACGATCACGCCCGCAACCACTGGCGAACAGCGCGACGCCATCGAAGACACGCTGAACGCGCTGGACAGCGGCGCATTGCGCGTTGCCGAAAAGCTGGACAGCGGTGACTGGCATGTAAATCAGTGGGCCAAGAAAGCAGTTCTACTGGGCTTCCGTATAAAGGACATGGAAATTCAGACCGGCGGCCCTCAGGCCGGTGGTTGGTGGGACAAGGTG
This sequence comes from Ruegeria sp. B10, assembly GCF_056539825.1. Classification (NCBI taxonomy): domain Bacteria; kingdom Pseudomonadati; phylum Pseudomonadota; class Alphaproteobacteria; order Rhodobacterales; family Roseobacteraceae; genus Ruegeria; species Ruegeria sp. B10. Next base: position 20,294 of record NZ_JBQFVP010000021.1, read on the forward strand.
GACAGCAAGTTCGCGGGTTGGAGTGAAGACAACTGGAAGGCCGCCGGTTTCCGTGCCGTGCCCAACTGCGTTGTCCGTAAGTCGGCCTATATCGCGCCGGGCGCTGTTCTGATGCCGTCCTTCGTGAACCTCGGCGCCTATGTCGACGAAGGCACCATGGTGGATACATGGGCGACCGTTGGGTCCTGCGCGCAGATCGGCAAGAACGTGCACCTCTCGGGCGGCGTTGGTATTGGCGGCGTGCTGGAGCCGATGCAGGCTGGCCCGACCATCATCGAGGACAATTGCTTTATCGGCGCGCGCTCTGAGGTTGTCGAAGGCTGCATCGTGCGCGAAGGCTCGGTTCTGGGCATGGGTGTGTTCATCGGCAAATCGACCAAGATCGTCGACCGTGAGACCGGCGAGGTCACCTATGGCGAGGTTCCGCCCTATTCCGTGGTCGTTGCAGGCTCGATGCCATCGAAGAACAACATCAGCCTCTACTGCGCGGTGATCGTGAAGCGCGTGGATGAAAAGACCCGCTCGAAAACGGGGATCAATGAATTGCTGCGTGACTAAGCGCGATTCATCGAAACGATTGGCCGCAGCCCTGTGCTGCGGCCTTTTTTGTTAGGCTTTGACAGGATAGCGGTCCGGCTCTTCAAACACGTCGATCACGCGTGAGCCTGCCTTGATCTTACCGCCATGCTCGACCCCGTCCGGGATGGAGTAGCTGTCGCCAGGGCGGTAGATTCGGGTCTCAGCCCCTATCGTCAGCTCTACTTCGCCTTCGATGACAGTGCCCCATTGGGCCTTGTGGGCGTGCATCGGCAATTCAAAATCCTTTAGGAAAGTGAAAAACGCGACTAGCCCGGCATCTGAGCGGATCACGGCTGTTTGCACGACGTCCTCGGGGAAGGGAACGTCCAGGCTGGGAAAGTCGGCAATGAAATCTGGAAAGGTCATCAAACATCCCTATTGGCTTGTGAAAATACCACTATGCAGAGTTGTCCGCCCCATGCAAATGCTTGACCGTGCAAGGGTGCAGGACTATGGCCCCCTGCATGGAAAAACAAAAGAAACCCTCTCGTCAGCAAGTCTACACCCTGCTCGTTCAGATCGGCCGCAAGGAGGGAGATGGCCTGCCAGACGGCGCGACCGGAGCGGCCCTGATGTGCTTTGCCAGTGGCGTGGATGAGGCCGAGGCCGTGCGTGAGACGGTTGCGATCCTGAAACAGGCCGACACGGCCCCTCTGGACGTGACCGGCTATGGCACATTGGCCGAGCGCGAGGCGCAGGGGCATGACATCGACCCTGATGAACGCGCCCTGATGCAGCGGGCACTGGACGAGAACGCCGTCATTGTCGCGCAGATGACACCGTTTTTTGACGAAGGCGCAAAAGGCTGACGACTGGCCTTCTTGCATTGACGATCCGCTCGGCGCATATCCAGAGGGCTTTACTGGATTGAGGTTCTTCATGCGTCGCTGGATTTTCATCGCTGTTTCGGTCGCCATGGCATCGGTCGCCCATGCCGAGACGCGCGTCCCTCAATCCCAAGCCGAAATCTCGCTTGGTTTTGCCCCCGTAGTGAAAGAGGCCGCGCCTGCGGTTGTAAACATCTATGCCAAAATCGTGCGGCAGGGGCGCTCGCGACCGTTATTCTCGGACCCGTTCTTTCAGGATTTCTTTGGCCGCGGATTTGGAGAGCCACAGCAGCGGGTCCAGAACTCGCTCGGGTCGGGCGTGATCCTGTCCGAGGATGGCTATGTGGTGTCGAATTACCACGTGGTCGGCTCGGCCACTGAAATTCGCGTAGTCACAACCGACCGGCGCGAATTCACCGCCGAGGTGGTTTTGGGCCACGAAGAAAGCGATATCGCGATCCTGCGGCTGGAAGAAGCGCAGGACTTGCCCTTCCTGACCCTGCGCGATTCGGATCATGTTGAGGTGGGCGAGTTGGCCTTGGCGATCGGTAACCCGTTCGGGATCGGGCAGACGGTGTCTTCAGGCATTATCTCGGGATTGGCGCGCACAGGCACGGCGACCGGCAATGCGCGCGGCTATTTTCTTCAGACCGATGCGGCGATCAATCCGGGCAACTCGGGCGGGGCTTTGATTGACGTAAATGGTGACCTAATCGGGATCAACACCTCGATCCTGACGCGGTCGGGCGGTTCAAACGGGATCGGTTTCGCCATCCCGGCCAATCTGGTGGCCGAGTTCCTGCGGCAGGCGCAAGCTGGCAATGACACGTTTGTCAGCCCCTGGGCGGGCATGAGCGGCCAGCACATGAGCGCCGACATTGCCGAGTCTCTGGGTTTGGTCATCCCTATGGGCGTTGTGATCTCGGATTTGCACGACCTCAGCCCTCTGGGCGAGGCCGGGTTGCGGGTTGGCGATGTGGTTACCCATGTGGACGGGGATGAGGTGAACTCTCCGGCCGAGATGAAATTCCGCATGTCCGTGGCGGGGGTCGGCGGCACATCCGTTCTGACCCGCTTGCGCGGTGAGGAAAGCGACGACATCGAAGTGGCGCTGATCCGCGCGCCGGATACGCCGGATGCCGAAAAGACGACCTTGGATGAAAGCACCGTACTGCCTGAACTGACCGTCTCGGGTGTCAACCCGGCTGTGATCATTGATCTGGGGCTTAAACTGTCCCAGTCAGGCGTCGTTGTTGTAGATCCTGGCCCATACGGCGCCCGCGCGGGTCTACGCGTCGGCGACGTTCTGGAGGCGATCAATGGCTCAGACATCGCGCGCCCGCAGGACGTGGTGCGCGCGCTGACCGATCCGGGGCGCAGGATCAACATGCTGATCCAACGTGGCGGCCGCACGCTGTCTCTGCGGTTCCGGCTGTAGCGCATGAGCGATCTGTTCGACACCGGGGCGGCCGAGCCTGCCGCGAGCCCGCACCGCCCTTTGGCGGATCGCCTGCGCCCGCAAACGCTGGCTGAGGTGATCGGGCAAGAGCAGGTTCTGGGCCCCGACGCGCCTTTGGGAGTCATGCTGGCTTCGGGCAGCCTGTCCAGCCTGATTTTCTGGGGGCCTCCGGGCGTTGGTAAAACGACCATCGCGCGGTTGCTGGCGCAGGAAACCGATCTGCACTTCGTTCAGATCAGCGCCATTTTTACGGGTGTGCCGGATCTGAAAAAGGTATTCGAAGCGGCAAAGATCCGGCGTCAAAACGGGCAGGGGACGTTGCTGTTCGTGGATGAGATCCACCGCTTCAACAGAGCCCAGCAGGACGGGTTTCTGCCCCATATGGAAGACGGGACCATCCTGCTGGTTGGGGCCACAACCGAAAACCCGTCGTTCGAGTTGAACGCCGCGCTTCTGAGCCGATCGCAAGTTCTGGTACTGGAGCGCCTGAGCCTTACTGATCTGGAACGTCTGACCCAGCGGGCCGAGAAAGAACTGGGCATAGCGCTCCCCCTGACACCTGCGGCACGCGATTCACTGCACGAGATGGCAGATGGCGACGGGCGGGCCTTGTTGAACCTGATCGAACAGGTCGCCGCATGGAAGGTTGACGCACCGCTGGACCCGGATGCGCTGTCGACGCGTCTGATGCGGCGCGCGGCGAAATACGACAAATCCGGCGATGAGCACTACAACCTGATCTCGGCCTTGCACAAATCGGTGCGCGGTTCAGACCCGGACGCAGCGCTCTACTGGTTTGCGCGGATGCTGACCGGGGGCGAGGACCCGCGCTATCTGGCCCGTCGGATCACGCGAATGGCGGTTGAGGATATCGGTCTGGCCGACCCGCAGGCGCAGGCGATTTGTTTGCAATCGTGGGAGACTTATGAACGGCTTGGCTCCCCCGAGGGAGAGCTGGCGCTGGCGCAGGCCTTAGTTTATCTGGCGCTGGCCCCAAAATCGAACGGGGCCTATGTGGGCTACAAGGCCGCGATGCGTCTGGCGAAGCAATCTGGCAGCGAGCCGCCGCCCAAGCATATCCTGAACGCGCCTACTTCATTAATGAAGGATCAGGGCTACGGCGACGGTTACGCCTATGACCACGATGCAGAAGATGGGTTCTCGGGTCAGAACTACTTCCCCGAGACGATGAAGCGACCTGTGCTGTATCAACCGGTCGAACGCGGATTTGAGCGTGAGTTGAAGAAGCGGCTGGACTATTTCGCCAAACTGCGCACGCAGCGCAACAGCGGGTAACGCGGGGTCAATTTCGCGCTGCCGTGGCGTCACAGGCGACATGTGGCACGCATCCGGCTTCCCTTGGGTCAATGACCATGAGGGAGGACATGTCATGCCCGTTTCCATAGACAAAACCGAAGACGTCTGGACCATCATCCATGACCGACCCGAGGCGCGGAACGCTGTTGACCCGGATCACGCGAAGGCTCTGGTGGATGCGTTTCTCGAGTTCGAACACGGCCCCGCAAAGGTTGCCGTTTTCTGGGGGAAGGGGGGCAATTTCTGTGCCGGGTGGGACCTGAAGCTGGCCGCCAGTCTGTCGGACCCTGAATTGGGTGAGGCCTATTACGAGAAACACAGCTTTCCGATTGGATCGGCCACCTCGACGCTCGGGCCAATGGGGCCATCTCGGTTGGAATTGTCAAAGCCAGTCATCGGAGCAATCGACGGTGCAGCCGTCGCCGGCGGGATGGAGTTGGCCTTGTGGTGCGACATACGGGTGATGGCTGAGACGGCTTACCTTGGGGTTTTTTGTCGCCGATGGGGGATTACTCTGATGGACGGCGGCACAGTTCGCTTGCCGCGCTTGGTTGGGCAGGGCAAAGCACTTGAGATCGCTCTGACCGGGCGCAAGGTCGAGGCTGAGGAGTGCTATCGGATCGGGTTGGCAGAGAAAGTCGTGCCGCATGGAGAAGCGCGGGCCGCCGCCGAGGCCATGGCCTGCGACGTCGCCCGTTTCCCGCAGGAGGCTGTGCGGGCCGACCGACGCTCGATCATCGAAACGCGTGGGATGTCGGTGCGCGATGGGCTTAAGGTTGAATGGGCCAACGGTCTAGAGGCGATCCGGCGCGAGGGGACCGCAGGCGCAGGGCGGTTCCGAGACGGGGCCGGGCGACATGGGGATTTCTTGAACATCTGAAACACCTACGATTGCTTGACTCTCGACCCGTTGCAGGCCACAGACGCGCATGTTTTCTAAGGCAGTGGCAACAGGATACTCCGAGCGGATCGGCCGCGCGGGACAAGGGGCGATGGCATGAGTGGCGTGCAAATGATTACGGTCGCAGAAGGTGACGGGGACCAGCGTGTGGATCGCTGGCTGCGCCGCCTGTTTCCGCATGTCAGCCAGGGGCGGATCGAAAAGATGTGCCGCAAGGGTGAGCTGCGCGTAGATGGCAGCCGCGCCAAGGCCTCGACCCGGCTGGAGGTAGGGCAGGTCGTCCGCGTTCCCCCGCTGCCGGACGCCGACCACAAACCGGCCGAGGTGAAGCGCAGCGTGTCCGAGGCGGATGCAAAAATGATCCAGTCCTGCGTGATCTATCGCGACGATCAAGTGCTCGCGCTCAACAAGCCGCACGGCCTGCCGGTGCAGGGCGGCAGCGGTCAGGCCCGCCACGTCGACAGCCTGTCTGAGGCTCTACGCTTTGGCTATGATGAGAACCCGCGGCTGGTCCATCGGCTGGATAAGGACACCTCGGGCGTTCTGTTGCTGGCCCGCACGCGAGAGGCTGCTAAGGGGCTGACTGCTGCCTTCCGCCACCGCGATACACGCAAGATCTATTGGGCGCTGGTCGCCGGTGTGCCGACGCCTTATCTGGGAGAGATCAAGACCGGTCTGGTCAAGGCCTCGGGCCATGGCAAACAGGGCGAGGGCGAAAAGATGATCCCCGTCCATCTGGGCGACATCGACAGCACGCCGGGGGCGAAGCGGGCGCATACCCATTACGCAACGCTCTACCGTGTTGCGGGCCGCGCCGCTTGGGTCGCGATGGAGCCGATTACGGGCCGCACCCATCAGCTGCGCGCGCACATGGCCGCGATTGGGCATCCGATCATTGGCGACGGCAAATACGGTGGCTCGGGTCAGGAAAACCTCGGCGATGGCTGGGGTGCGCAATTGGGCGGGATTATCAGCAAAAAGCTGCACCTGCACGCACGGCGCTTGTCTTTCCAGCACCCGATGACCCGGAAACCGATCACGGTCGAGGCCCCTCTGCCCGAGCACATGAAGCACAGCTGGGACACGTTTGGTTGGACCGAAAACCTTGCTGCCGACGACCCCTTCGAGGAGCTGCAATGAGCGCACCCCTGCGTTTGGTCCTGTTCGATGTGGATGGCACATTGGTCGACAGTCAGGGCAGCATCGTCCATTCGATGACGGCCAGTTTTCAGGCCGCTTCGGTCGAGGTGCCAAGCCGCGAGGCTATTCTGTCGATTGTCGGCCTGTCGTTGCCTTTGGCCGTTGCACAACTGGTGCCACAGCAGTCGACGACGGTTCAGGCGCAATTGGTTGAAGGGTACAAACGGGCCTATCACGCGCACCGGCTAGATCTCGGCGCCGCGAGTTCCCCCCTTTATCCCGGCGCGCGCGACGCGATCGAAGCCCTGCATGCAGTGCCCGAGATTCTGCTGGGCGTCGCCACGGGCAAATCGCAACGCGGTCTGGATGCGCTGATCGAAGCGCATGGGCTGGAGCGCTACTTCGTCACCCGGCAGGTGGCGGATCATCACCCCTCAAAACCTCATCCCTCGATGGTTCAGACTGCGCTGGCGGAAACCGGTGTTGAGGCTGCGCATGCGGTCATGATCGGGGACACCAGCTTTGACATGGACATGGCCGCCGCTGCAGGCGTCACCGGGATCGGGGTGTCGTGGGGGTACCATGACACTGCTGCGCTAAGTGCGGCCTCGTGTGTGATTGAAACATTCGACCAGCTGCCGGATGCGCTGGCCACTCTTTGGAAGTGAAGACATGAGCGACTGGAAACCGAAACGCTTTTGGACAAACAGCACTGCGGTCGAGGTCGAGGACGGCTACACGGTCGAACTGGATAGCCGCCGGGTCAAAACGCCAGCCAAGGCGGCATTGATTCTGCCGACCAAAGCGATGGCTGAAGCCGTTGCCGCTGAATGGGATGCGCAAGACAAAGAGGTGGACCCGACCACCATGCCCTTCACCCGATCGGCCAATGCGGCGATCGACAAGGTGCGCATTCAGCACGGTGAAGTAGCGGATATGCTGGCGGACTATGGTGACTCTGATCTGCTGTGCTATCGCGCAACCCATCCACAAGAGCTGCAAGAGCGTCAGGCCGCAGACTGGGATCCCGCGTTGGACTGGGCCGCCGAGACCCTGCAAGCCCGACTGATTCCCGTAGCGGGTGTCCTGCACCAGCCTCAATCGACTGAGGCATTGGCGCAGTTGCGTCAGCAGGTCCATGCGCTGGATGCGTTTCAGTTGGCGGCCTTCCACGATTTGGTCAGCTTGTCGGGGTCGTTGATTCTGGGATTTGCTGCGGCGCAGGATTGGCGCGAACCGGACGAGATATGGCGCATTTCGCGACTTGATGAGGCCTGGCAGATCGAACAATGGGGCCATGATGATGAGGCCCACGCCGTGGCGGAAACAAAGAAAGCTGCGTTTTTGCACGCTAAGACCTTCTTCGATCTCTCTGTTTGATCCTTCCAACGTTGGTTTTTTTACGCATCTGCCTAATACAGAGGCGGTGACCCATCGTTTTCCCTGATCCGACCCTTGACGTTTGTTTATGAATGCGACCAAACTCAAGCCCACTAAAGGGGAGACACCTTTGGGGTAACCTTTCCGGCATCCACTATGCCGGGCAGAGCCGCCCTTACCGGGGCGGAAAATCAGGAAGAGGTAAAAATGAAAAAATCCGTAATCTTGGGCGCGGCAACAGTGGCCGGTCTGGCCGCAGGTGCTGCCGCGGCGGGAACTGTAGACGACGTCAAGGCGCGCGGCACTCTGAACTGTGGTGTGACCACCGGTCTGGTTGGCTTCGCTGCACCTGACGCGAATGGCGAATGGAAAGGCTTCGACGTATCGCTGTGCCGTGCCGTTGCCGCCGCTGTTCTGGGTGACGCAAACGCAGTTGAATTCGTTCCGACCACCGGCAAGACGCGCTTCACCGCTCTGGCCTCGGGCGAGATCGACATGCTGGCCCGTAACACCACATGGACCTTCAGCCGCGACGTCGACCTGAAGTTCGAATTCACCGGTGTGAACTACTATGACGGTCAAGGCTTCATGGTTCCCAAGGCACTGGGCGTAAGCTCGGCCAAGGAACTGGACGGCGCGACTGTCTGCATCCAGACCGGCACCACCACCGAGCTGAACCTGGCCGATTTCTTCCGTGCCAACAACATCAGCTACGAGCCGGTTCCGATCGAAACCAACGCCGAAGCGCAGCAGCAGTACCTGGCTGGCGCATGTGACGTTTACACCACCGACGCTTCGGGCCTGGCTGCAACCCGCGCCACGTTCGAAAACCCTAGTGACCACGTCCTGCTGCCCGAAATCATCTCGAAAGAGCCGCTGGGCCCGCTGGTCCGTCACGGCGACCACGAGTGGGGCGATGTTGTCCGCTGGACCCTGAACGCGCTGGTTTCGGCTGAAGAGCTGGGCGTAACCTCGGCGAACATCGACGAGCTGGCAGCTGGCACCGACAACCCGGAAGTCAACCGTCTGCTGGGCACCGAAGGTACCCTGGGCGAGATGCTGGGTCTGGACGCACAGTGGGCCATGCGCGCCATCAAGGCGGACGGCAACTATGGTGAAGTGTTTGCCAAGAACATCGGTGAAGAAACTCCGATCGGTCTGGCACGCGGCCTGAACGCTCAGTGGACCGAAGGCGGCCTGCTGTACTCGCCGCCTTTCCGCTAAGACATCCACGGAAAAGGGCGCAGGACATCCTGCGCCCTTTTTCACTAAAGCTTACGCGAACGGACGCCGAGCGGGGACAACCTCGCCATAAAAACAAAGTCCGCTAGCTACGGGGATTCCAAAATATGTCGACTATGACTGACCCGCCGAAAGCTGATTTTCGGCTGTCGATGCTCATAAACGATACCCGCTACAGATCGCTGACCTTTCAGGTGATCGCGGCTATCGCTATTGCGCTATCCATTTGGTATCTGGGCAACAACCTGATCCAGAACCTTCGGGCTGCCGGCCTGAACATATCCTACACATTCCTCGGCGATTCCGCCGGGTACGACATCAACCAGCGTCTGATCGAATATGACAGCCAGTCCTCGCATGGGCGGGCTGCGGTTGTGGGGCTTTTGAACACGCTTCTCGTGGCGTTTCTGGCCTGTATCACCGCAACGATATTCGGAGTGATCGCCGGGGTTCTGCGGCTCTCAAACAACTGGCTCGTCTCAAAGCTGATGGCGGTCTATGTCGAGATCTTCCGCAACATTCCGGTTCTGATCTGGATCATCATCATCTTCACGATCATGACGGCCGTTCTGCCGGGGCCGCGGGCGTTCCGCGGTGACAACCCGACGTCGAGCATGCTGTTTGATGCCTTCGCCTTCACCAACCGTGGGGTCTATATCCCCCGTCCGGAATTCGCGCATGGCCTGTTCAGTGCAACCATTCTGAACTGGCTGCTGGTGATTGCCGGTCTGGTCGGATCATGGTTCGCCTCGCGCGAGATCGAAAAGCGGGCGACCAAGAAGCAGGAAGAGACCGGTGAACGCCCCAGAACGCTGCTGGTGAAACTGGGCGTCTGGCTGGTGCCGTTTGCGTTGCTGATGGTTCTGATGGGCCTGACCTGGGACATTCCCGCGCTGAAGGGCTTTAACTTCAGTGGAGGTATCAAGGTCGGTGGTCCTCTGATCGCTTTGTGGTTTGCTTTGTCGATCTACACCGGGGCCTTCATCGCGGAAAACGTGCGTGCCGGTATTCAGGCGATCTCAAAAGGTCAGACCGAAGCTGCGGCCGCTCTGGGTCTGCGTCAGGGTCGGATCATGAATCTGGTCATCCTGCCGCAAGCGCTGCGGGTGATCATTCCGCCGCTGATTTCGCAGTATCTCAACATCACCAAAAACTCGTCTCTGGCGATTGCCGTGGGCTACGCGGATATTACCGCGACGTTGGGCGGTATCACCCTGAACCAGACCGGTCGTGCGATCGAATGTGTTCTGCTGCTGATGCTGTTCTACCTCACCGCCTCGCTGGTGATCTCGATGGTGATGAACGTCTACAACGCATCCGTCAAGTTGAAGGAGCGCTGAGCCATGGCCGATCAAACAACCAATCCGATCGCTTTCGTGGCCGAAGGTACCATCCCTCCCTCTCCGCCCCCGGCGAATGAGACGGGCGTGGTCAAATGGCTGCGTGAGAACCTGTTCTCTGGCGTTGCCAACACCATCCTGACGGTTCTGTCGCTGATCCTGATCTACATCCTTCTGAAGAACACGTTGCCGTGGATTCTGAACGGGGTGTGGAATGCGAACTCGCTGGCAGAGTGTCGTGAGATTCTGGGTGGCAAGACAGGCGCGTGTTTTGCGGTTCTGACCGAACGCTGGCCTCAGCTGATCTACGGCTTCAAATACCCGGTTGACGCGTACTGGCGCCCTAACCTGGCCTTTGTGCTGATGCTGGTGGCCTTTGCGCCGGTGCTGTTCTTCGACCTGCCGCGCAAGATGCTGATCTTCACGGCGCTCTACCCGTTCATTGCGTTCTGGCTGATCTGGGGTGGCACCATTCTGGTCCCGCTTGTGGCTCTGCTGGGTTGCGTCGCGGGCGCCGCGGTTTTCCAGAAATTCGGCAAGAACAGCTTTGCGGCCGGCTTCTTCGGGGCCATCGTTGTGGCGCTTGTCGTTTGGAATGTCGGCGGAGCGCTGATACCGGAAGGTGCTTCTGAAGACGCGATGCTTACAGCTGTTCCCAGCCGTGATCTTGGTGGCTTCATGCTGAATATGATGCTGGGTGTCACCTGTGTGTCACTGTCGGTTCCGCTGGGCATCGCCCTGGCACTGGGCCGCCAGTCCGACATGCCGCTGATCAAGTGGGTGAGCGTTATCTTCATCGAATTCATCCGTGGCGTGCCTCTGATCACGCTGCTGTTTGTGGCTTCGGTGATGCTGGCCTACTTCTTCCCGCCTGACAGCACGGTCGACCTGTTCCTGCGCGTTGTGATCATGATCACCATGTTCTCAGCCGCCTACATCGCCGAGGTGATCCGCGGCGGTCTGGCAGCGCTTCCCCGTGGACAGTATGAAGCAGCAGACAGCCTTGGTCTGGATTACCCTCAGGCGATGCGTCTGATCATCCTGCCGCAGGCTCTGAAGATTTCGATCCCTGGTATCGTGAACGTGGCCGTTGGCCTGTTCAAGGACACCACACTGGTTTCGGTCATTTCGATGTTCGATCTGGTGGGCATGATCCGGGGCCCCATCCTGGCGTCAACCGAATGGAACGGCGTCTATTGGGAACTTCTGGGCTTTGCCGCGCTTCTGTTCTTCGTCGTCTGCTACGGCATCTCTCAATATTCTCAGTGGCTCGAGCGTCGCCTTGCCACCGATCATCACTAAGGAGTTCAACACATGTCTGAACTTGCAATTGACCGCGAAATCGACCGCTCGAAGATGCAGGTGAGCGACGAGGTCGCCATCGACATTAGCGGAATGAACAAGTGGTACGGCTCGTTTCACGTGCTGCGCGACATCAATCTAACCGTCAACCAAGGCGAGCGGATTGTTATCGCGGGCCCGTCCGGCTCGGGCAAATCCACCCTGATCCGCTGCCTGAACGCGCTGGAAGAACACCAGCAGGGCAAGATCGTGGTGGACGGGATCGAACTGTCGAATGACCTGAAAAACATCGACAAGATCCGGTCCGAGGTTGGTATGGTGTTTCAGCACTTCAACCTGTTCCCGCATTTGACCATTCTGGAGAACTGCACGCTGGCCCCGATTTGGGTGCGCAAGACGCCCAAGAAAGAGGCTGAAGAGCGCGCGATGCATTTCCTTGAAAAGGTGAAGATCCCCGATCAGGCGCTGAAGTATCCCGGGCAGCTGTCCGGTGGTCAGCAACAGCGTGTGGCGATTGCCCGCTCGCTCTGCATGATGCCGCGGATCATGCTGTTCGATGAACCGACATCGGCGCTTGACCCGGAGATGATCAAAGAGGTGCTCGACACCATGATTGAGCTGGCCGAAGAAGGCATGACCATGCTCTGTGTGACCCACGAGATGGGCTTTGCGCGTCAGGTTGCCAACCGCGTTATCTTCATGGATGCCGGCCAGATCGTGGAACAGAACGAACCGGAAGAGTTCTTCAACAACCCGAAGAGCGAACGCACCAAGCTGTTCCTCAGCCAGATCCTCGGACACTGATCGAGGTTAAACCAAAGGAAAGGCGGGGTTTTGCCCCGCCTTTTTTATTTCAGAAGCTCGCGCGGGATAGCGAAGCCCAAGACCTTGCCTCTGTGCTTCTGGATGTCGGACCACTTGTCGATCTCAAACTGGATCACCGTTGTGGCGCAGGTCGGGTAGTCGTGGAACCGTGCGTGCTCAGGCGCGGTTTCGACAAGCTGAGCCGCGAATTGGGCAATCCCGGGGTTGTGACCCAGCATCATCACGGTTCGGCCTGTTGCCGTCTTTAACTCAGCCAGCATCGCATCCGGCCCCGCCAGATAGAGGTCATAGGCGTAGTAGGCGTTTTCAGCATTCAGACCCATGTGGTCCCAGGTCTCACGCGTTCGGACCGAGTTCGAGCTCAGAAGCTCATCCGGGACCCAGCCGTTTTTCTTGAGCCAAGACCCGATCGCAGGGGCCGAGGCGCGCCCACGTTTGTTCAGTGGTCGCTCATGATCACTGAGGTTGGGATCATCCCAGCTAGACTTGGCGTGGCGGGTCAGGATCAGGGTGTGTGTCATGACGGATGAAAAGCCCTCATATGATGTGCGGATTGGTCCGGGTCGCGCCCCGCGCGGGCGCTGACCGGGCAGGAGAGGCGCGCGAGGCACCCTCCGGTCATGCAGATCTGCCCCTCGGGCGTTGCGAGGTGGTTGTGGCAGGCCTCGACATTGTAGAAGCTCTGATCATTCAGCGCCCCCACAGGGCAGGTCTGCGTGCAAGGCGCTGCGCATGAGGTGCAGGGCGAAGGGGCGGTTGCCTGGGGAATCGCAAACTCATCGGCGAAATGAAGCGCGCCGCGCAGTGAGATCATCATGCCCATCTGGTCATGTACCAGCGCACCCACCGGGCTGCTGAAGGTCCGCCCTGACTTCAACGCCCAGTCAATGAACGGCGCGTAGGGAGGGCCGCCAAAGGGAAAATGTGCCTCGGCACCCAAGTCCTGTGCCAATTGCCCAACCACACGGAGTGACCAGCGATCCACCGGATCCTTGCCCTGCCATTCCGGCGCTGATTTCAATTGGGGCCAGAACTCGGGCCCTGCGCCCAGAAGGATCAGCGTACCGCCATCCAATTGTTTCGCTTGCACCTGACGCGGGTGCAGCGCGCCCATGACAATCAGCCCAAACCGCCGCGCTGCGTGTTCGACACGGTCATAATTGTGGTGAGAGGAGGCGGGCTGTTGGGTCATATCTCCTCCGGTTTGGTATTAGTCGGGGCGTATCAACGACCCGGCGCCGTGTTCGGTGAACAGCTCCAGCAGGACCGCGTTGGGCGCGCGTCCGTCCAGAATAACCACCGCACGCACTCCACTATGCAGCGCATCCAGCGCGGTTTCGGTCTTGGGGATCATACCACCGGCAATGGTCCCTTCCAGAGTCATTTCGCGGATCTGACCGGCCTTCAGCTCAGTCACCACGTCGCCAGCGGCGTTCTTGACGCCCGAGACGTCTGTCAGCAGCAGCAGGCGATCCGCTTTCAGCGCCGAGGCGATAGCCCCCGCAGCGGTGTCGCCGTTGACGTTAAAGGTCTCCCCCTCCGTGCCCGCACCAAGCGGTGCGATGACCGGGATCACGTCATGCGAGAACAGGTCGTGCAGAACCTTGGGGTCCATCTTCGCTGGAGACCCCACAAAGCCCAGCGAAGGATCGGTCTGTTCGCAAGTCATCAGGTTGGCGTCCTTGCCCGACAGTCCCACAGCGGTGCCGCCCTGACGGTTGATCGCCTGTACGATCCGCTTGTTCACAAGGCCCGACAGGACCATCTCGACCACTTCGACCGTCGCTTTGTCGGTGACGCGCTTGCCGCCCACAAACTCGGACTGGATGTCCAGCTGTTTGAGCATCGCGTTGATCATCGGTCCACCGCCATGCACGATCACCGGGTTCACCCCGACCTGCCGCATTAGCACGACGTCGCGGGCAAAGCTATCCATCGCCTCGTCGCTGCCCATGGCGTGGCCGCCCAGCTTGATGACAACAATCGCGCCATCATAGCGCTGCAAATAGGGCAACGCGCTGTTCAGGGTTGCGGCGGTGGCGATCCAGTCCCGGTTCATGTCTCGTGTCTTCATGGCTGTCAGTCCTCTGATCCACCCTGTTAGGGCGTTTGGACCGGGCTGCCAAGACCATACCGCTGCAAATGCAGGCTATGGGGCCGCGCCGGGTTGGCGCGACCCCTGTTCAGATCAGCTCATCGCGCGTTTCATCGCGGGAATATTGCTGAGGATCAGCAGGTCGAAGGCCAGTACACCCAACAGGGTCAGCCCGACCAGCGGGAAAGCCATAGCTGTGAACAGCCCGATCAGGACCGCGCCCTTCCACAACGGCAATTCCGCAGGCATCGGTGGAGCCGCCAGACGACGCGCCTTTTGCGGGCGGCGTTTGACCCACATCACCACGCCCGAGACGCAGACGAAGATCACCGATAGGCAGAACACCACGTTGAGAATGAAGTTCCACGTACCCATCAGCCCCATATGGAACGGGATGCCCACGGCCATGGATTTGCCCATCAGCGAATAGTCCGTATACCGTACATCGGCCAGGATTTTGCCGGTGTACTGGTCGACATGGACAGTTCGGTCGTTCACCGGATCGGTCGAGTCGCTACTCATGCTGTCGCGATTGAGCGTCCAGACGCCATCTTCTCCACCCGGATAGGCCACTCGGAATCGTCCGCTCATCTCCAATGCCGCCCCCAAAGCCACCAGCGCGTCGATATCGATTGCAGTCCCCTCAAGCACGCCCTCAATTCCGGCGTCAGAGCCGGAGGCAGGCATGGGTGTTTGCTCTAGCGCCCACGGCACGTCGTTCTGATGACCGTGATTCATGCTGGCATGGGTTTCATCCGACAAGGGTACGTTGTCCCATTTCTCGGCTGGAAAGCTGCTCCAGGGTTGAACGATCATACCGCCCCAGACCCCGGCCCAGGACAGGCCCGAGACAAGGAAGACGATCAGCAAAAGCGACATCCAGAAGCCGACCACCGCGTGCAGGGACTTCCACAACGCGCGCCCTCGCGCCTTGAGATCGGGCACAAAACCCGCCATCGCATTGCCGCGCGGACACCATAGATAGAGACCGGTGAACACCAGAACGAGGCTCAGGCCTGCCGCGATTTCAAGGATGCGGTCGCCAGTGGTACCGATCAGAAGGGTCGAGTGGATATTATCCGCCAGATCATACCATCCGGCACGGCGATCCCAGATTTCCAGAACTTGACCGGCGTAAGGGTCGACCGCGACCAAACGTTGGCCTGCATCGGTTTTGATGCGGAAGACGGTGGCCAGATCCTCGGCCTTGGGGCCGATCCATTCGACGACCTGCCCGGGAACCTCGGCCAAGGCGACCTCGGCCTGTTGCGAGACGGGCAGGGCTTTGCCTTCAACCGTGACGGCGATTTTCTCGCCATCGCGCCCGTCAAACTGGGTTATGAACATCATCATCAAACCGGTGACGGCGAGGATGATTAGAAACGGGATCACGAAAATCCCGGCGTAGAAATGCCACCGCCACGCGGCGAAGTAGAATTTTTGCGCAGTTGTATTCTGCATCGGGGCCGCGCCCGAAGTTTGGCTGTCCATTGCCATTGTTAATCTCCATATACAGACATCCCTCGCGCGCAGGTACGCGCAGGGTAAAAACAAGGTTTCGCTGTTTCAGGAGAAGCGGGGTGGTCCCCGCGCATCGTAGCGGGCGTAGAACCCCGCACTGCGATGGGTGAAATCGGAATGAGCCCAGCGCGGCTGCAGTTGGAAATCCGCCGGAATGATCAACTCAAACCCGGGCAAATTGGCATCCGCAGTGAGCCCCGCAAAAGGGCACATGGAGCGCGTGTCATGCTCATCATGGATTGGATCGTCCGGGTTCAGATCGACCCATTGCTCGACCGTTCCCTCACCGGTGCAAAGCACCAGTAGGATCTTGCCGTCTTTGCCTTGCGCTGGCATCCATCCCTGCGGAATTGCACTGGTCGCGAGCAGTGCAAGCAGGGTCAGAACACCAAAGACGCGCAGGATCAGGGTCATTCCAGATGGGCGATGATCGAGCGGAGTGTTGGCACCCCATCCCCTTTTTCCGAGGATGTCAGAACGATCTCGGGGTAGGCGGCAGGGTGTTTGGACAGGGCTGTACGAATTTGGTTCAGAACTTTCTCGCGGTCGTTGGCCTTCACCTTGTCGGCTTTGGTCATGACGCATTGAAAGGTCACGGCGCTGGTGTCCAGCAGCTTCATGATCTCGTCATCCACAGGCTTCACACCATGGCGTGAGTCGATCAGAACGAAGGCCCGACGCAGGGTTTGCCTCCCGCTGAGATACTGCTTCAACAGCCGCTGCCATTTCTCAACTACCTTGACCGGAGCATTGGCGTAACCATAGCCGGGCAGGTCCACCAGATACAGCTCAGGGCCTTGGGTGAAAAAGTTGATTTCTTGAGTGCGGCCCGGTGTGTTTGAGGCACGTGCCAGACCTTTGGTGCCGGTCAGCGCGTTGATCAGGCTGGATTTCCCCACGTTCGAGCGTCCAGCAAAACAGACCTCAAGCCGGTCAGGGGCGGGAAGGCCGTTCATCGCGACGACGCCTTTGACGAACTCGGATTCACCTGCAAACAGCTTGCGCCCACGCTCCAGCGCGAACTCGTCAGGATCTTCGGCAAGAGGGAAGGGCAGGGTGTTCATAGCAGTTGAACCTTGTCGTCAATGCGGATTTCACCGCCTCGGATCACCTCGGCGTAGACGCCGAAATCCTGATGGTCCCAACTGTTCAGGGCACCAAGCGTGTCTGCATCCCGCTCGCCCGTATCGGGGTTGGCAGTGGTTGCCAGACAGCGCGTGATCCGTTCGCGCACGTGGAACACGGCCTGTCCAATCTGAACTTGGCGACCGAGCCAATCAAACTCCTCCCACAAGGGCAGGCCATTGAACCAGATATTGCCGCGCCAGCGGATAGGCGACAGGTCACGACCCAGCTTCTGTTCGACCGCGCGGTGGCTGGCCATGTTGCACAGGCTGATTGAGGGGAAATCACTGTCGGTCATGCCCCGACCGGGCACACGCACGATCCGTGCGGAGGCGGCGCGATCCGCAGGCATCAGGGGTTTGACCCACTCCAAAAACACGTCCTGTTGGGTATCGGGTGCAAAGCTCAGGTCCGGACGATCAGGGTGGCGCAGGGTCACGTGGTCGCCCTGCGTCTCAGCCGAGATCGCCATCAGCTTGGGTGCCTTCGCACCGCGGCTGAAATTTACGCAGGGTGCCCATTCCGAGCCGTCGGTCCTGGCAGCCTCATGCGCGACGGCCCAAACACGATCCCCGGGCATGGTCTGCCCGGGGAGTACAGTGATCTCGGTCAGGGCTTCACGCCCATGGCTCTTGATCGGGTGCCGCCAGATGGCTGAGACCTGCCCGCTCATTTGCCGTCCGTTTTCGGCGTGCGCTTGAAGCCGGATTTGATGTTGCCGAACACGTCCGGCTTATACCCTTGGCTGCGCATGATCAGATACTGCTGGGTGAAGGTGATGGTGTTGTTGGCAATCCAGTAAACCACCAGACCGCTGGCAAACCCGCCCAGCATGAACATGAAGACCCACGGCATCCAGGCAAAGATCATCGCCTGTGTCGGATCGGTTGGTGCCGGGTTCAGCTTTTGCTGCAGCCACATCGAGATACCCAACAGCAGGGGCAGGATCCCGATAAAGATCAGCGCAAGGAAGCTTTCAGGCGCGGGTGCGGCCCAAGGCAACAAGCCAAACAAGTTGTAGATCGAGGTCGGGTCCGGCGCGCTGAGGTCCTGGAAAGGACCAAACCACGGGGCCTGACGCAGTTCGATAGTAACGAAAATCACCTTATACAGCGAGAAGAAGATCGGGATCTGCATCAGGATCGGCAAACAGCCCGCAGCGGGGTTTACCTTTTCCTTCTTGTACAGCTCCATCATGCCCTGCTGCATCTTTTGACGGTCGTCGCCAGCCGCCTCTTTCAGGGCCTCCATCTGCGGCTGAAGCTCCTTCATCTTCGCCATCGAGACGTAGGATTTGAACGCCAGCGGGAACAGGATCGCCTTGATGATCAGCGTCAGGCCGATGATGGACCAACCCATGTTACCGATCAGAAGGTTGATGTTATGCAGCAGCCAGAAGATCGGTTTCGTCAGGAAGAAGAACCAACCCCAGTCGATGCTGTCGATGAACTTCTGAACGCCTTCGGATTGGTATTCCCGAATGGCTTCCCATTCCTTCGCGCCCGCGAACAGGCGGGTGCTGACCTCTTCCGTTGCACCCGGAGCCACTGTCAGGGTCGGAAGTACGGTTTCGGTCTGATAGATTTTGCGGCGCGAGTCGTATTTTGCGGCTGCTTTGAAGGCCGATCCGGGCTCGGGGATCAGTGTTGTCATCCAGTAGTGATCGGTGAAGCCGATCCAGCCGTCCTCTTTGACCTGATAGACCTCGGCCTGAGCGCGTTCGTTCGGGTCGATGTCGAAGTCGCGGACATCGCCATAGTCGACCTCGGTCAAAGTCCCGTCGGCCATGCCGATCACCCCTTCATGCAGGATGAAGAAGTTCTTGAGGCCCGGCAGATCGCCGTCTTCGCCAATGCCATGGCGGGCCAGAATGCCGTAGGGGGCCATACTGACCTCAGCGCCGGTGGCGTTTTCGACCGACTGGGTCACCGAGAACATGTAGTTTTCGTCCACCGAGACTGTGCGGCGGAAGGTCAGGCCATTGCCGTTGTCCCACGCCAGTGTGATGGGGGTGTCCACGCCCAATGTCTCGCCCTGCTCAAGGGTCCAAAGGGTGTTGGGGCCGGGAACGTCCGTGCCGCTAACACCGGATCCGGGGGCCCAGCCATAGAGGGCGTAGTAGGCCGAATCCGACCCGACCGGGGCCAGAAGTTCGACGATCGGTGCGTCTTCCTCAAGCGAGACTTTGTAATCCTTCAGGAACAGCTCATCAATGCGGCCGCCCGACAGCGACAGGCTGCCTTTCAGACGGGGCGTATCAATCGCAACGCGCGGGGCCTGCTCTTCGGGCTGAGCCTCTTCCGCGGTCGCGGTTGACTCGCCAACCGTTCCGGTGCCGCTTGCGCTGGGCGTTTGAATCTCTGACCCTTCGGTTGCTGCGATCTCGGTCTGTTCCGTTCCGGGCGTGGGTTCCGGCGGAGGGAACAACACGAACCAGACCAGGATCACGAGAAAGCTGAGCGCGGTTGCAAGGATGAGATTCTTGTTCTGATCGTCCATCTGGGACAGCCACCTTGAGCAGTGAAAGACACCCGCAGGGTTCAACAGAGTGCAGGCCCAAAGGTCAAGCGGAATCGGCTGCAAATTCGTCGCGCCGTGGCATTCCGGGGCACTCTTTCACTGAATTCAGCCGGTTTGGCGTCCGATTTTCGGAACCCCGTTCATCTTGCCGTTATGCGCGGCCATCCAGTCCAGCGTCTTTTCGAACGGCATTGGCTTGCCGATACCAAAGCCCTGCACGTGATCACATCCAAGCTGGGCCATCAGGGCATGCTCCCCCGGTGTCTCGACCCCTTCCGCCAGCGTCTCCAGATTCAAGCGTTCGGCCATGGTCAGGACGGCGCTGGCCATCTGTTGCTGACTGGGGTCCTGATCGGATTTGGCAACGAATGAGCGGTCGATTTTGATCCGCGTGACATTGAACCGCTTGATCGACGCGATCGAGGCATGGCCGGTGCCGAAATCATCCAGATCAATACAGCACCCCAAAGCTGCAAGGCCGGTAACATTGCGGGTGATCACGTCGTCGGGGCGGCGGGAAAAGACGGTCTCTAACACTTCGACGGTCAGTCTGTCGGGGGTCAGATCGAATTGATCCAGCTCCCATTTGAGGCGGTCGATCAAACCCGGTGCGCGCAGCTCATCCGAAGAGAAGTTGACGCCTATACGCGGCACAATAACGCCCGCCCTGTCCCAGGCCCGCATGGCGGTGAAGGCGTGGTGCCGGATGGCCTGACCCAAACGCTCCATCAAGTCGGCTTGTTCGGCGAAGGGCAGGAAGACTTGTGGGCTTAGCACGCCTTTCTGCGGATGTTCCCATCGAGCCAGCGCCTCAAAACCCGTAACGCGGCCGGTATCCGTGGATACCTGTGGTTGGAACCATGGGCGGATATCGCCATGATCCAGCGCCGCCTCGAACTCTTTACGCAGATTGCTGCGGATCAGTGACCTGCGCCGGGTCTCGGAGGAATAGGCCCGAATCGTCGAGGGCCCGCTGCGTTGTGCCTCGGTCAGCGCCTCGGTGCTGGCGGCTTTCCAGTCCGAGACCGTATCGCCGGCAATTGTTTTGCTCATGCTGAACCCAATCGAACAGGTCAGGTAGAGGCCGATTCCATTGAGCATGATCGGCTCTTCTACCGCAGACTGGATGCGCCCTGACATCTGAATACAAGCCTCGAGATCCAACTGTTGCGACGGATGCAGCCCGATCATCAAACCATCGTCCCCGACCAACATCGCAATGTCATCGTCGCGGATCATCGAAAGAACCCGGCTAGAGAACTGCTGGTGGATGTGATCGGCGGCGGCCTGGCCGTGAATATCCACAACCTCGGGAAAGCCGTCGATTGCAATGGCGATGCAGGCTGTACCAGCCTCTTGCTGGTGCGCGATTTCAAGCTTTTCTGACAGGGCCAGATTGAACTGATCACTTAGCAGCACACCCCCGATTGCCTGCGCTGCATGCGTTTTCGCCTGACTGTCCACACTCCCTGCCACCGCGAACATCAACGGCACCCCAAGCGTCACACTGACAAGCGCGCGTTCGCCGCCCAGCCAAAACGCGCCAAGGCTGAGCGCTGGCAGAAAGGCCAGCGCAGATGGCCCGCTGAGGGCAGAGGTCACAGGACGCAGAAAACGGTCAAAATCAGGAAGGTTCCGCATAACTATTCCAGGCGTTGGGCATCGAAGGCTCAAGGTGAACGGTAGGAAACCAGTCTGAGTCAGACGTTAACGCAACTGCGGAATTTCGGCAGAATTTTCGTCTTTTTTGCTGAAATCCAAGGAAAGCCCTGAAAAGTCGAACAATTTTGGGTCCAGCAAATGGGAGGGGCGGGCGTTGGTCAGGGCGCGGAACATGACCTGACGGCGGCCGGGGCTGTTCTTTTCCCATTGATCGAGAATCTGTTTGACCTGCTGGCGCTGCAACCCATCCTGACTGCCACACAGATCGCAGGGAATGATCGGGTAGTTCATTGCCTTGGCGAATTTCTCGCAATCGGCCTCGGCCACATGGGCCAGCGGGCGGAAGACGAACAGGTCGCCTTCCTCATTAACCAGTTTGGGGGGCATGGTTGCCAGACGCCCGCCGTGGAACAGGTTCATGAAGAAGGTTTCCAGAATGTCATCGCGGTGATGACCCAGCACCACGGCCGAGCATCCCTCTTCCCGCGCGATGCGATACAGGTTGCCCCGACGCAGGCGCGAACACAGGGCGCAATAGGTCCGGCCTTGAGGGACCTTGTCCATCACAACGGAATAGGTGTCCTGATATTCGATCCGGTGGGGAACGCCCATCCGATCCAGAAACTCGGGCAGGACGGTGGCGGGAAAGCCCGGCTGTCCCTGATCCAGATTGCAGGCCAGCAAATCGACTGGCAGCAACCCGCGCCATTTCAGCTCATAGAGAACAGCAAGCAGGGTATAGCTGTCTTTGCCGCCCGACAGGCAGACCAGCCAGCGTGGCGGCTTGCCGTCCTTATCATGGGCGGACGGGTCGATCATCCCGTACTGCTCGATCGCCTCACGGGTCTGGCGCACGATGCGTTTGCGCAGCTTCTTGAACTCGGTCGTCGAGGGCGCGCCAGCAAACAGCGGATGGATATCGTCGGCTTCATCAAACATGGGCCGTGATTACAGCGCAGGATGCGCGCGGGCAAGGTGTCGTGAACCCGGGCCAGTTTTTGGGGAAAACGCCGCCTGTGCTATGCTCTGCGGATTTACTAACGGAGTTTAAAATGGACTATTTCTTTACCGTCCGCGGACGCAGCGGCAATACCTATTCAAACAAACTGGGCAAGGCGCGCTATCTGGCAATACCGTCCAACGTAAAGACACCAGCACGTAAACACGAAATCCGAATCTCGGACTGGCTGGACAAGGTGTAGCCGGGCCGCCGGGGCGACGGATCATGAACAGGGCCACATCGTCTTTTTCGTGCATGGCTTCAACACCGAGCAGTTCGAGAAGTTGGAACGGCACCGCAAGATCCGGAAAGGGCTTGAGGCCCATGGGTTCAAAGGTGTGATCGTCAGCTTTGACTGGCCAAGCGATGGGTCGGTCTTAGGCTATAGCTCGGACAGGGCCGATGCTCGGCGCTCGGCAGATAAGCTGTTCAATGACGGGATCAGACGCCTGTCCAAAATGCAGACCCCGGATTGCCCCCATAATGTTCATGTTCTGGCGCATTCAATGGGGACGTTTCTGGTGCGCGAGGCCATGGACTATGCCGATGACGACCATGAGATCGCGCAGCACAGCTGGACCACCAGCCAGATCGCCTTTGTTGCGGCGGATGTTTCGGCCAAGTCTTTCCGGGAGGGTAGCGCCAAGACCTCATCCCTGATGCGGCGGTGTGCGAGGCTAACCTGCTACTACAGCCCGTTTGATGAGGTTCTTTCTATCTCTGAGGTCAAGCGCGTTGGCGTTTCGCGCAGATTAGGGCGCGTGGGTATGCCCTCGGACCACCCTGAAAAGGCGGTTAACCTCTATTGCGGCAAGTTCTTCAATGACAATCGCGCGGATTACCCGGATGGGCCATCCGCCAGCCACAGCTGGTATTTCGATTCGCCCCGGTTCTACGAGGATTTGCATCACACTCTGCTCGGGAAGTTGGATCGTGAAGTCATCCCGACCCGAGGGTTTACGACCCGAGGGAATCTGGCGCTGGTCTAATCGTCTTCGGATTTCTCGGGCACAGGGTCATACCCCGTGCCGCCCAATGGGTGGCAGCGCCCGATTCTACGGGCGGCCAGCCACGCGCCCTTGATCGCGCCATGTTTCTCTAGCGCTTCCAGTGCATAGGCCGAACACGTCGGTTGGTAGCGACAATTGAATCCGACCCAGGGGCTGAAAACCAACCGGTATGCGCGCACGGGCAGGGCAAATATGCGCGCCAGCAAGGTCATTTGCGAGGGGCGTGGATCTTACGCAGTGCATAGCGCAGATCGTCGAGCATGGCGTCAAACGCCCGCCCGGCGGTGACCTCGGCGCGGCCAATCAGGACATAGTCCCAGCCCTCATGCCCCTGCTTGGGTAGTACGGCACGGGCGGCTTCGCGCAGGCGGCGCTTGGCGCGGTTGCGGGCCACCGCATTGCCGACCTTTTTGGAACACGTAAACCCAACGCGAATGCCTGCGCCCTCGTCCGAAGCGCGCCTGCGCGCCTGCACCATCATCGAGGATGTGCCTTGTCGACGCGCCCGCGCTGCTTTCAGGAAATCAGAACGATTCTTGAGAATGGTCAGAGGTTTGGGCGCGCAAACGGACGCCGCCGGGGGCTTGACCCTCGGTTGGCTGATACCATCCTCAGGGGCCTCCGGCGGCGTCATGTTCATAACCTGATCGGTGAGGCGGTTTACGCGCTCAGCGATTTGCGGCCGCGTGCACGGCGCGCGTTCAGGATTTTGCGGCCGGCTTTGGTGGCCATGCGCGCGCGGAAACCGTGGCGGCGTTTGCGAACCAGGTTCGAAGGCTGATAGGTGCGTTTCATCGCTCCGTCTCCAATCTATAGCGGTGGGTGCGGCGCGGATTCGCCTGGCCCGAGTGTTCGAAGCTCGTCCTCTACTGCCAAGCGGGGGGTAAGTCAAACCCCAAGGCACGGGTTTTCGCGCCTTTTGCAACAATTCTGTAACCTGGCCGATCAAAAGATTTCAGAATCCGGTTTTTTGCGCCCCGAACCCTCACATTCCCGGCCACAGAGTTCAAGGCCGCGTGAGGGGCCTGTTGTCGGACCACAGGGAAGCGCATGTTGAGGTCAGAATGAAACAATCAAAGCCGGACAGCCAGATGAGCGAAACGACCCAGGCACCGCGCAGCGGGTTTGCGCGCCATATTCCATTGCTTGTGATCCTGACCGTTGCCGCGGTGGGGTTCTTCACCCTTGGCGACTTCCTGAGTTTTGAAACCCTGCGCGACAATCGCGAGGCCCTCTTGGCCTGGCGGGATGAGTACTACTGGGCCATGGCCGCGGCTTTCGTTGGGATCTATATCGTGATCGTAGCGTTTTCCCTGCCCGGGGCCGCCGTCGCCTCGATGACCGGAGGTTTCCTGTTCGGCCTGTTTGCAGGCACCGCGTTCAACGTGTTCGCGGCCACGATCGGCGCATCCGCCATCTTTCTGGCCGCGCGCTGGGGCTTGGGGGAGTCGCTGACGGCGCGGCTCGAATCCTCGGAAGGGACCATCAAGAAACTCAAGGACGGCCTGCGCGAGAATGAGATCTCGGTCCTGTTCCTGCTGCGTCTTGTGCCCGTGGTTCCTTTCTTTGTGGCCAATCTGGTGCCGGCTCTGGTGGGCGTGAAATTCCGCAACTTCCTGTTCACCACGGCGCTTGGCATCATTCCGGGCGGGATTGTCTACACCTGGATCGGCGTTGGCCTGGGCGGTGTCTTTGATCGCGGCGAAACGCCTGATGTTTCGCTGCTTTGGGAACCCTTTGTTATCGGTCCGATCATAGGCTTGTGCGTATTGGCCGCTCTGCCCATTCTGATCAAAGCCCTGCGCGGGAAAAAGGACGCCTGAATTCCATGAAAGAGCTGAAAACAGATATCCTGGTCATCGGCGCCGGGTCGGGCGGTTTGTCGGTTGCGGCAGGGGCCGCGCAGATGGGGGCCGATGTGATCCTGCTGGAAGGTCACAAGATGGGCGGGGATTGCCTGAACTTTGGCTGTGTCCCATCCAAGGCCCTGATCGCCAGTGGCAAGATGGCCTATGGGCAGGCCCATTCCGCGCCCTTTGGCGTGGCCGATGTTGTGCCGCAGGTGGACTATGCCGCCGCCAAGGATCACGTGCACGGCGTCATCGCTCAGATCGAGCCGATGGACAGCCAGGAGCGGTTCGAGGGCTTCGGCGTCAAGGTGATCCGCGAATTTGGCACCTTCCTGTCCCCGACACAGGTGCAGGCCGGTGAGAACGTGATTACCGCCCGGCGGGTTGTCATCGCCACCGGGTCTTCGCCGCTTGTGCCGCCGATCCCGGGGCTGGACTCGGTGCCGTTCTACACGAATGAAACCATCTTTGATCTGAAGAACAAGCCCGACCACCTGTTGATTATCGGCGGCGGCCCCATCGGGATGGAGATGGCGCAGGCCCATATTCGGCTTGGCTGCAAGGTGACCGTGATCGAAGGCGCAAAGGCGCTGGGCAAGGATGACCCCGAGGCTGCAGCCCTTGTTCTCGAAACCCTTCGGTCCGAAGGCGTCGACATTCAAGAACAAGCCATGGTCGCGCAAATCCGAGGCTCGGCTGGCGCGGTCGAAGTTGTCACCCAGAACGGAGACATCTTTGAGGGGACCCATCTTCTGATGGCAGCCGGACGCAAGGCCAATGTCGAACGCCTGAATCTTGAGGCCGCTGGCATCGACCGCACGCGCACCGGGATCAAGGTGGATGATGCCCTGCGCACGACCAACCGCAGGGTCTATGCCATCGGCGATGTGGCGGGTGGTCTGCAATTCACCCATGTGGCGGGGTACCACGCGGGCATCATCATCCGCTCAGCCCTATTTGGTCTGCCGTCAAAGGCGAAAACCGCTCATATCCCTTGGGCCACCTATACGGACCCCGAACTGGCTCAAGTTGGCTTGACCGAGGCGCAGGCCCGTGAACAGCATGGCGATGCGATGGAGGTTGCTCGTTTCGACTACCACCACAATGACCGCGCCATATCCGAGCGTAAGACAAAGGGCTTTATCAAGGTCATGGTCGTGAAAGGACGCCCCATAGGCGCGACAATTGTCGGTCATCAGGCCGGAGAGTTGATCAACTTGTGGTCCCTTGCGCTGGCCAATAACCTCAAGATGGGGCAGATCGCCGCGATGGTTTCGCCCTATCCGACGATCGGAGAACTTAACAAACGTGTGGCGGGGGCTTATTTCTCGCCAAGGCTGTTTGAGAATCAGACGGTTAAACGCGTGGTCAGGTTCGTGCAACGCTGGATCCCCTGACCGGAAGAGGAGCGCCAATTGAACTCGCTGTCCGGCCGATTTCTGATCCTGACGACGGTCTTCGTGATGTTGGCCGAGGTCCTGATCTTTGTGCCGTCCATCGCGCGTTTCCGAGAAGACTTCCTGCTGAACCGGCTGGAACGCGCGCAGATCGCGTCTTTGGCGTTGCTGGCTGATGATATGCTCGCTGATGATCTTGAGGCCGAGCTACTGGCAAATGCGGGTGTCTACAACGTTGTCCTGCGGCGCGATGAGGTGCGGCAGCTGATGCTGTCATCGCCGATCCCGGAACAGATCACCAACACCTATGACCTGCGCGATGCTGGCCCGTGGATCCTGATCCGCGACGCAATGAACCGGATTTTCACCACCGAGAATGAAGTCATCCGCGTGATCGGCGAGCCAGTCAAAGGGGCCGGTCTACTGATCGAGGTCACTATTGATAGCATGCCTTTGCGCATGGCGATGGTGGACTATGGGCTGCGCATTCTGGGGCTGTCTTTCGTTATTTCGATCATTACGGCCTTCTTCCTGTTCCTTGCGGTGCGCGTCGTGCTGGTGCGTCCGATCAAAAGCGTTGTCGGCTATATGCAACGCTATGCCAGCGCGCCCGAGGATGCGCGCGGCATTATCACTCCCAACTCCAAGGTCACCGAACTGCGTGAGGCGGAGGAGGCCTTGAAGATGTTGCAGACCGACCTGACGCAGGCGCTAAAACAGCGTGAGCGCCTGGCGCAACTGGGTGGCGCTGTCGCCAAGGTCAGCCATGACCTGCGCAATATCCTGACCTCGGCGCAGTTGTTTACGGATCGGATCGAAGCCAGCGATGACCCCCTTGTCCGCCGGATGGCCCCCAAGCTGGTCAACTCGATCACGCGTGCGGTTTCGCTGTGTGAAAGTACCCTTGCCTTTGGCCGCGCGGAAGAGCCTGCGCCGACCCTGACCATGGTGCGCGTCCGCGACATCGCCGAAGATGTTGCCGCAAGCGAGCAGCTCGCCGTTGCTGATGCCTGCGTCGAAATCATGAACGAAGTGCCGGAGGATCTGGTCGTGCGCGCGGATCCGGAGCAACTGTTCCGCGTGATCATGAACCTCGTGCGCAACGCCCGGCAGGCTCTGGTTGCCTCGGGTAAACCCGGGCGCGTCACTGTCACCGGCTGCGCCATGGAGGCCAGCTGGTGCATCGAAATCCGCGATACCGGCCCCGGCCTGCCACCCAAAGCCCGTGAGAATCTGTTCACGCCATTCCAAGGTGGCGTGCGCAAAGGCGGCTCGGGCCTTGGACTTGCGATTTCACAGGAACTGGTGCGCGGACATGGTGGAGATCTTGTGTTGAAAGAGACCGGACCCACCGGTACAACCTTTGAAATAAGCCTCCCACGCGGCGATCTAACTTTTTGAAGATTTTTTGCAGAATCGGCTTGCACGTCCCCCGCACCGGGTCTAAACACCGCTTCACCAACGCGGACCGATAGCTCAGCTGGATAGAGTACTTGACTACGAATCAAGGGGTCGGGGGTTCGAATCCTCCTCGGTCCGCCACTGGTTTACCTTCAAAAATAGAGGCTTAAATGGTGCGGCCCACTTGATGGGTCCATGGGCTTTTTACTCAAGGCAACTTTGAGGCAACCATTCTGGGTGAAAAAAGGGTGTTTTCACCACAATCCATACGGTCCACCATCCTGTAAATCGCCGAACACTGCCCATGCCTCGTGGCATGCGTTTGCTAGTGCTATGTCATCCTCGTGGATGCTGTCCTTGAAATTGGTGTATGCCATTCGGTCGCCCAGGTTCATCAGCACAGTCACGAGGTGATTGCGTGGAATGAAAGCCCGGTAACGATAGTCGCCGCCTAGTGTTTCGATCACTTCGCCGTCCATACCATAATCGCGCAGAAGTTCGGCGTCCTGAGCGCGGCGGAACCGCAGACAGACGCGAGACCCCATGTGCGGCCCGCTGGTCTTGCCGTCCTTATCCTTTGCAACGGCTGAGAAAAAGCCCGAACCCTCGGGCGTCGAGAATGCTACCCACATCTGCAGGTCCTCCTAATTTTTTGGAAAAAGGGGACGTTGTCTATCAGATACAATATAGGGTCGTCAAATCGAGGCGGCTTACGTGCGCGGGCGCATGGCCTGTGGGCGCAAACCCAAACCTCTGCACCAGGCAGCCCCTAAGAGATGGTTGGAGACTACTCGACGTCATCCAGTTTTGGCTCAATCACCTTCTGCTGAGCCAATCTTTCTGGAAGGCGGTCGCTGATGTCTTTGAGCCGCTTTGTTGGATTGACGCTCATGCCGACAGTTCCGCTGTGGGTGTGTGTGATGCTAACGCCATCAGCGCGTCCGAAGGCTCGGTCCTGCGCTAAGGCCAACAAGGCGATTTGTTCCTTGCCAGAGAGTTTTCCCGATACAAATTCGCCGTTCCCATCTATGCGATTGAAGAGCTCATCCATCGACAAAAGATCGTTCATGCGTTTCACAGCGATCTCGCCGTTCGACTGGATCAACTTTCTTGTCTCGGGGTCCAGCTTGGGTCGCCCACCCGGATTACCGGAATGACCAGGCTTGAAGAGAGGTGTTGGCACAGTGGACTCCTCTGTTCTCAGAAGGTGAAGGTACCAAGAGATAAGTATATCTTTTGTATAGCATAATGGATGCCAAATTGCGATCATTTGCGCTCTCTATAGACGCACCAGGTAAGGCCGGATTTATGTCTCTCTCTCAAATTTCCTAGGGATGCCGTACAAATGCATTCAGGATTAGCGTAGCCGTGGCTTCCGTCATCGTGGGCTGAACTGTTGTTCGCCACCTATTTATCCGAGAGGCTGAGGTAAGTGAGGCAGATTAATGTGTAACCTCTATTCGAATACGACCCCGGCAGATGCGATGCGGCAGCTATTCGACGTCGCTTTAGAAAAAGACAGGCTCGGAAACGCGGAACCACTTCCAGCAATCTACCCAAAGCACATGGCGCCCATCGTCAGGAAAGACGAAGACGGGGCGCGTGAACTCGTGTCTTTGTCATGGGGGTTTCGAACGACCAAGAAATCAAAAAAGACTGGTGCCATCCTGCAACCTCATGCCTGGAACAATGCGCGGGACGAAAAGGTCCTGAAGAGCGGGCTGTTGAAGAACAGCTTCGAAGAGCGCCGTTGTCTCGTACCTGCAAGTTCGTTCTGCGAGGCGCAAGGGCGCAATCCAGCCACATACCACTGGTTCGCGCTCAAGGGCTCCGGGGTTCGCCCACCATTTGCGTTTGCCGGGATGTGGCAAGTATCGCGATACGAAGGCAAAGAAGGGCGAGAAGAGGTTCCAGCGTACACAGTGATAACCACCTCAGCGAATGAAATTGTGCGTCCGATACATCCGCAGAGAATGCCAGTCATACTCCGTCCTAGTGACTATGAGGTCTGGTTGGATGGCAGCGCAGCGCGGGCGTTTGAACTGCTAGAGCCCTATCTCTCAGATGAGATGGATATCGTCAGATCAGGTGTAGGAGAAAAGTCTGACACTAGTCTTTGAACGGCACGGTGCTGGAGAGTGTCCCCGTCAACGAATGTCCGCTTACGATCTCGCCTTGGACATCCGACGATTATTGTCAGATGTCTGCATCGAGCCCAAAGGCGACTTAGGTTATGGGCGCAGCATCTGTCGTTTTGGGCGGGAAGCAGACCTTCGCTGCACCGTTCATCGAGGTCCGCAGAATGGAGCTAAGCAGGCGTTGGTAAGGCTCGGAGACGGCCTATGAGGTGCGCCAAGCGTGACGCCAGTGGTAGAACGGCTGGATCCAAGCATGTCAAAAACAAACTTTCTGCACCCTTGTTAGTCAAAAGAGATAGTGTGAGGCTTCAAGTGGTATAGCTGCATTTGGGGGATCGTATTTTGAGCCTCGTCTACCTGTGGGCATTTCTCGTCGCGCTTGCGCAGGTGTCTTTAGCCTTCGGAGTCACTGTGCATGCCGTTCTGAGAAAGCGCGATACGCGCGCGGTGATTGGCTGGTCAGCTCTTGCTTGGCTTGCGCCGTTTGTTGGCTCGTTGGCGTACATCATACTGGGCGTCAATCGGATCAACCGGGCTGGCACACGGATGGGCCTGTCAGACACCATGCGCCGAATTCCAGGTTTCTCTCTCTCGGAAAGTGAGAGAGTGTTGTTTGAAGAGGCTAATATCCAACTACCTCACTTGGCCGGATTAGCCCGTGCCGGGGAAGCTCTTAGCGCAAAGCCACTCTTGCCGGGAAACACGGTCGATTGCCTGCGAGATGGTGATGAGGCCTTTCCGGAGATGATCGCTGCCATAGATAGTGCCAAATTATCGGTTGGATTGTTGAGCTATATTTTTGACAGCGACCGAGCAGGAGAAGAATTCTTGAATGCGCTCGTCCGCGCCAAGGATCGCGGCGTGGTAGTGCGCGTTCTTATCGACTGCGTTGGCGCGCGCTACAGCAAAGAAAATATGATTACTCGTTTGGAAGAGGTGGGCATTGAAGCCGCGAGTTTTCTTCCTACGAGCGGGTTCTCCTCACGCCGCTTTTCAAACCTCAGAAATCACAGAAAAATCCTTGTTGTGGATGGCTACATTGGCTTCACAGGCGGCACCAATATTCGTGAAGCGCATTGCCTGAACCTCGATCCCGAGGCGCCGACACAATGCCTGCATTTCAAATTCGAGGGACCGGTTGTAAGCCATTTCAAACAAGTGTTTGTCACGGACTGGGCCTTCACTACAGGTGAGCAGTTGAGCGGCCCGGCATGGTTTCCAGAGCTTACCCGCCATGGCACAGTCTGGTCGCGGGGGATTTCGCACGGACCAGACGAGGATTTCGAGACGCTCAGCAAACTCATTTTCGCAGCGCTGTCGGCCGCGCGGGAACGGGTGCGTATTGTCAGCCCTTATTTCCTGCCAGATTCTCGGCTGATAGAAGCGCTTTCAGTGGCGGCGCTCCGTGGCATCAAGGTCGAAATCTACCTGCCATCCAACAACAACGTTAAGGTTGTCGAGTGGGCAGCTATGGGGCAGATTGGGCAAATTTTGGAACATGGTTGCCGGGTTTTCTTCACCAAGCCACCGTTCGATCACACGAAACTCATGCTCGTGGACGACGTTTGGGCTCTTGTTGGAAGCACAAATTGGGATCCCAGAAGCCTGCGATTGAATTTTGAGTTCAATGTTGAATGCTATCATCGAGAGCTGTCGGAAGAACTCCATGCCATACTTGACTCAAAAGCACTTGGCGCTCGAGAAATCAGCCTCGAAGAGATCAATGATCTCCCGCTTTTAGCCAAATTGCGCAACGGTTTCGCCCGGCTACTTTCCCCTTACCTGTAGGCAGCCAAGCTTAGCCTTACACCCGAACGTCCAAGCGAGCGGTCTGAGAGGTAGTTCTTTTTTGGTATCCGCAACGCCCTTAAAAACTTGACCCAAAATGGACAATGCAGAGGGTTTGTCCGAAATTGAAAGGGAAGGCTGAACGTCCCTTTGTCTATTTCGCGGTGTTGAAAAGTTGCGCCAACAAGCTCGTGTGGCTATCATCTTGATATGGAATTTATTGTGGGTGGCATAGTTACGGTTGTTCTGGTGATTTGGGGCGCGGCCTCATTTTGGCGAGCGCCCTCAAATGACCAAAAAAAGGAAAAAGACAAAAAGTAGCGGCATCGTCTGCAAGCACTTTGAGCACGCCTCATGGGATGCATCATCATCCAATTCACCAAACAAACGTATTCGCCGACTTTATGGATAGCGTTGCAGCGACGACAGGGTGGACATTGCCCCCTTTATCAATAGACATTACCCATCGAATACTCGCGACCAGGTCTCCTGATCCAAAAGCGAAACGAGTTGATCACGTGAGTCGATTACCGCGCTTATCGCTCGATCTCTTTCCCGATCCAGTTCACTAAAAATGGCTCTTGTGGACGATGCCGATGCTGATTTGTCCGTGGAACCGAGAATGGCATTGTCCGCAGAACCTTCGACCGCGGCACGGAACCGATCAACGGCAACTTCCAAGTCGCTCACAATTTTCAAGGCCGCGGTCCGGACATCGCTGTCTGCGGGCGAAATAGCCTTATCCAAGGCGGGTCTCAGCGTATTGGGCTCCAGAAATGATGGTGCTAAATCAGACGATCCGTCCAAAAAGAAAGTGACCGCCGTTATCGTCGCAATTACTGGCATATCATAACTCCAAGCTGGTTCCCAAAGCGACTAAGTCTGCCTTTTCGTACAAAATTTCAGCAACTTCCGGCCAGTAGTCTTCCGGGACTGCTGCCTGCAATTGCCCCTGCAATACCAGCAGGTTATCGCGTTGCGAACGGCGTTCGGTGTCATATCTGTCTGAAACAGCTACCAACTTGGAACGTTTTACAGAGCGGTTGGCGGACAACCGGTTGAATTCTTCAATAAAGGCCGCGTGCGCCTGGATCATCAGTGTTGAATTCGCCTCAATCTCCCGGGCGACCTGAACCAGATCTGAGCCATCATAAGAAGGTATCCGTTCCAACGCGGCTGTGAGCTCAGAATTTATGTCGCCGATCGAACTACTGCGGTCGAACGGGGCACAACTTGAGATGCAACAAAGAGAAGCAGCAGCGGCCAGATTGATAAAATCTCGCCTCGACAGAGAGGCATTGCAGGTAGCTGCCATCGTGTTTCCCCCTGATCTGTGATCCACCTATTTTTAGATCGCGTCCTTTGTTGCCGTGCTCACTGAAGACGGCCCAATCTTCAGAAAACACTCAGGTATTCAATACATCCGCGAGCCATGCTGGATAATGAGCCGCGCAAGACTGCCTAAATCTTAATCGTTCCACAATGACATTTAAATGTTAGGATGTGAGGCACTGCTTTTCAGACAATTTTATCAATAGGGGGGAAATACGATGGCACCTAATCGGCGCGACTTCATGAAAACTGTTCCAGCAATTGGGGCCGCGTTTGCGGTAAGTCCTACTTTTTTGTCGGAAGAAGCAGCAGCACAAACCACATCGACAGCCGCGCCATTAGAAGGCCACTTTCACCCTAAAGGAAAAGCACCGTCCGAGCACACGCTCAAAATCCTGGCCGAAGCGAAAAAAACACTGCCTTTCTCAGACACTCAGGACTTTGACGAAGTTGCCAAGGGTTTCATTGCCCAGATGCCGGAGCCACAGATCATGGCGGATGCGGGGAATGTTGCCTGGGACCGGGGTGCATTTGATTTCATCGACGAGCAAGACGAGTACGACAGTATCCACCCGTCATTGATGCGTATCAGCAAGCTGAATCAGAACTATGGTCTGTACGAGGTAATACCCGGCATCTATCAGGTGCGCGGGTTTGATTTGTCCGACATCTCATTCGTGCGCGGCAAAACGGGTTGGATCGCCATTGACCCACTGGTTTCGGCCGAAACGGCGCGAGCCGCATGGGAATTGTTCTCGGAACACAAAGGCGAAGGGTTGCCGATTACAGCCGTGATCTATTCACATTCCCATGGCGATCACTGGGCAGGAGTTCGCGGCATCGTTTCGCAGGAGGACGTCGATTCCGGGAATGTCGAAATCATTGCTCCGCGCGATTTCATGGAACACACAATTTCCGAAAACGTGTTCGCGGGCAACGCAATGAACCGCCGGCTATTTTACCAATATGGTCTGTTGTTGCCCGTGGCCCCGCATGGGTTCGTCAATCAGGGTCTCGGCAAGCGCGTTTCAGCAGGTGCCACTGGCCTGATCGCGCCAACCCGGATTGTCGAGGACGACATCGAAGAGTTCGAAGTCGACGGCGTGCGGATGATCTTCCAGAACACACCTAACACTGAAGCGCCGTCTGAGATGAATACTTACATCCCAGACATGAAGGCCCTGTGGATGGCAGAAAACGTGACGGCCACGTTGCACAACATTTATACATTGCGCGGCGCGCCGGTACGTGATGCCCTTCGATGGTCAAAATACATCTCTCGTGCCCTGTTCCTGTTCGGGCAAGAGGCAGACGTCATGTTCGCTTCGCACCATTGGCCGCGCTGGGGCAATGACCGCGTGCAGCAGGTTCTGAGAGATCAGCGCGACCTTTATGCCCATATGAATAACCAGACCCTGCATCTGGCCAATCAGGGCGTGACGATTAACCAGATACATCACCACTATGAACCGTCACAGGGTTTGCAGCAGACATGGCATACACGTGGCTATCACGGCTCACCTCAGCACAATTCGCGCGGCGTTGTTCAGCGGTTCCTTGGATTCTGGGATTGCAATCCCGCGACCCTGATACCGTTAGAACCAGAAGCTTCCGCTCCGCTTTACGTCGAGATGATGGGCGGCAAAGATCCAATTATGGCCAAGGGTTTGGAACTGCACAATGCAGGGCAATATTTCGAAGCGTCCGAGATTCTGAACAAACTGTTCCTGTCGGATCCATCAGATCAGGAAGTAAAAGATTTGTTAGCCGACGTTTACGAACAGCTTGGCTACCAGCAAGAGAACCCGGGCCTGCGGAACAGCTTCCTGTCCGGTGCCTATGAACTTCGCTCAGGCATCCCCACCGGTGAAACGGCCGACACGTCCAGCCCAGAGGTGATACGCGCGATGTCGACTGAGCTCTTCCTTGATTTCCTTGCGATCAAGATGGACAGCCGCAAGGCCGAAGGCATCGAGTTTGCGATGAACCTCAGCACGCCCGACAATGGTGAGATGTTTGCGATCGAACTGGCCAAGGCAACACTCACAAATGTCGAAGGTTTCGCCTTCGATGAGCCAGATCTGACTCTGACCTTGAACCGATCCGATCTGGAACTTGTTATGACCGGAGAGGCTGATTTTGAGGATTTGCTGGCCGACGGTCGCGCGACGGCTGATGGTGACGTCAGCGTTCTGATCAAACTCGCTGGCGCCATGGTTGAGTTCGATCCTCTGTTCGAAGTTTTGCCTGGCACAAGTACCGGTCCAACTGAGGTAGCAGAGGCCGAGCCGTTGCAGGCAGTGACTGGTCAGGTCGTTATCGAATGATGTTTTGCGCGGGTCCTTTCGGACCCGCGTTACCCACTTTTACACTCCAATACGATTTTGACGATGTAATCCAAAACACCCGAGGAGACTTTGATGGCTGATCTTGTTGTTCTTTCATTTGATGGTGTCGACAGTGCAGATGCTGTTTTGACAAAACTACGACAACTCAAAAAACAGGAATTGATCGACCTGCTGGATGCCTGCGTGGTTGTGCGGCCCGAAGAGGGAGACATACACATTAAGCAGTCAGTGAACATGACCCGAATTGGCGCCAGTACCGGCCTGAGCACCGGTGCAATAGTGGGTATGTTGGCTGGTATTCTTGTTCTCAACCCACTCGCGGGCATGGCCGTGGGCGGTTTGGCTGGGGCGGCAATGGGCGCGCTTGGCGGATCCCTTTCCGACTACGGCATCAATGATGATTTCATCAAAGAACTGGGCGAGACCATCCAGCCAAATTCATCGGCTCTGTTTCTGCTTGTCGCCAAGGCCACACCGGACAAAGTGATCGCCGAGATAGAACAATACGACCCGAAGATACTTCAGACGTCCCTATCGCAGGAACAAGAAGACAAACTCCGCGAAGCGCTCGCCGCTGCGCATAGCCAGTGATTTTTGATAGAGATCGGTTGCCAAGCCAAAGTGTGGACGACCTTCTTGAAATCATAGGGTTTAGGTTGGGAGCACTGCAATATGGTAGGCGAATCCGCGAATTGGCATGGGGAAAACACCGGGCGCGTCGCAGATGCGCTCGTCAAGCTTGGCCAGATCGGTTTCTGGGTTCAGCTGGTTTTTTTGATCATTGTCGTTGTACTGGGCAGCGTTGTCCTTGGCGTTGTCGGAGGTGGCGCAGGCGTGGGCAACGTGTTGTCCTTCTTGGGTTTGATCCTGCCCGCTTTCACCACATTTTGGTGTTGGCATTATTTGTCTTTGGGACGAAAGCTGAAAGAGACTGGAGATGACCCGTCAGCCGCCCGGCTTCAAAGTCGCGTGTGGATCGGCGTTTGGGTCGGAACGATCGGCGCTGTTCTGACAATCGTGTCACTGTTCGGAGCCGCATTTGCGCTTCTGGTCACAATGCTGGCCAACCCTCAAGTCGGCTTGCAGATATCCGCAGCTGAAACTGGTGTCAGCCCCTACACGATTTCGGCGGTCGATGCAGTCAGCATCATGACCCTACTTTTGACGCTAACCGCTGAGTTGCTTGTTGTAGCGATTTCTTTGCGTATCGTTTTCCTGATCTCTCGTTCTTTGGGAGGAGAGGATGCCTGAAACCTTTAATAAGGGAACAGCATTGGAGCGATGATCACCGCGACAGTGCCGGTCAGTATTGTGAGCGGCACACCGAGTTTGAGGAAGTCAGCAAAACTATACCCCCCGGGTGCAACGACCAATGTGACTACAGGTGTTGAGATCGGAGTCGAAAAAGACGCGGATGCAGCGATCAGAACACACAGCGCAACTGGGTATGGCGAAATCCCAAGTGCTTCGGCGGCTGAAATAGCAATCGGCGCAACAAGTACCGCAGAGGCAGTATTGGATAGGACTAAGCCCAATAGGGCCGTTAAAACAAAGATCGCCGCCATGACTGCGCGCGGACTGGCTTCTCCGACAAGGTAAAGCAGTTGGTCAACGATTATGTCCGATCCGCCCGTAGCCTGCAGCGCGTCAGCAAGTGGCAACATCCCGGCGATAAGAACGAGGCTTGGAAGCTTTACGGCGCGATAGGCGTCTTCGGCGGACAGAGTGCGAAGCAAGACTGCCGCTACCGCGGCCATCAGTACTGCAGTAGTTATTGAGACGAGTTCTGAAACCGTCAGGGCAACCATCGTGACCATGATGGCAATCGCAGCCCAAAAACCCTTAGCTGCTGGTGGGACGGATGTCCGCTCATTTGGGAACGACAGAAGCACCAACATATCATGCCTTTCAACCGCACGATCCAAGTCTTCCCATGATCCGGCAAGCATAAGGCGATCGCCTGATTGCAAAACTGTAGTATTGGGGTTTTCGACGGGCTCGCTGTTTCTCACCAGGCCAACTATCTCAATCCCTTTGGTTTCGAACCCGGGTGCATCATGCATTTGTCGACCAATCACAGCAGCTTCGGGGTGGATCAATACATCCGCGAGACCCAACTGATCGATCCAAACAGCGCTTGATTTCTGAAAACCCAAAGTTTTGGCAAACAACGCATTGGTTGATAACTCCGCCAGTGCGTCTTGGGCTCCTCGAATGAAAACTATGTCACCCGGTAGCAGTTCCATACCTTCACGAAACATGGCTGCAAGGTACTTTCCTTTGGCGCCAGGCCTCAGTCGAACGAGTATTGCCGTGCCACTTCCCGTCAGCTTGTCAACGTCCTCTGAGAGTACCTTGCCAGTGACCCTGAAAGTCGCGGAATGTACATCCAATCCAAAGGTTTCCCACATACCTGCAAGCGTCGTTCCGGAAATTGCGAACTCTTGCTCATCAGGGGTAGACTTGGTCTTCAACCGGTAGCGACCCCAAAACAAAACAAACAGGACTGCAACAACCAGAACCGACGCACCGATCAGAAAAAAGGAAAACAAACCGAAAGGTTGGTATCCCTGCGCCACCAACTCATCACTTACGACAAGGTTCGGAGGCGTGGCGATCAGGGTCAGCATGCCACTTATCAACGCGGCATAGGACATTGGCATCAAAAAACGAGCCTTGTCGTTTGCCGTTTCTTGAGCAATTCGCAGAATGACCGGTATGAAAATTGCGACGACGGCTGTAGAGCTCATAACGCTCCCCAGAAGCGCCGTGCTGATCATTATGAGCACCAGCAATCCAGTTTCACCACGACCACCGTGCCGCATGATGGCGTCCCCAACTGCGCGAGCAACGCCGGTTCTATCCAACATTTCGCCCAGCACAAGAAGGCAGGCGACAAGGATCACAACGCTGTTCCCAAAGCCCGATAGGCTCTCCCCAATCGTCAGCGTGCCGCTGAGGGCAAGCGCAAGAACAACTATCAAGGCAACGAAGTCATAGCGAACACGGTTGCTTGCCATCAGCACACCCGCGACGGCGATCAGAGCGAACACAAATCCGGCTTCATTCGTCATTATTTTACCCCCTTCAAACGATAGGGCGTCTATTCATGCGTGCAAATTTCAGGTGGTCGCGTCAGCCATATCCACGCCTGCTTCCCGCAGCAGTTCAAACTTCACAGCCGTTGCACTGACCTGTCGATAAAAGGCAATCAGCTGCCGCGTTGGGCCCTGAAGACGTGTCAAACCTACGGTGGCGGCGACGACTGTGCCGACATCCGTATTGCCTTCCAGGACCTGCCAACCGCCCACGACAAGAACACCCACCGTCCCGGCTCCGTTAATGGCGCTGAGTACAAATTTCGAAGACAGCTTCCAGACGAATATCCGGGAGCGGGTATCGTAGATCTCGTCAAATTTAGGAGTGATCTCCGTGGCCGAGCGATCAGGGTCAACAAGCCAGTTTGTGGCTTTGCGTAATGTGTGAACTCTGTCTGACACAAGGGAGTTTACACGCGTCTGGACGAGAAGAACGATAAACACCTGAGGGATAATCATACCGATTGCAATCAGCCCCAGAGAGGGTTGATTGGCTGCAATATATCCAACAATCACAACGAGGGTTCCGGCTTGTACGATGGGTTCAGACAAGGCGCTACCGGAGAACTTTCCTACTTGTTCCGCTTCGGCCGACACCATTGTTGCTTTGGCACCATAGGCAACTTTCTCGGAACCCTCTGGGTTTTCGCGAGACAGATTGCAAATACGCTTGCGCAGCTTGCGGATCATGTCCTCGCCAAGGACGCTCGAAAGATACCCCAGCACCCATTTCAGCGCGAGGCTGAGGGTTATCACCGCGCCCATAGCAGCACCAAGCCACAGCAAGCCTCCGGGGCTTATGTTCTTTTCGGTCAGACCGTTCACGATTTCCTTCTGGTAGTTCAGTGGAAACGCCGCCAGAGCGGCAATGGCCAGAGACAGCAAGATGTTGACCACCTGACGATGTCCCGTTGTTCTCAAGATAGATTTGTAAAATTCGATCACTCGATCCCCCAAAATCCAAGAGCACCTTTGCTTGAAGGTGCGGGTGCATTGTTGTGACTGCACCCTAACACTCAATCCAATCTGAATATAAATCTACCTTTTCTCCGGCCTAAGCGACTACGTTTGTGACGCTCGGCTTCAGGAGTAAACAGATGAGTGCAACACATACAGTGGGAATTGAGAGTGGCCGCTGAAGTCCAATCCTGGAGCAGCGTAGCTGCATTAAATAGTCGAGAGATCTCGAGCACGATTTGTAGGATTAGCCGAATTTCAGGTTGACCAAAATCTGAGATTAGTACGAACGTCGGCTCTTGATCAGCTGCAACGTAGCATGTGATTACACTTTGTATGTCCGGTTTGGGCCGTTGTCACACATCCCGACAAACTGACTTATCGGAAGCTTTGTCCGCATTGCAGACATTGGGCGTAATTAACTGAATGTCTGCACCGAGCCCAAAGCAGAAATTGCTCTTCGGAAGCAAAGTCTGCCTTTCTGAACCCTAGACTTGACTTCAACTGATCGCCTCCCCAACTACCGCAGTTGCAATATATCCGGAACGCATAGCTTTCTTTGTTCCGGCATTTTGTCTGCACCATCCGATCGTTTCAGTCGTTTCGGACCGTCTTTGACTTTAATCTTCGGTTTGGCTAGCGGGCCTTTCAAGGTCACGGGCCAAGGGCTCTTCGACAGAGGTTCGCCAATCTTACGGGGCTGCAGATTTAGGTCCAAAACCTTGCCCGCCACATCAACACCGCCAAAGACGACAACT
This sequence comes from Ruegeria sp. B10, assembly GCF_056539825.1. NCBI lineage: Bacteria > Pseudomonadati > Pseudomonadota > Alphaproteobacteria > Rhodobacterales > Roseobacteraceae > Ruegeria > Ruegeria sp. B10. Next base: position 60,606 of record NZ_JBQFVP010000021.1, read on the forward strand.
TGGACCTGGTCTGTCTCCAATGTGGTTTGTTTCGTCGAAATACTCCCATTTGAGATACTAATCGGCGCACGCAAGCATACGATTGGAGCTACCTTTTGTTTCTCTTTGGTAAACACCCAAGGTAGCACCCCTAGCCCTGCCAGATCCAAAAGCTGGGTCTCGATCGAGCCATCACGCATTGAAACTGTGGCATTGCCGTTCATGCTGTTTGCAAAATGCTTCGGTGAATCGGTTCCTCCGGTCACCGAAAAATCTGCATAGATCGTACCGCTCGCACCTTTTTTGAAGTTCAGGTTGTGAAGAATATCATCCAGCTGCCAACCGCCCGCTTTGCCGGTCAACGTGAGTAGATGCGTGTCGTTCGAAAGATCCATCTGCCCGCTGACGTCGAAATGAGCACCTCCATATTCAAACTTCAAAGGTCCGGCCTTAAGCTCATTTTTGTTGAGCGTCAGTTGGCTCTGCAAACTGCTGATGCCCTGGGCTCCTTCGATGTGCCGAAGGTCAACGTCGACATCCATATCCATACCAGACAAGAGAATTGAGCGCCCGATAGGTTTAAGCGTTACATCTCTTAACGCACCTTGGTCGCCCTCCTCTTCTTTCTTAGTTTCTTTCTCTTCCAGCTCTGGGCCGCCTAGTTTCCGCAACTGTGCGGCAGCCTGAACGATAGTTCGGATCTGATCTATCTTTATCAGGTCACTCTCAATGGAACCCTGCAGCACCGGGTCACTTGTTGCATCATCTAGATCGGCCAAAATCTGCAAAATAGAGTCGGCGACCTCAACATTGGCACTAGCGTTCCAATTGGTGCCTTCGCTAACGAGGTTGATTTCAAGGCGTGCCTGTCCGGTTTCGACGCGTTCAAGCGACAGGGCTTCCAAAAGGTCCGCTCCGGATGGGACTGCGACATCAATTGCCAAATCCAGATCCTCGAATTTGAGAACATTCTTGACAGTGCCATGCACCTCAAGTTTCCAGAGGTCCGTATCGCTTGTCTTTCCATCCAAATTCGACAGCGAAAGCTGATTGATGTCGCCGTTCAAATGGAAGTCACCGGAAAACCTGCCAAGCTGGTCGTCTGGTCCCAACAATTCTGGCGAGATCAAACTGCTTGCCGGTATATCCATTAGGCCTTCTGCTGATATGCCTTGCAACTGAAGCGCGTCATCGACCGAACCGTTCAAAATGATAAACGGATCGGCTGGGTTCCCAATTCTAAGGTTGATGTTTCCGACTTTTAAGGCGCCTTCTGGTGTTTTGGAAAGCTCGGAGAACTTAATCGGGGGCGGGCCTTCGCCGGACGTGTCCAACGTGAAACCGTTGGTCTTAATGACCATTTGTCGCTGCGGCACCCGACCGGGTACGCTGTCGATAACCATGTCGACTGCGATAAGTTTAAGATCATATCGCGAGGCGGCTGGGGCTGGTTCCGCATCTTCTGGGTACAACCTAATTCGGGTTGTCAGCGATACGTCTTCCGGGTTCCCCAATTCTCCGATCTGCCCCGTCAGCGAAAGGCTTTGCCCGCCATCTAATTCCGCCAATACAGATAGGTCATCAATCCGTGCTACGCCGTCGACTGATGTAAACGTTGCGCCAATACTCCCTGTGCCTTCCAAAACGCGGCTCAGCTTCAGGATATCGAGAAGCTGGCCAAGTTCGGCAATCTCTACGGTCGTTGCCACTTGCAGACCGTTCTCTTGAGGAACTTCCTCGGCGACAATCGAAGTCTGTTCGAAGTTCACCGCCAACCGAAACGGGTCTTCCGTGGGGAATGTCGCGTTCAGATCAAACTTCTCTCCGTTCAGCGAACCGGCCCCGACTGCCGTCGCAACATCAGTTTCCGTATCACGCTTTAAGAGCAGCTCAGGAAGCTGCAGGTCCAACTCAAGTCCGTTTAAATTGTTTTTATAAAGAATGGCGATATCAGTCAGATCAATTTTGCGGTCCGTTAGAATTCCCGCCAACAGCGGTGTCGGGGATTTTGTAGGTTTCCCGACTTCAGTTTCCGTTTGGGAAATAGACTGCCAGTTTCCGATGCCATCTTTGTCCGTGATCAGGTTCAGGTGAACACCCGAGAGCGAAAGACCACTCAGTGACATTTTACTGTTCCAGAGGTCGCGTGCGGAAACTTCAAACTCAATCTCATCGATTGCCGCAAGGTTCACACCAGCATTCCGAGAACCGGGTAGTTCCAGCCCTGCCGCTGACACCTGCAATTGCCGACCAATACCAAGACGCACTTCATCTTCAATTCTAACCTCCTGGCCAAGTCTCTTAGAGATCAGATTTTCGACGAAAGTAGTTCTGACCGAGGAAAACAACGCAGAAGACAGGAAAAGCCAAGCTGCAAACACTGCGACAAACGCGACAGCGCAACAAATCAAAATACCTTTTGCAACGTATCGCACGTTCTTCTCCTAAAATTTCGATTCATCCAATGGGAAGCCTAGACCATTTAATCATTTAGTTAATGGAATATATGTGGTCGGTAGATGATCTAAATTCCGAATGAACTTGACTATATTGCTGATATTCTAGCGTGTTTTGTCGAACCGCCAGGGTTAGGCCTCATAGCCAATAGATAACGAGTGCTGCGAGGGCGATTGCTGACAGGAAGACCTTTGGGCACCTGTCGTAGCGGGTTGCCACAGGCCGCCAATCCTTCAACCTGCCGAACATGATCTCGATCCGGTTGCGCCGTTTGTAACGACGCTTGTCGTACTTAA
>NZ_JBQFVP010000022.1:0-59683 GCF_056539825.1 Ruegeria sp. B10
CAGGCTCTTCCATGTTGGCTTCAGCAAATCCCGGAAGCGTGCGCCAGACTGTAACGTCCGTGGTTTCAACACCGTAAAACTCGTCGAATCCCTGGTTGGTTGGATAGCGTCCTTCGGTCCATCCAAGGTGCCACTTGCCGTACATGGCCGTGTTGTATCCTGCTTCCTTGAGCATCTCGGCCATTGTGATTTCCCACAGAGTCAGACCGTAAACGCCACCCCCAAGTGGGACTGTATGGTTTCCGCTCCGAATGCCATACCGTCCCGTCATGGTCGCAGCGCGGGACGGCGTGCATTGGCTTTCCACGTTGAAGTTCGTGAGCCTTAATCCCTCAGCGGCCAGAGCATCCATTTCCGGAGTGGCGGTGCCGCGAATTATTCCTCCACCATTGAACCCTGGCTCACCCCAGCCAAAGTTATCGAGAAAAATAAAGACTATATTGGGCTTGTCATGAGCTGAGGCGACAGTGCCAATTAGAAGAGAAAGCAACAGTAGGAATGTTCGCGAAAACCGCTTCATGATGACGCTCCCTATAGATATCATTCGTTCGAGAATGGCGAAATTGGATGCCTGCGGTCAAAAAATGACCGTCTTCTAAGGGCTCGCTTTGAACTTTGGCTGCATCTTGAACGAACGGCAACTTTCAGGTCCAGAGTAGCCAGCAAGCGAAGCGGGCCGGTGGCAATTCGTAAAAAGCGGAAAGTAAACTTCCCGAGTTTAGATGCATCCTTGAAGTGTGCATTCTGTGTCATGATACGCGACTTAGAACAGCAAAACCTTCAAACCTTCTGTGGAGTGAATTGTCTAACGGTTCCACTTTAGGCCTCTGATGCAGGCTGACGTTTCTTTTCAGGCCAGAATTCGTCAACCACGACATAGGCAACAATTACGAAGATCGCAGCGCTGGCGACTTGCAGAACGCGCGTAATACTCTTTACGTCAGCTTCGTCGGAAAAAGGCGCAATTGACCCACCGTAGACGATCAAAGCAGTCGTAATTGCAGAGCCAGCGGCAGCGGCGAGCGGGGCTTGTGATTTTCCAAGTGCTCCGAGGGCCAGGCAAAAGAAAAAACACAGCAGAATAGAAGTGAGAATGACCGGGGCTATTACGTTTACTTCGTAACAAATGATAGAGACTGCTGCCCCAAGAAGGTTTGCCGTCAGCATTGCTTTTGCTACGGTTTTGCCCGCCGCAGGCATCGCAGCGAGTTGCTGGCTCAGCAGCGCGACAAAAAACAAAACCAATAATGCGGATGCCCCGGAAACAAAGAACGCCATAGCAAACGGAACTGTGACAAGTGACATCCTGACGATGCGGCGATGTGGGTCAAAGTCTGACGACGTTGCTGCTTTCTTCTGAGCGGCCGTCGGAGGCTCAGCGGGTATTAGCACGAACATCAGTGTCGACACGAAACCTGCAAAAAACAAATTCAGCGGTATCCAGTACACGAGCACCAAGGCCAAATCCTGCGATTGCAGAACCAAGTTCGGGATCATCAACGCCCCCATGAGAGCGATGACTCCCGGCAATACTCCGGCACCAGAAACGGACCAAACGAAAGACAGGATTATTCCGATGGCCACGAGGATGAGGAACACAAGAGGATATGGTGAGAAGATTGACGACACCAGGAACGAAATGAACATCAATCCAATCGAGAAGACAAACAGCTTGCCAAACGCCGCCAAAGGCAATGCGGCAGGCGCTTGCAGAAACAGTGCAGTGAATACCGCCCCGACGACTGCGAGTGGCCAACCAAGAAACAAGCCCAACGAAAAGACACCGGTCACACCCAGCGCAAGCCGGGCGACGGAGCGCTGGTCCTCAGTACGCATAGGACAGAATTGAAACCACGCGGATATAGGTACGGCCTACGAGGTTCAGTAACGAGTTGTCACTTAGATACATAATCACATCGGCCTGCCCGTTCAGCTGAAAGCGAAGGTCATCTTCAGCACTTCCAGCTTCATAACCAGGTAAGACGATCCTGACCGGGAACCTTTCAGGCTCTCGCAAGAACCCCTTGGTGCTTGGTGCGCTTGCCAATTGCCCGGGTTCGTCACCACCACTCAAAGACACAGCGGCACTGAAGCTCTCAATGACGCCAGGGACAATCTTACCGGGATGCATATCCAACACCACATCAACCGGAGACCCTATCGACGCCCTTCCCAGGTTGTTCTCGGTAAAATACGCTTCGATCCAGACGTCCGTTGCATCCAGAAACGTCAACAGATCTTGCCCGGATCGGGCATACGTACCGGGGGCTATTAGCAAGTTTGAGATGACACCTGTTGCCGGAGCACGCAGTTCAGTCCATTCAAGGTTCAGTTCCGAATCTGCCAAAGCAGCCAACGCGCGCTGGATCTTCGGGTTTTCAACCCCGTCGTCACCGAGCCTCTGCTTTGCTTTTTCCAGATCCGCTTTTGCGTTCTCAAAATTTGCTTCAGATTCTGCCAACTGCCCTCGCGCATCATCGGCCTTTGAGACGGCAATCAAACCCTTCTTTTCGAGCGCAAATACGCGCTCTGTCTGAAGGCGCATGGTATCGAGATCACTCTGCGCCCTCGCCAATTTCGCCTGCGCAGCGCTTACTTCCGCTGACGATGCTCCCACCTCTTGAGTGGCCGCCTCGAGATCGGCTTGGGCTTTGTCACGATCAATTTCGTACGGTCTGGCATCAATCCGAACCAGAACATCCCCTGCCGAGACCACCTGACCGTTTTGAACAAGAACCTCGGTCACCGTCCCAGTGACCTGCGGAACGATCTGGGTCGCCACTGCCTTTACTCTGGCATTTCCGGTGAACGGTGTCTTTCTGTCAGCGACCAGATACCAGACGAGAAAAATGAGAATGACGGCTAATGTCGACCAGATCGTCTTCCTCATTCTGCAGCTCCTTCAGCGGCGTCTTCGCTAACCGGCGGTGCGTCAATCCAGACTTTGAACAACTCATAGAAGACCGCAAACAATACAGGTCCCATGAAAATGCCGATCAAGCCATAGGCCATCATACCCCCCAGAACCCCAATGAGGATCACAAGCATCGGCGTTTCAAGGCCTTTTGAGATAAAGACGGGGCGCAGGAAGCTGTCCATTATGGTCACGGGAATGGCCAGTATGGTGAAGATCAAAGCCGCACCTCCGGACATGGAGCTCCATGCATAAATGATCACTGGTATAAGCACCAAACCGGGTCCAATCTGGATGATCGAAAGGATCAGGCAGACAAACGCCAGCGTCGCGGCCGAGCCAATCCCAAACAGAACCAGCAATATCCACACGACGACGGCCTGAATGGCGGCAACGCCAATTACACCTTTTGTCACATTTCGGATCGTCGCGCCTGCCAGAGTAACGAATTCACCACCACGCGGTGCAAATACACGGTTGGCAAAGCGCTGAAGGCCCTGAACCATACTTGGTCCGGGACTGAACAGAGCCCCCATTATCAATACCGACAGAGCGAGGCCAAGAAGCCCAATTCCGATTCCCAACACCTTTCCAAAAAGAGACTTGGTGATTTCAAGAATTTGGGTGCCGTATTTTGCAAGCGCACCGTCCAGATTCCGCTCGAACATGCCCCAAACATCAGCAATTTTCCCGCCGACTACCGGTAGTTCCTTGAGACCTTCGGGTGCTGGAGGGATTTTTATTTCGCCTTTGTCGGCCTGTTCCGCAAACTCGGACCCTAGTTCAGCAGCACCGGAAACCGCAGTTGCGACAGGCCCTAGGGTCAGAACAAGGCCCAACAAAACCAAGATCGTCGCTGCAAGCTTCTTTCGCCCTCCCAATTTAGATTGCATCCAATCAAACACCGGATAGAGCGCCACGCAAAGGATGGTTGCCCAGATGACCACGCTTGCGAGCGGGGCCACCATGACCAATGCGCTATAGAGAAATAGTCCGAGAAACAGCAGTCGTATCGCTAGATCGACAATCTTTGCGTCCTGAGTTTTTTCCATTCCATCCCCCTGGGTTTGTTTTCTGAATATTATACTCAAAAAACGTTATATGTATATTTTTTTGAGATTGAGGTGATGACCTATCAATTTGAAGACAAAAGTGAATCCGCAATAGGGTTTGAAATGCGCTGGCGTTCTTATGCCTGCGCACAAACTCGGTTGGACGAAACCAGGTACAGTTTATTCGTCTGTTTTCTTGTCGTCTTGGGATAAGATCGTATCAGCCACAGTGGTCGCAGCAGTCACAAAAACGCCCAGCCCTACAATGATGTAAAACATTGTAACGATTTTCCCCACTGCGGTTTCAGGTGAAAAATCACCAAACCCTACGGTCGAAATTGTAACGACAGAAAAGTAGATTGAGTCGAGCCAACTCCAACCTTCTACAAAGTGGTAGAAGACCGAGGCCCATAAAATCATTCCGACCGTGAAGGCCAAAAGGCCTTTCACTCTGCCATCCTTAAAGGCCGTTCGTATCCCTCTGGTGATTCTGGTAAGCGCGTTCATTGGACTACCTTAGCAACTAACACATAATTACATAGCGGTTTTAGAATTTAATATGAATCACGCATCGTCGTTTGGTCAAAGACCCTATTCAACTTCATGAGCAAGCCTGCCGTTCCATTCTTCTGTCGAAACTTTGGGTTCAGGCGGATCTGCTATGTAGGACGGTGTCATGATCTGTGTTCCGTTTTCATTGAACACTTCGACTATATTCTCGCGAAGATCGGACAAGATTTTGGGCAAGCTCGATCCACGCGACGTATAGGCATTGATCTCATAATTGATCGCGTAGTCAGCCAGTTGCGTCCAAAGGACAAAGGGCTCCGGCGACTTTTTCAAGCCTTGAGTTCGAAGAGCTGCCTCCACCAACATAGCTTTGATTTTCTTCGGAGGCTCCTCGTATCCGATCCCGACTGACGTGTGAACCAGCAGTCCTCGCCCATCCACTTTGCGCGAGTAATTCACAACCTCGGAATTTAACAATTGCGAGTTTGGAATACTAATCATCTCGTTTTTTATCGACTTGATGAGTGTTTCCATGAGCTTGATTTCGGTGACATCCCCTATCTTGTCACCAACCTGAATGCGATCGCCAATATTAGTACTGCGTCTGTAGATAACAAACAGGCCCGCCATCATGTTTGAAACAACCGTGTTTGACCCGAGCGAAACCATGATACCTGCGAGAATGGTCAGACCCTGAAAAGCTCGTGAATCAGACCCTGGAATGTAAGGGTAAGCGAATACGAGCGCGATCACGATGATCAATGCCCTGACCAGCATTTTTGTAGGTGCAATCCAATGGTCTTCAAAGTCCTTGATCTTGAAAGCACCATTCTCGAGGTTTTCAAAGAATAGATCGATGCCACGAATGGCCATTCTTGTGACAGCGGCAATGATGGCGAGCATGATGAGGTTTGGAATGTAGCTCATAATTGCCAAGACAACGCTGATGAGGGGCTCACTGACGTACTTCAAAAGGATTTGAGCAATACCCTGTGTTTCGGCGAAAGAAAGCAGGACCAGAGAAAGATAGTAGTAGAAGAAGAACAGAAAAAGGACCCACATCAAGATGTGAATTGAATAGACGATGATCGACGCGATAGCCCTGCTCCTTAAGATGGACTTGGTGGCTTCCTCGACGCCTTCCGCCCTCTTCTCCAAGATTTTTCTTATGTATTTCAATAACTTTTTACGTTTTGCAAAAAACCCATACGAAGCCAAAGCAAAGATTACCGTCCAAGCAAATGCCGCCATGGCACTGCCCACTCTGCCCTCATTGGACCGACCTTCTCGGTATTGGAGGATTGCTGCCTCGATCGCTTCGGATTGAAGCCCAGCAAGAACCTCAATGGCCATTTGTTCGTGTTCAGCGTCCGCTTGCGTGGTGATCGTAACCATTTGTCCATCCGCGCGGATTAATTTTCCGAACTCGGCATCCGAAATCTGCATCTGGACCGTGTTGCTTTGAGACGCATCTGCGACCTGAGCAATTCGTTCCTCAATTTTTGCCGCCCTTTCAATGGCAGGCAACGCGCTCGATCCTCGAACCACGAATAACTCCGAGCCGTCGATAACAACCGGCGCTATGAACTCGGGATCGTCTCTTTCTTCGGGTGCAACGAGGATCTCCTCGGACTGGGCAAACGCGACATTGCACAAGAGAAGAAATGATACGAACCAAACTGAAAAAGCTCTCATGAGTTTGCTCCTTCCACAGGTATCAAGTGAATATCCCGTTGTGGGAACGGGATCGAAATACCTTCTTCGTCAAACCGCTCTTTTGCCTGACCCGTTAGGTCCCAATAGACTGTCCAATAGTCGTCTGATTTGGACCACGGTCGGCAAAAGATATTGACCGAGTTGTCACCCAACTCACCCACAAAAACTTCCGGCTCCGGCGTCTTCAGACACAGCGCATGTTGGGCTACCAAGTCTTTCAGAACGTCAATTGCCTGGGCTGCGTTGTCCGAATAGGCGATGCCAAAAACCAGATCGACCCTACGTTCTTCAGATGCGCTCACATTGGTGATTACATCCCCCCAAATCTTGCTGTTTGGCACCACGATGATCTGGTTATCGAACGTTCTGATCTTGGTCGAAACAACTGACATCTCGTCCACGAAACCGGATGAACCCCCGACCTGAATATAGTCGCCGGTATCAAACGGCTTGAGAACCATGATCATCAAACCGCTTGCAAGGTTGCCCAAAGTTTCCTGCAAAGCGAAGCCGAGAATAAATGACAAACCGCCAAGCACCGCAAATAGCGGTGTGACGTTGACTCCGAAGAGAGCTAAGACGACCAGGATGCCAAGCACAAAAACAACCCAGTAAACCGTTGTGGCGATGAACCGCTTGAGCATCCTGGAAATCGTCGGAATTTTGCCGAGGCCGCGTTCGGTGATCCGTCTCACCATTCTTGCGATAAACATCATGGCCCAGACAGCCAACAAAACGCCCAGGGCGGCCATCAGCACGCCAACGCCGCCATCCCAGGAAAACAGCCAAGTCCAGGCGTTCTGAAAAAGCGTTTGAAGATCGGTCGTCTTAAGAGCGCCTGCTTTCAATGCGAGAATATAGTCGGTATGAGGCTCGAGCTCTTCCGCCTTTGCTCCTTTCAAAGTCCAGGCTTCAAGCACCAGTCGGTAGTTGTTCAGAAAATCTGATCCAGATTCACTTAAGGAAGACAATTGAGACCGCAAGCTGGCCTCTTGCTCTCCGCTTGCTGACCGAAGCTGAAGGTTGATTTGCGCGACGTCTTCGAGTTGCGATCGCACGTAACCCTGCCAACTACCTGCGACGTCAGATAACTCTTCAGCCGTTAACGGGACGAGTAGGATTTCCAAGTCATCTGCAGGGATTGTTTTTTCAACCACCTCTTCCAACAAGTTGTTGTTTTCCAGCACAACAACTTCCTGCTCTGGTTCAGTGACTTGAGCGACAACAGGAAACCCATTCGACGACACCGCAACGCACCAAAATAATAGCCAGACCAGTCTAATTCTGCGAAGTCGTTTCATTTGAAGTCCCCTACTCCTATAGCGCTTGAGGAGAGCATAGGAGGACCCATCAAATCTAGACTTATGTTTATTTTTGCATGTTTAAGTGCTGGCAACAGCTATGTTAGGTGCGCCTCGTGGTAGAAAATGGCGATCACTCCAATTCGCCGATTTTACTGCGTTGCGAGTATAGGAAATTCCTGTTTGCAGCCCTTCCAAAATCGCCCAAAAAGGGAAAGAGCTTCATCAGATTTGGACACTTTCGGAAAGATCTCCTCCATGTTGCGCTTGAAAGACATCGCAATTGCAAAGGCACTTGCGCTCGGCCTAGCTGCAGCGACAACCGCCCAATCAAGTGAGTTCGATCTAGCGAATGCCACCACTGCCGAGCGGATGACTTATCATTGAGCTGTCGACGCAGCCGTTTGGGCGATGCCACTGATGAATTTTAAGTTTTATCGTGATGCACTTGCCAATGCAGGGGTTGGTCCCAATGACATCGGGTATAATTCACAAGCCTAGGATTGGCGTTTCCAGACTGCAACACCGAATAACACGACGCCCTACTTCCACAGCTATTGGACTATCGAAGACGGCCCGATGGTTTTTGAAATGCCTGCGTCCGAAGAGGGTATGGGAATCTTCAGCACAATTTTGGAAGCATTGCAAAGCCCTCTGGACGACGTCGGCTCCAACGGTCGGGACCGCGGCGCGGGAGAAAGGTACATGCTGGTGCTGCCGGGATACAACGGTCCGCTGCTTCCGAACCCTCTGGTCTATGAACAAGACAAGAACTTCGGTTTTGCCTTGCTTCGTCCGATCCTTGCCGGCGCCGCCACCGAAGAAAACCTTGCGAAAGCCGCCGCGCTGACCAAAAAGACCAAAGATTGCCCTCTATCTGAGGCAGGTGGTTAGATGTCAACTCATTGCATCGACGTTTACGGGGTTAATTTAGAAATGACGCCTGCGATGAACGGCGGCATGTACAGCCATAAGCACCCCCATTTCATGCTCCCGTAAACAGTGTCGTTCAATCTGACTTGCCCTAAGGAGAACCAGCGCCGATTTGCAGCCCAAATGGCTTCAAACTTGTGTTTCCAGGTTCGGGTGGTCTTGCACGAATTTTTCAAAGTAATCCGCAAACGTTCCAACGATCGGTGGGAGTTGTTCGTATGGGGGGTAGTACAGCGTCAACCATAACGACGTGATAGACCAGCTTGGCATCACCTGCACGACTTGTCCGCTAGCTAATCCCTTGTCAGTTATGAAATCCGGTAGAACACATATGCCCTCTCCCGCGACCGCAAGAGCGTAGAGGAAGTCTCCATTGTTAGAGATTATCTTTCCGCCTGCTTGAATTGAAACGTTGCTACCTGCATTGGAGAAGTCCCAAGTTTCAGCGCGACCTTGCGTGCTGTAAGACATCAGAAAGTCTGGGTTCAGATCGCGCGGATGATCAGGCCTCGGGATGCGTTCAAACAGAGACGGCGCAGCAATCATATGCCGCGGAACTTCGCAAAGTTTGCGCCAAATTGTCGACTTGTCGGTAGGCGGGCCCGATACACGTACAGCGAGGTCGCAGTTTTCCTCAATCACATCAAGTAGGGTGTCGGTGAAGTTGATCTCGACTGAAATATTCGGATAGGCGAGACGAAACCCCGAGATCACTTGCGGCAGCAACGTGACGCCCAGCGATACCGGCGCGGTCAGACGTAGATGGCCCTTGTCAGGTTGGTTGGCCCGTTGAAGACTGCGTGTGACCTTTTCAAACCCCTCCAATAGCGGTCTGTACTGCGCAAGGACAGTCGCTCCGGCGCTGGTTAGTGAAACTTGTCGAGTCGTACGCACCAGAAGCTGCGTGCCCAGATCTCTCTCAAGCTGCGCTATGATGCGCGTTGCTGATGCCGGTGCGATGCCCAGTTCGCGCGCGGCCAAAGAAAAGCTTTTCAGGTCTGATACGGCGCGCAGAACGCGGATGGGCTTAAGCTCGATCATCTCAGTTTAATAATTCCGTTTTCGACAATAATAAAGCCACATAGTTGTCTATTCACTTTAATAATCGATGCGCCATCTTTGATGCAAGTGGAACACTCGCCAAGGAGCGGAACATGATCAAAGATATCAAAGGGCTGCACCACGTCACATCGATGGCTGCAGACGCCAGCACCAACAACGCTTTCTTCACCAACACACTTGGCATGCGCCGGGTGAAAAAGACGGTCAATTTCGATGCGCCTGAGGTGTATCACCTCTACTACGGGGACGAGGTTGGAACACCGGGCTCGGTAATGACCTATTTTCCTTTTGGTCAGATGCCAAAGGGACGCAGAGGGGCCGGTGAGGTAGGTGTGACAGAGTTTGCCATCCCCACAGGTGGTGTCGAATTCTGGAAACAACGTCTTGCATCTGAGGGCGTGACTGGGCTGGCCGATGGCACGGTCTTCGGAGAAAAGCGTCTGTCCTTCGACGGCCCCGATGGCGACAGCTTTGCCTTGGTCGAGTCTGATGCGCGGGGTCGGACAGCCTGGACCCAGGGCGGTGTTCCCGATGAGGCCGGGATTCTTGGGTTCCGGGGCGCTCGGTTCTCTCTGAAGGATGTCGATGCGACGGGTGAACTGCTGACCTTCATGGGATACCAGAAGGCTGAAACCGAAGGTGACGTCACTCGCTATGTGATCGAAGGGGGCAACGCTGCAGACACGATCGATCTGCAGCAGCTACCGTCAAGTACCCCGACCGCTGGTCAGGGCGCTGGGTCCGTTCATCATATCGCTTTTGCCGTCGACGACCGCGCCGCGCAACTGCGTGTTCGGCAGGCCTTGCTGGATACAGGCTATCAGGTCACGCCGGTTATCGACCGTGACTATTTCTGGGCGATCTATTTCCGCACGCCGGGTGGTGTGCTGTTTGAGATCGCTACCAACGAGCCCGGTTTTGACCGCGATGAAGACACGGCCCATCTGGGTAAGGCGCTTAAGTTGCCTACCCGCTACGAGCCACATCGCAGCAAGATCGAAAGTCTCCTGCCCCCACTTGCATCATGATTTCAGAGGTTGAAATGTCCAAAGATCTCTATCAGGCGCTTGTGCACGCGCCGCAACCCGCCCGTCCGCTGGTCTTTGCCTTTCATGGCACCGGAGGGGATGAGCATCAGCTTGTTGAATTGGCCGGCACTCTCGTCGCTGGCGCCGGGATCGTATCACCGCGCGGCGATGTCTCAGAGATGGGGGCCGCTCGGTTCTTCCGCCGCACAGCCGAGGGTGTGTATGACATGGAGGACCTTGCCCGTGCGACGGACAAGATGATTGCGTTCATCGAAGCCCATCGCGCATCGCATCCCGGTCATCCGGTCTATGGCTTCGGCTATTCGAACGGGGCAAACATCCTGGCGGCGGTCTTTCTCAAACGCCCGGACCTGTTCGAGCGGGTTGGCCTTTTGCATCCGATGGTCACGTGGGAACCGAACGCGCATCCTAAGCTGGTGGGGCGGAAAGTTCTGGTGACCGCCGGACGACGCGACCCAATCACGCCATGGCCGATGACGGAACGCCTTATGAACTGGCTTTCTGAACATGGTGCTGAGGTTACTTCGGACGTCCATGAAGGCGGGCACGAGCTGCGAAACTCTGAACTGACGGCGCTAGCCGCCCACTTCAACGGGGATGTCGACGCCGGGTGAAGGTTCACGCATTGCATTCAACGTAGACAAGACGGCGGCTTCTTTGCGCGCCCAGGACATGAACTCATGAATATGCTCTTCACGTTCCCGGCCCGGGTGGCAACATATGAAATAGCTGAACCCGGTTTCCACCACCGGACCGAACGGGCAAACAAGCCGTCCGTCCGAAAGTGCGGAATAGACCAGCAGCGACCCGCAGAGCGCGACACCCGCACCTGCGATCGCAGCATCCACAATCTGGCCACCCGGAGGTCTTTCAAACCGCATGGCTTTCGAAGGATCAACCGCATTCGGAAGCCCGGTGTGTTGGCTCCAAAGAACCCAACTGGGAACCGACCCGTCCAGCATCGGCGTTGTATCATACAGAACCTGCGCGGCCTTGATGTCGGCAGGGGACTTTATGTCGTACGTGTCCAGCACAGCTGGGCTGGCGACCACCAGCATCAACTCCCGGTGAAGCAACTCCGTATAACGGTCCTCTGGCGGTTCGCTGGTGTATCGAATTTCGATATTGGCGGTCGCGTGGGTTTTGTGGTCCGAAGGGTTTTCGGACTCAATGTGGACCTGAACGTCGGGATGGTCCTTGGTGAACTTGTGCAGCCTTGGCAAAAGCCACTTGCTGATCAACGCATTGCTGGAACTGATGCGCAGTTTAGGCGTCTTCTTGGGTCGAACCTCATCGACCACCTGACGGATCTGCAAGAACGCTTCACTGATCGTTGGCTGCAAGCGCTGCCCTTCGGGTGTCAAATGGATCGCGCGGGTCTTTCGCACAAACAAAGCCACCCCAAGGTCGGCCTCCAGCGCCTTGATCTGCTGGCTAACCGCACCCGGCGTCACCGAAAGCTCATAGGCCGCTTCCTTGATCGAGCCGCGCCGCGCTGCGGCCTCAAAGGCGCGCAAACTTAGCAAGGAAGGCAATCGGGACAGCGGCATGGCAACACAGAAAACAGTTTAGCCTAACTAATGCATACCCGCAGAACTTCTGCTTTGTCGAGTTCAAACTACGCCCCACATCGAAGAGCAACAGAACTTGGAACTGAGTGAAATGATCAAGATTCACGAAAAAGCATCGCGGGGACGCACGCAAAACGGATGGCTGGATAGCTATCACATGTTTTCGTTCGGCCAGTTCCAAGACCCGACGCGCATGGGGTTCGCCAATTTGCGCGTGATCAACGAAGACGGCCTGATCCCAGGTGGTGGTTTTGCTGCGCACGATCATGCGGATATGGATATCATTACACTGGTTCTGGATGGGCAACTGCGCCACGAGGATGATCAGGGCAATGTCGCCAGTATAAGCGCAGGCGAAGTGCAGGGAATGTCGGCAGGCACTGGCGTGCGCCATTCCGAATACAACGGCTCCACGTCGGAGCCCGCAAAATTCCTGCAAATCTGGCTGATCCCGGATGAGGTGAGTGGTCAGCCTTCATACACACAAGCCTCGCTTCCGAACGAAGGGGATGTCCTGCTCGCTGGACCCGCCTCATTGCACCCTTTGATCCCGTTGAAATCAAGGGCGCGACTGGCGCTTCGTCGGTTCACCGAAGGACAAGAACTTGTGCTTTCTCCAAATGGCGAAAGTGACCACTTCGTTCATTTGCTGGATGGCCTTGCCTTTGCCGAGCACGAACGTCTGAGCGCGGGTGACGGTCTACAGGTTCCGCGATCCGAACAGGTCACTATGCAATGGCACACTGACGGTGCTGCGCTGGTGTTCGATATGCCAAGCCCCCCGGCAAGGAAAGAATCCAAAACCCTCAAAGCCAGATCAATCGAACTAGAATTGCAAGGAGACCCGACGTGACTTGGCAACCATATCTCATATCGCTCGCAGCGGGCCTCGGGATTGGGGTCATCTATGGCCTGATCGCAGTCCGCAGTCCCGCCCCGCCAATCATCGCGCTTTTGGGCCTCTTGGGCATGCTCGCCGGAGAAGCTGCAGTGCAATGGATCCGAGGTCATTCCGACGCTGTGTCACAGGCCCTGCATCTGAAATCCTTCGCCGTCACGCAAGTGGAAGAGACGAGCCAACCAACCGAACCCAAAACCCTTTAGCCCCATCTACCCTCAACAAAGGAATGAAAAATGTCCAAACTTGAAGTCCTTACACCAGAGAACAGCCAGATCATCTTCATCGATCATCAGCCACAGATGGCTTTTGGCGTGCAGTCGATTGATCGTCAGACACTGAAGAATAACACCGTTGCCTTGGCAAAAGCCGCCAAGATCTTTGACGTGCCCACTATCATCACCACGGTCGAAACGGACAGTTTTTCCGGGCACACCTATCCTGAACTTCTGGATGTAAACCGACAGGCGCCTTTACTGGAACGCACGTCCATGAATTCCTGGGACGATCAGAAAGTCCGCGATGCACTGGCACGAGGAGCTGCGGAAGGTCGCAAGAAAATCGTTGTCTCGGGTCTTTGGACCGAAGTCTGTAATATCACCTTTGCGCTGAGCTGCATGGCCGACACGGACTACGAAATTTATATGGTTGCCGACGCGTCGGGCGGTACGTCGGCTGATGCCCACAAATACGCGATGGATCGGATGGTTCAGGCCGGCGTCATCCCCGTGACCTGGCAGCAGGTACTTCTGGAATGGCAGCGGGATTGGGCGCGCCGCGATACCTACGATGCTGTCATGGACTTGGTGCGTGAACACTCCGGTGCTTACGGAATGGGCGTCGATTACGCCTATACGATGGTCCACAAGGCGCCATCGCGCAGCCGCCACGCTGGACCAACGCTGGAAGCGGTGCCTGCCGGTAAAGTCGCCGCAGAATAGTCTGTCGCGCAAAGCCCGCTCGGTCCCCTCATCCCTCCCCATGAAACCGAGCGGGAGACTTTCCAAACCTCTCTCAATCTGTGCCCTTGCGGTGGGCACAGACACCTCACGTTTTGCCAAAGGATCTGCACCATGGCCGCCCCAGACACGATACTCTTCAACGGCAAGATCACGACGATGGATCCCGACAGGCCCGCAGCAACCGCTGTGGCCATTTCAGGGGATCAGATCAACGCTGTTGGAACAGACAAGGACATGCTTGGGCTTGCGGGACCCGAAACCGAGACCATTGATCTGGGCGGCCAGCGTGTAATTCCCGGCCTGATCGACAGCCATACGCACATCATCCGACAAGGCAACAACTTCGCCATGGAGCTGCGCTGGGATCACGTTCCGTCGCTTGCTGACGGTCTGCGTATGCTGAAGGCGCAAGCAGAGCGTACTCCTGCCGGGCAATGGATCCGCGTGGTTGGTGGTTGGTCCGTTGATCAATTCGCCGAAAAGCGCCTGCCGACGATTGATGAGATCAATGCGGTCGCGCCGGATGTGCCTGTGTACGTGTTGCATCTCTATGATCGGGCGTGGCTGAACAAAGCCGCCCTGCGTGCAATCGGCATCGACAAACACTTCTACGAGCCCTTTGTCTCAGGGCGTCTGGAGCGGGACGATCAGGGCAACCCGACAGGCCTCGCGATGGCGCGCCCCAACGCGCAACCGCTTTACGCGTTGTTGGATATGGCCCCCAAGCTGGATTTCGAACAGCAGGTCACCTCGACCAAGCACTATTTCAAGGCGCTGAATGGTCTTGGATTGACCTCGGCTTTGGATTGCGCGGGTGGGTTCCTGAACTATCCCGACGATTACGGCGTCATCACCGAGTTGAACAAACGCGGCGAGCAAACCGTGCGCATCGGCTATCAACTATTTGCGCAGCGCCCGATGTTTGAGCTGGACGATTTCAAACGTTGGAATGACATCGTCAAGCCAGACGAAGGCAACGACTACCTGAAATGCGTGGGCGCGGGCGAGATGCTGGTCGCGTCGGCCTATGATTTCGAAGATTTCAGCTACCCACGCCCCGATCTGCCCAAGCGGATGGAGGGGGACCTCAGGCCGGTACTCGAGTTTCTGTTCGAAAACCGCTGGCCGATCCGCTTCCATTGTACCTACGAGGAAAGCGCCCACCGGTTGCTGAGCCTTATTGAAGAGGTCGGCCGTGACAAAGGGCTGGAAGAGCTGAATTGGATTTTCGATCACGGCGAGACGATCTCAGAATCCACCATGGAGTGGGTCGCGCGTCTGGGCGGCGGTATCAGCTATCAAAACCGCATCGCTTTTCAGACCACAGCCTATCGCGACCGTTACGGTGAAGACGCCCTGCGCGAGGTCATGCCGGTCAAGAAGATGATGGCCTCTGGTGTGCCACTGGCTGCTGGCACGGATGCGACGCGGGTGTCGTCATACAATCCGTGGTTGGCCATTCATTGGGCCGTTTCTGGCAAGGGTCGTGGCGGAGACATCATCTGGAGTGCGGCGAACCGTTTGGATCGGCACGACGCGCTGCGTCATTGGACCGCCGCCGGAGCTTGGTTCAGCCGGGAAGCGGGTAAGAAAGGTCAGATCAAGGCGGGGCAATGGGCGGATATCGCCGTGCTCGACAGGGACTATTTCTCGATCGCCGAGAACGAGATCACCGAAATCGAGGCCGACCTGACACTGACGGGCGGCAAGATCGTACATGCCAAGGCCCGATTTGCGGCGCATGCGCCTGCCCCACTGCCAGAGCTTCCGGATTGGTCACCCGTTCCAATTTTCGGTGCACCCGGCGCTTCGGCGCAAAGCCAAGGCAGCCTTGCTGCTGAATAGCGGCAAGACCTCAGGAGATTTCCAATGTTGGACGACCAAAAGCTAAAAATCACATACAGCGAAAGCGATACAAAAGCACGATACGGCGCTTCGGTGTCCGGGATCGTGAGCGAGGCGGAACTTACGCTGTCAAAAGTTACGCCCAGCCTCGTTATCGCCGACCATACGTTTGTCCCGGAAGAGTTGCGTGGTCGCGGCTTGGCTCGGACCTTGGCCGCGCAACTTGTGGCGGACGCGCGCGACAAGGGTCTCCGCATTGTGCCTCTTTGCCCGTTTGTGCGGTCCTACGCCGAAAGAAACCGCGAGGAGTTGGCAGATGTCATCCAGTGGTAGTATCGCGAAACCAGCACCTGCGGCATCCAACTCGGCTTGGGCCCCGTTCAAACATCGGGCGTTTGCGCTTCTTTGGGTTGCGACCCTGATCTCTAACGTCGGCACTTGGATGCATGATGTGGGCGCAGGGTGGCTGATGACGACACTCAATTCATCTCCAGCAGTTGTCTCGTTGGTCCAAGCGGCAACAACCCTACCCGTGTTCATCTTCGCTTTGTACGCCGGTACGCTGGCGGACCGGTTGGACAAACGTAAGCTGTTAATCACAGTGAACGTGGTGCTTCTGGTACTGGTGTCGGTGCTAACCGTGCTGGTTCAGCTTGAACTGGTAACACCGACGCTCCTGATCCTGTTCACGTTGGCCATCGGAACTGGCACGGCCTTCATGGCTCCGGCCTGGCAAGCGATCGTGCCAACTCTGGTGCCGCGTGACGCGTTGCAGCCCGCCATCGCGCTGAATTCAATGGGCATCAACATCAGCCGCGCGATCGGCCCTGCTTTGGCTGGCGTTTTGATTGCATCGGTCAGTTTGGCGGCCCCTTTTGCGGTCAACGCGGTCAGCTATCTCGTGATCATTGGCGCTCTGTTGTTTTGGAAGCACGACGTCGGCGTTTCGAAGACATCTCAGCCTATGTTCAACGCGATGATGACCGGCATGCGTCACGTCGCACATAACAGCCCGCTCAAGGCAACGTTGATCCGATCCTTTGCCTTCTTCATCTTTGCCTCTGCGTATTGGGCTCTGCTGCCGCTGGTCGTCCGAACGATCGAAGGGGGCGGGGCGACGCTGTATGGATTGTTGCTGACTTTGATCGGTGCCGGGGCTGTTGCGGGAGCTTTGACACTTCCGCAGTTCCGCGCGAAGCTTGATGCAAGCACGACAGCTGCAGGCGGCACTATCGGCACTGCCGTTGCCATGGCAATTCTCGCAACGGCGACAACGCCTCCCTTGGCTTATATCGCCGCATTGTTGGGTGGCTTTAGCTGGATTGCCGTTCTCACCACGTTCAATGTCTCGGCGCAGACCGCGCTGCCCAACTGGGTCAGGGCCCGAGGATTGTCTGTGAATCTGATGGTGTTCTTCGGGTCCATGGCGTTTGGATCAGCATTCTGGGGTCAGGTGGCCACGGCAACATGTGTTTCGATCACCTTGCTGATCGCAGCAGGCGGTTTGATCGTTGGCTTGCTTCTTACGCGCAAGTTCCAGCTTGGTCAGGGCGAAGATCTGGACCTGACGCCCTCTATGCATTGGCCGGCGCCGCAAGTTGCCCTTGAAGAGCACGGCTTGGCATCCCGCGGTCCCGTCATGGTCGAAGTCGAGTATCGCATCCGACCCGAGGACGAAGCTGCGTTCCTGTCCGCGATTCAAGAATGGTCAGGCGAGCGCTGGCGCGACGGAGCCTATGATTGGCGCGTTTTCCAAAGCGCAGAAGAGCCTGAGCTATGGGTCGAAGCCTTCATGGTTTCTTCCTGGGAGGAACATCTGGCCCAGCACGAGCGTGTATCACACCAGGATCAGGACCTTCAACGGGCTGTCGCAGCCTTTGATACCCGTGAAAGCGGGCCGGTCGTTCGCCATCTGATCGCACCATGATGAGAGTGTTTGTGATGCTATCGATTTTGGTCACCCAAAGGCCCATTCTTTCGGCCACAGTCTTTGCGGCTCTGTTCTGGGCTCATGCGCCTGAGCAGGCATCTGCAAGTGGAGCGGAGTTTGAAGGTCGTATCGAAGCAGTCGACCGATCGGACGTTTATAGCCGGGCGGAGGGCATCGTCGAAGAAGTGCTGGTTGAGCAAGGTGAGTATGTCCAAGCGGGCACGCCATTGCTGCAGCTACGAAACGATCTGGAGAAACTGGCGGTTCATGGTGCGCGTGCAAAGCTGGCCAAAGCCGAGGCTCTGTTGCTTCAAGCCCGAGATAGATTGGAACGCGCAGCCCAACTCTCTACGCGGGGAGCGGCAACAGAGGTTGCATTGTTGGACGCCGAAACAAATCTGGCTTTGGCTGAGGTCGAAAGGGCTTTGGCGAAAACCGAGTTGGAGATCGCACAAACCAACTTCGACGACACGCTCATACGTGCACCGATCTCAGGACATGTTGAAGACCCGCGTGTTGGACCGGGTTCGCTGGTTGAGTTCAATTCCGGCGACCCGCCCCTGTTTCAACTCGTAAATCTCAACCGCCTGCGCGTTGTGTTCGAGCTTCCCTATGCCCAATGGGTTTCAGGGCTGAACACAACTAACACGCGCTCAGAGGAGTTATCAAAATCTGGCTGGTTTCGTGTTGAAACGGAAATTGGTCGGGTTCTGTCAGATGCAATTCGGCTCACTGGATCGGCGGTCTGGTTCGATGAAAACAGCGGAAAGATACGTGTCTGGGCAGATCTGGAAAACCCCGACCTAACGTTGCGACCGGGAATGAAAGTTCGTGTCACGCCCGTGGTCAGCCCAGTCACCGGCGCCGAGCAGGACCACTCCATGGTCAGGCCATGACGACGAATGCCACTTCACAAGAATCTATCAACATCAGGCATCACAAGGACTGTTCCAAATGATCAAATTCGAATTGAACGGCCGACCCGTAGAGGTTGATAACCCCCCTGACGAAATGTTGCTGCTGGTCCTGCGAGATACGCTCAAACTCAAAGGTACGAAATACGGATGCGGTGCTGCTATGTGTGGGGCCTGCACGGTGCATGTGGATGGTGTGGCGAGCTTCGCGTGTCAGATGTCGGTTAGCGACGTGGAGGATGCGCAAGTCACGACGATCGAAGGATTGTCCGAAGACGGCTCGCATCCCGTGCAGAGGGCCTGGATCGAAGAGCAGGTCGCGCAATGCGGCTATTGCCAGTCGGGTCAGATCATGCGCGCGGTGGCACTTCTGGCGGACAATCCATCCCCGACGCGCGAAGAAATCGTCGATGAGATGAGTTCGAACCTCTGTCGCTGCGGGACCTATAACCGAATTTTCAAAGCCATCGAACGTGCAGCCAAGGAGGTTTGAGATGACCATAAACATCAACCGCCGTGGGTTTCTACAAGGCGCTGCTGGACTGACGTTTTTCATCGGTGCGGCTGGCATCTCATCCGTCCACGCTGAGGCAGCCGTTGGCACTCTGGATGTCAATCACTGGTTGACGATCCGGGCTGATGGAAGCATCCGGATCGTCTTCCCGTCGACCGAAATGGGGCAAAGCAGCTACTCCACACTGCCACAAATCCTTGCTGAGGAGCTGGATGCTGCATGGGAAGACGTTGAGATCGAACAGCTAAACGCTGATGATCGACGCTTTGGAAATCAGCTGTTTGGCGGTGTTCTATATACGGCTGGCAGCACCGGAACGCAGTTCTATTTTGACCCGATGCGCAAGGCGGGCGCGCAGGCGCGCGACGTTTTGCTGCAAATCGCAGCACGTGAATGGGCTGTGGACAAAGCCAGCCTTAGGACCGAACCAAGTGTTGTTTTGGGCCCAGATGGCCAACAGGCAGGGTATGGTGAACTGGCGGCGCTCGGTTTGACAGATGTGACGGTACCAGACGCTGAAGCCGTGCCTCTGAAAGACCCATCCGCGTTTCGGATCATCGGGCAAGACCTACCGCGTCGCGATGTTCCGGCCAAAAGTACAGGTCAGGCCGAATACGCGATCGATGTGGATGTGCCCAATATGGCTTATGCGGCTGTCCTACGCGCACCAGTCGAGGACGAGGTACCGCTTTCCATCAAGGACACTGCCGCACACGAAGTACCAGGCGTTATCGATATCGTGACGGTACCGGACGGAGTCGCCGTGGTGGCAGAAAGCCTGTGGTCTGCCTTGGGGGCACGGGGGTTGCTAGAGGTCGAATGGTCCACCACCTCACCCTTCCGGACCTCAAACAGCGAAGACACGCTGGCCGAATACGCCGCCGCTGTCAGCGCCCCGGACGCGTCGGGGGCAACCTGGGCTGAAAAAGGCGACGCCGCTGCAGCTATTGGCAACGCTGACCGTCAGTTTTCGCAGCTTTATTTGTCGGACTACGCCTACCACGCTCAGATTGAGCCGATGGCGGCTGTCGCTGATGTCGACGCGGACGGACAAGGTGCCGAGGTTTGGGCAGGCACGCAAACGCAGTCATGGACCGCGCGCACCGTGTCGGAGGTGTTGGGCATCCCCGTCGAAAACGTTCGTCTGAACATGATGACTATGGGCGGAGGCTTTGGTCGACGCACAGCCCTGATGCAGAACTATGTGCGGGATGCGGTGCTGTGCTCTAAGGCCGTTGGACGCCCTGTAAAAGTGATCTGGCCGCGTGAAGATGACGTGAAGCAAGGGACTTTCCGCCCCGCTGCGGCCCAAAAGCTTGAGGCAGGGCTGACAGCGGACGGAACATTGGACGGGTGGTATCACAAGGTCGCAACACCAACGGTCATTGGTTTCTTCAACCCGCTGCGTTGGGACGCGGTGAACCCGAACGATGTGATCTCGATGCGGGGTGCAGAGAGCAAATTCTATGGGATCAAGGATTTCCGCGCCGATCACCTCATCATGGACCGGCACGCCCGCCTTGCCCCCTATCGCGGTATTGGCGCGTCCTATACGGCCTTTGCGGCAGAGTGTTTTATGGACGAACTGGCAGAAAAGGCCGGGCGGGACCCATTGGAGTTCCGGCTGGACCTTGTTTCCGAAAACCCGCGTGGGCGGCACCTGCTTGAGAAGGTGGCCGAGATGTCCGATTGGCAAAATCGGGGAGATCGAAACCTAGGGCTTTCTTTTGCAGGCTACAGCTCGTCCATGGCCGCAGGTGTGGCGGAAGTTGAAGTCGACGCGGACAGTGGAGAGATCCAGATCACCAACTTCTGGGCCGCAATCGATGCGGGCCTGATCGTCACGCCAGACAACGCACTCAATCAGATCGAAGGTGGCATCGTGTTCGGAATCTCGATGGCTCTTTCCGAAAAGATCGACATCGAAAACGGCGAAGTGGTGCAGAGCAACTTCTGGGACTACGAGATCACACGCGCGGCGCAGATGCCGGAAATCGAGATCTACATCGCAGAGGTCGATGCGCCGCCTGTTGGTGTTGGCGAAGTTGGAACTCCGATGGTGCCTGCGGCCATCGCAAACGCGTTCTATACCGCGCAAGGTAAGCGCCTGCGCCACATGCCGTTTACGCCGGAACGTGTGGCTGCTGCATTGGGCAGCTAGTGTCGGTTCATAGCCCGAGTATCTCACGTGCCTGGTCGGCTGTCGCAACCGGGCGATTGTACTGGTCACAGATCTCAGCAGTGCGCTTTACAAGCGCTGCATTTGATGGTGCCAGCGTATTGCGATCTAGGCGTACGTTGTCTTCGAGGCCGGTTCGTGCATGGCCACCAGAGGAAACTGCCCAGTAGTTTAGAACCTCCTGCTGGGCACCAATGCCTGCAGCGCACCAAGGCGCACCTGGAAACAGTCGGTCAACTGTCTTCACGTAGAAATCGAATACGTCCCGATCCGCAGGCATCGCGTTTTTGACACCCATGACAAATTGCACATAAGGCGTGTCTTTGATTTGCCCTTTCTTATGCATCTTGGCCGCCTTCAGGATGTGGCTCAGATCGAACGCTTCGATCTCTGGTTTGACGTCATATGTCGCCATTTCAGCCGCGAGCCAGTCGACAAGATCGGGTGGGTTTTCGTAGACGCGCGTGGGGAAATTGTTCGACCCCACGGACAACGACGCCATATCCGGCCGCAACGGCAACATGCCGCCCCGCGTCTTGCCCGCCCCCGATCGCCCTCCAGTCGAAAACTGGATGATCATGCCAGGGCAGTGTTTCTCGAGCCCCTCTTTCAACCTTGCGAACTTTTCCGGGTCGCTCGAAGGCGTCTCGTCATCATTTCGAACATGGGCATGGCAGATGGATGCCCCCACCTCAAAAGCGGCCTGTGTGCTTTCGACTTGTTCCTCGACTGTTATGGGCACAGCCGGGTTGTTGGCCTTGGTTGGTAACGATCCGGTTATTGCAACACAGATGATGCAGGGTTCAGACATTTCACGCCTCTTTCGGTGCGAGGACAAAGTCGAATTCGACATCCCAATAGGGACCTTCAAAGCCAACTTCCGCAGATCGCGCCGGATCATCGACGCGATTGAATTCGGCGATCAGGCTTTCTTTGACGCCAAATACAGCATCCGAGTTGATATATTGGTCATCGGGATCAAAGATATGCGTGGTCAGGTCGTCGTATCCGTCTTTTGAAACGATGTAGTGTAGATGCGCCGGTCGGTACGGGTGTCGACCAAGACGCTTCAACAGATCGCCAACTGGCCCATCATCTGGGATTGGATAGTTCTTTGGCCGCACCGCACGGAACCAATAGGTCCCATCGGCTCCGGTTGTGAAGACGCCACGCAGGTTGAAATCAGGTTGAATACCTTTCTGTTGCACATCGTAAAACCCATCGTCATTGGCTTGCCAGACATCAATCTTGACGCCTTCCAACGGGTTGCCTTCCACATCCGTGACACGACCCCGTACCACCATGTCCTCGCCTTTTTGATCCAGACAGATGTTGTGCCCCATCTCGTATTCCGGGGCACCTCCCACATGGAACGGCCCCAGCACAGTGTTCTCTGAGGCCCCGGTGGGACGACGAGAGTTCACGGCATCCACCAGCATCGACACGCCGAGAACATCGGACAGAAGAATGTACTCCTGCCGCCAATCATCGCACATGTGTCCGACCTTGGTCAGGAACATGATTGCCTCGAACCATTCCTGCTGCGTTGGTTCGATTTCCTTCACGGCTTCGTGGAGTTTTCTGGTGATGACCTCCATCACATGCTTCAGCCGTTCGCTTTCTGCGTTTTTATTGCGTGCCGTGACGACCTCGGCCGAGTTTTCCTCGGTAAAGTATCCCATCTCATGCGAGTCCATTTTGGCCTCCTGACTTGTGTAAGTTTGCTCCAGATTGGCTCATCGCGAAAGGACTGTGGTCAGCGCGCGACGCAGTTCGGCTTCGGCGTCAGCAGCCATATCGGCTGAGCGCCACGCCACGTGTTGATCAGGACGGACCAACAAACAGCCCGTATCCGAAATCTCCGACGCGCGAGCCCAATCCCCGGTGTGGTCAACATAAGTCTGGCGCGGGCCGATGACGTGACAGCGAATGGGCATGCCCAGTTCTTTCGAGATGGTCTCGGCCGCCGTTACCCAAGCCTCTCCACCAATCCCGGTCAGAACGGTGAATTCTCCGCGACCGCATAAATCCAGAGTTGAATGTTTGCTCCCTGTATCATGATCAAACACCCAGACATGTGGAATACGCGCGCCGGGCCAAGTCGTGGGCTGGTAGTGCAGCTCCGCATCCTGATCAAAACCGGGATCGGGTTGACCATCCGTTTCAATCGCACAGGAGTCGTAGCGTTGGTTCATTTCTACGCCATGCGCATCGAACTCATATTTTTTAAAGGCAATCGCCTCGCGAATGGCCTGTCTTTGTGCCGCAGCTTCAGGTGTTGATCCTGTGCGAGCCTCAAGGTTGCTTTGCATGACCTCTGGGTCGACGCCTTCGGCCATTCCGAGTGACTCAAAGATCGGTCCGAATTCGCCAATGGATTGATTGGCTCGCGTGACGATCTGTTTGGCGACTGGAGCGCGTTCTTCGCTGTAGCTGTCGAGCAGGCTCTCTCCGGCATGGCCTTTCAGGACAGCCGCCAGTTTCCAGGCGAGGTTGAAGCTGTCCTGTATTGAGGTGTTCGACCCCAGCCCGTTTGAAGGCGGGTGCCGATGCGCGGCGTCACCCATGATGAACACGCGATCCTTCTGCATATGGGTCGCGTACATATTGTTGACGGTCCAGGTGTTGGCGCTGATCAGTTCGATCTCAAGCTCAGGGTCGCCAACCAGTTGCCGCGCAACCTGAGTGGCCATGGCCTCGTCAACTTCGGGCGCTGGTTGGTTGATGTCATAGCCCCAGACAATGAGCCATTCGTTCCATGGGCGGACCATGCGGACCAGACCCATGCCGATGCCGCCTACATTGGCACCCGGTTGCATCACCCAATAGAGGACCGATGGCCGATGCGCGACGTATTTACTGAGGTCCGCACGAAACAGGATGTTCATGGACCCGCCGACGCCCATCTGACCTTCAAAAGGCAAACCGGCATGTTCCGCGACCAGAGAATTACCCCCATCCGCGCCGACAAGGTATTTCGATCGGATCGTGATTTCTTCGCCCGACAAACGATCGAGGCATGTGGTCGTTACGCCTTCTGCGTCTTGCTCATGTCGCAAGTATTCGGTGCTCATGCGCGCTTGCGTACCGCGACGGCAGGCGGTGCCGAACAGGATCGGCTCCATGAATGTCTGCGGAAGGTCGTTCATCATCGTCGGGCTGGACAGAAGGTGCTCGGCTTTAGACAAAGGATGATTGCCCCAGCTTTTCATCCGTCCGATTTCCTCACCGGCGAGGCTTTCGCAGAACACGTTTTCACCCATCAAATCCTGATGCGCGGCGTGCATATAAGCTTCGGCCTCGACCTCATGACCAAGGTCGCGCAGCACCTCCATCGTGCGCTGATTGGTGATATGCGCCCGCGGCGTATTGGCCAGCCAGTGATAGCGGTTGATGACCATGTTCTCGATGCCATAGCTGGACAGCAAAGCCGCCGTTGCAGACCCCGCCGGGCCGGTCCCGATGATCAGGACATCCGTTGTGATGGTGGCCATAAGCTCTCTCCCTTATTCTTTGATTGTTAGGACCGCGGATCCCAGAGGCGGCCGTCATATTCGGCCTCATAGGCTTTGCCGTCCGGGTAGCTGACCAATTCCAGCTGCATGCCCCAGGGGGCGAGGAAATAGACCCAGGTTTCGCCAGCGCTTGGCCCGTCGGTCATGGTTGTCGGGTTGCCCAGGACCTCAATGCCCTTATCCTGCAAATAGCTGACGGCACCTTCCATATCGGTGGTATAAAACGCGATATGATGCCCGCCGATATCTGAGTTTCGCGGCAGTTTCGTATCCTGATCCGGCGCGGTATATTCGAAGATCTCGAAATTTGCGCCATTGCCGCAGCGTACCAGCCGCATCGTCGGGATCTCGGCCTTGGCGTCCACGTTTAGATGGTCCGCCATCCAAGTGCTGTCGCCGCCCGAGAACGGTCCCAACGGGTAGAACACATTGCAACCGATGACGTCCTGAAAGAAGGTGACGGCCTCATCGACACTCGGGACTGTAAATCCCACGTGGTCTGTGCCCGTCATTCCCGGCAGGGAACTGTCAGCAAATGCGCCAGTTCCAAGTGCTGTGACTGCAACCTTCGCGAGTGTTTTCATGGATCAATCCTCCTTGTTCGACTGCGCGCCAACCACCAAACGACGGCGCACGGGGAATATTTGAAGTCCGGTTTTCTCAGAGATCAGCCCCCAGATGCCGCGCGGTGCGAAGAGCATGACGGCGATCCCGATCAGCCCGAGCACCATGAGGTACCAGGAGCCGTAGTCAGCCAGCAGGCTCTGCAAGATGAAGAAGATCAGCACGCCCAGGATCGGGCCTTCGATGGTGCCGATGCCTCCGATCACGACAATGAAAATCACGTAGGCCGTCCAGTCGGTGACCGAGAACGCTGCGTCCGGAGAGATGCGCAGTTTCTGTACGTAAATCAGAGCGCCCGTCAGTCCCGTCCCAGCGGCTGAGACGAGGTAGACCAACCACTTCATCCGCACCGCATCAACGCCAACGGATTTCGCTGCTTCGACATTGTCGCGTACCGCAGCCAGCGCCAGCCCGCGCTTTGTTCTGAGCAGCCAGTAGATGCCCGCAATCGTTGCGATCACCAGCGCCAATGCCAGCCAGTAGGTCAGGATATCGCGCGCTGCCGCTCCGCGAACGTCAAAGGTGGTCTGGATCCACTCGGTGGCCCACATCTCACGCGTCGCGGTGCGCGGCAGAGAGGTTCCAGTGCCGCCGCCGAGCACTTTCCATTGTGCCACCAGCAGGCGCATGACCTCGGCGATGACCCATGTGCCGATGGCGAAGTAAGCTCCTTGCAGCCTGAAGGCGAAGAAAGCCGTGGGTATGGCGACAATCAGGGCTGCAACGCCGCCCAGCAGGATTGCCGGAACCGGGTCCATACCCCAAAGGATGACACCGCCGAACATGGCGTAGGCCCCCATGCCCACGAAGGCTTGCTGGCCGACGGACACAAGGCCACCATACCCCGCCAGCAGGTTCCAGAACTGCGCCAGTACAAGCATGGTGAAGATGAAGAACAGGTCTTGAATCAACCCTCTGCTGG
This sequence comes from Ruegeria sp. B10, assembly GCF_056539825.1. Taxonomy (NCBI): domain Bacteria; kingdom Pseudomonadati; phylum Pseudomonadota; class Alphaproteobacteria; order Rhodobacterales; family Roseobacteraceae; genus Ruegeria; species Ruegeria sp. B10. The sequence continues at coordinate 26,412 of NZ_JBQFVP010000022.1, forward strand.
CAAAGGTCGGCAGCAGGATGAACAGGATGATCAGGGCGATGCAGACAGCTCCGGCACTGTAGGACGCGCGGGTCTGGGTCTGAACGCGGTACATTGAAAGGTCAGCCATCAGTCCACCGCCCTTGGAAACAGGCCTCTGGGTTTGATCAGAAGCACGATGAGAAACGCCAGGTGACCGGCCAGGATTTGCCATTCGGGGTTGATTGCGGCTCCGACAGTCTGCGCGACGCCGATGATGATGCCTCCGATCAGAGTGCCCCACAGACTGCCGAGGCCACCAATGATCACGGCCTCAAAGGCGTAGATTAGGCGCGCTGGGCCGATATTGGGGTCAAAGTTTGCCCGCATTCCCAGATAAAGCGCCGCCAAAGTCACCACGAGCATTGCGATCGCGGTCGCAGTGGCGAAGATACGTTCTGGCCGGATACCCATTAGACCCGCTGTCACCGCATCATCCGAAGTCGCGCGGAACGCCCGCCCCAATTCCGTTCGATAGAAAAGCTGGTTCAGACCGACGATGACAAGGATTGCCGAGGCAAAGGTCAGCAGCGGTAGTACGCCGAGGTTCAGCCCGCCCATCTGAACGGAAGCCGTTGCAATCTCACCCGCAGGCAAACGTTGGCTATCGGCTGAGAACCCTTCGAGCAGAGCATTCTGCAAGACAACCGACAGACCGAATGTCACAAGCAAAGGCGGCAGGATATCAGGCCCCAGCACGTGGTTCAGCACATGTCTCTGCAAAGCCCAACCCACGCCAAACATGATCGGTGCGGCAATGATCGCTGCCAAAAACGGAGAGAGACCAAGCAGCGAGACCAATAGAAGGATCAGATAGGCCGCAAAGACGATGAGATCGCCATGGGCCAGATTGACCAAACGCATTATCCCGAACACAAGGCTAAGTCCTGCAGCGAACAGCGCATAGAGCCCGCCCAACAGAACGCCCTGAATGATGGTGTCGATCCAGATCATGCGGCGGCTCCTCCGAAATAGGCGTCGTGAATGGCCTCGCGGCTGAGCGTGTCTGCGGTTCCTTCCAGCGTGACGCGGCCCTCCATCATGCAGTAGACGCGATCCGCGACTTTCATCGCCTGGCCAATGTCCTGCTCCACCACGATCAGGCTGGCCCCGGCCTCCTGAATGCGGGGGACGGCATCGTAGATGTCTTTGATGACCACCGGCGCGAGGCCAAGGCTGATCTCGTCACAGAGTAGAACACGGGGGTTGCTCATCAGCGCGCGACCGATTGCAACCATCTGCTGTTGCCCGCCAGACAGGGCGGTGCCGGGGTGGTTGCGGCGCTCTTTCAGGATCGGGAACAGGTCGTAGATTGTTTGCAAAGACCATTGGCCAGATACCTTGCGGCCATAGGTGCCGATCAGCAAGTTTTCCTCGACGCTTAGGGAAGGAAACAGCCGGCGCCCCTCGGGCACCATGGCCACGCCGCGCGCCATGATCTCATCAGCAGCCAAGCCCCCAATGGGTTGGCCGTCAAAGCGCACTTGATCCGACCCGTTGGTCAGAACGCCCGAGATCGAGCGCATGAGTGTCGATTTCCCGGCCCCGTTTGCCCCGATGATGGCGACGGTTTCACCTTCGCCCAGATGGATATCCACGCCGAACAGGGCTTGGAAATCTCCGTAATGGGCGGTCAGCGCGTGGGTCTCTAACAGGCTCATCAGACTTCGATCCCCAGATAGATTTCTTTGACTTCCCGGCTGTTCATGATCTCATCCGGTTCGCCGAGGCCGATGACCTTGCCGAAATCCAGAACCAGTAGCCGTTCGACGACCGAGGTGAGTGCATGCAGAACGTGTTCAATCCAGATGATCGTGACGCCACTGCTGTGCAGTCCTTTGATCGTGTTGATCAGTGCTGTGCATTCCGCGTCGGTCAGCCCCCCGGCAATCTCGTCCAGCAGCAATAGCTTTGGATTGGTTGCCATCGCGCGGGCCAACTCCAGCCGTTTGCGTTGCAACAGCCGCAATCCACCGGCCGTGTCATTAGACACATCCAAAAGTTCCGTTTTCTCGAGAATGCGGGCGCAGTCCTGTTCGACCTCATGTTCGGATTTGCTCTGCCCATGTGTCGCGGCCACAAGCAGGTTTTCGAACACTGTCAGATGATCAAACGGCTGAGGGATCTGGAACGAACGCCCTATGCCCGACAAGCAGCGCTGCATGGGCGGCACGCGCGTCACGTCAACCCCGTCGAAATGGATTGATCCAGCATCAGAGGTCAGGTTGCCGGTAATCAGATTGAACAGCGTCGACTTGCCCGCCCCATTGGGGCCAATGATCCCAAGGGCCTGCCCCTGAGCGACATCAAAACTGACATCGTCAGTGACGGTGAGCGCACCGAAGCTTTTCGAGACGTTTTTGAGCGAAAGAATGGTCATACCGGAGTTCCTGCCCCGGACAGGGTCCGGGGCGCTGGTTTCATTGCGATCAGGAGATTTCTTCCATCACACCTGCGGTCGGGATTTCGGGTGCTGAAGAGTTGTCGACGATCACGAGGTCATAGCTGCCATTGTCCAAGAGCCTCCACTGCCCTCCGACCAAGGGTGTTTTCGCGACATTCTGCGCAGCGAACGGTGGCAAGCCCGCACCATCAAAGGCGATCCGGCCAACAATGGAATCCAACTGCGTCGCTGCGATAGCCTCGGCTACGGCATCGCCATCACCCGCGTCATCAACGCGGCCCATAACGTTGGCGGCCATTTCAAACAGCGCGTGTACAAAGCCGATAGGCTGGGTCCATTGGCGGCTTGTGGCGGCCATGTACCCTTGCGCCAATTCAGCCGAGCTTGCGCCGGTCAGCGATGACGAGAACGGATGGGTTGGCGACCACCACACCTCGGAACTCAGGTTGTTGCCTGCGTTGCCCAGGGCCTCAACCGCTTGCGGGAACAGGATGGCTTTGCCGATGCTAGCCGCCTTGGGGGTGAAGCCTTGCTGCTTGGCCTGGCTCCAGAAGGTGGTGAAGTCAGGCGGGATCGGCACGCCGGTTACAATTTCGACATTCGCTTGGCGAAATGCGTTGATTTGGGCCGAGAAATCGTCGGTCAGGTTCTGGTACCGTCCGGGATCTGTCAGTGAATAGCCCAGTTCTGACAATACTGGCGGGAATCCTACATTCGCGTCGCCCCAAGCATTGCCATCACCGTCATTCGGGAACAATGCACCGACCTGCTTGTTGGTCTCCAATTGGCCCCACATCGCCGTAAAGACTGAGATAACGTCCTCAAGGCCCCAGAAGAAGTGATAGGCGTAGTAGAACGGCTCCCAACTGGCTGGATCGCCGGGGTTGCCCTGCTGGCCGATGAACCACGGCTGCCACGGGGCAACAGTGGAAATACACGGAACTTCTTCGGCCTCACAGGTCGAGGCAACCGGGTTGGTCGTTTCTGGTGTCGAGGCGACCAGCATCAGGTCGATCTCATCATCCACGATCAGCTCGCCCGCGACATCTGCTGCCCGGTTCGGGTTCGACTGGCTGTCCTTGACGATGACTTCGAAATTTGCACCGGCTTCGGACGCGGCGAAGTTCTCCAGAATAAACTTGTCGGCCTCGGAGAAGGCGGCCAGAGGACCTGATTGCGGGCTGACATAGCCCAGCTTGATCTTGGCACCCTGAGCGATAGCGGGCGCAGCGAGCGTGCCGGCGGCCAGCCCGAGGCCGGTTGCAGCGCTGGATTGCAGCAATTTGCGTCGTGTGATCATGTGTCCCTCCCTTGACACGGTGAAGTCAAACGCTTGGGGCGTTTCCCGCCCACGCGTTTTGAAGAAGCGCACGCAGCCCGTCAGCGGTGACCGGCTGCGGGTTCCAATACGGGTTCTTGAGTGCGATTTCGGTGGCGCGATCCAGATCGGCCTCAGACAGGCCAAAGTCCTTCAGAGCCATTGGTGCGCCCATGGATTTGGAAAAATCCCAAAGCGCCTGGCCGGGCTCAGAACCGTCGAGAATTTCCGACACGGGTGCCAGCAGCTCCGGCACACCCATCGCGTTGTAGGCGATGGCATGGGGCAGAACGATCGCGTGGGTTTCCGCGTGCGGCAGATTGAAGGATCCGCCCAGCGTATGGCAAAGCTTGTGATGCAGAGCCATTCCGACCAGACCAAGTACCGTGCCGCAGGCCCATGCACCACGCTGCGTTTCTTCTCTGGCTTTCAGGTCGTCGGGGCTTTCGACAACGGTCGGCAGACCTTCCGCAAACGCCCTAAGGCCGTCGATCGCCAATTCCGTGGTCTGATCCGTGCGATCCTTGGCATAAAGCGCCTCGGCTGCATGAGCCATTGCGTTCAAGGCGCTGGTCACGGTCATTGCGGGCGGCAATGACGCCACAAGTTCGGGATCGTACAGAATGACCCGCGGCAGAACCTTCGGGTCTGTCAGGGTAGTTTTGATGCCATCCTCAGTCTGGCCCAGGATCGGAGTTGCCTCGCTGCCGGCATATGTTGTCGGGATGGCGATTTGTGGCAAAGAGGTCCGAAGGGCAATCGCCTTGCCTAAGCCAATCGTCGAACCTCCACCGATGGAGACAATGCTATCGGCATTGACTGACAAAGCGTGTTCAACCGCTTCTTCGGTCACGCCGACCGGAGTGTGCATTGTTGCCCGAGTGAACACGCCTGCAGCACGATCTCCAACAGTTGTCGCAAGCTCCATTGCCATATCGACTTGTTGAGGCGTCGACAGGATTATCGCCTTATTCGATCCCAGCTCCGCCAACTCCGTGCAGATATCGTTGCGCAATCCTGCGCCGTACCTGACTTTCTGGCCGTTGATGCTGGTGGTGCTGAGAGCCATTGGGCGGGTTCCTGACAAGCGATGGATTGCGGATCTGGGGGGAACGCTAGCAGGCAAAGACAGCACTCTTGATCGAATTATCGACCATCAATATAACTTTGGGTTATGAAGCTTGATCCAAGACATCTCGAGATTCTTGCGGCTATCGTCGAGGCAGGAGGGTTGACCGAAGGCGCTGCTTTACTTGGGAAATCTCAACCCAGTGTCTCCAGAAGCGTCTCTCTCTTGGAGGACAGGGTGGGAGAGCCCCTATTCCTGCCGACCCGAAGACCATTGCAACCAACTGAGCTTGGTCTTGCGCTTGCTCAGGAAGGTCAAAGAATCTTAAGCGCGGGTCGCCATGCAAGCCGCGTTGTGGACGAGTACCGTCAGGGCATTGCCGGTGCAGTGCGGGTTGCGGGTACGCCGATCTTCATGGATGGTGTTATCTCGAACGTGATTGCAGAGTTTCAGGCCGAGTATCCCAATATTCGGATCGACCAATCCTACGGATACCCCACTGAACTTTTGTCCCAGTTGTCCGCTGAAACTCTGGACTTGGCCATTCTTCCTATGCGCCCGGCAGACGTGTCTGATGAGTACGCGTTTCGTCAAATCCTGCCTGGTCGAAACGTCATTGCGTGCCGTGTTGGGCACCCTTTGGCGCGCAAGAAAGAGGTGAAGCTGGAAGATATCACCGAGTTTTCCTGGATCGCGCCACCTGCAAACAGCCCGCTGTTTCGTGACTTGAGAAACACGCTGGACGGTATCGGTATGCGAGACCTCAAAATCAGTTTCACAGGCGGGTCCTTGAGTGCGGTTGTGAACGTTCTGACGGGTTCAGACTCCCTAACCGTTTTGCCTTTTTCGGTGGTCTTCATGATGCAAAGACAAAAAACTTTGGCAGCACTTCCGATAAAAATCGGTGATCCCGACCGGCACTTGGGATGCGTTACGCTCAGCGCTAGAAGCATGCCGGCTTCGTCGGAGCGCGTTCTTGAGTTCATAAAGCAGAAGTTCGAAATGCTTGATCGCTTGATTTGTAGCGCGGGATGATCTCTCTGACCGGTCTAGCCTGAAACAAACCGAGAGCTCTCGTGGGTTTATGAAACCCGCACGAAGTTTTAGACGCTTGTTGTTCAGTGCTTGCTGTCTCAGGGATCCTATTGTGTTTAGTCGACCTCTGTATGTTTTTAGGTCAGAGTTGTTTGACGTTTGGCTCAGAGTGATTGACGAGAATTACCGATTTGGTGAGGTTTTGGAGTTCTATTGAGGCAGTAGTCGGTAACGCTCTACAGTTCTTGTTGAACGTCGGAAGAATTTGACCTTTGCTTCATAGACTAACCCAACACCACCTGGTCATACTCCCGTAGACAGTTTCGTTTGATCTGACTGACCTTCCTGAAAACGAGAGCTGATTTGCGGCCCAAATGGTTTCAAACTTGTGTTTCCAGGTTCGGGAAGTCCTGCACAACTTTTTCAAAGTACTCGACAGACGTCCCGGTGATCGGTGGGACTTGTTCGAATGGAGGTAGTAAAGCGTCAGCCAAAACAACTTGATAGACCAGCTTGACATCACCTGCTCGACTTACCCGCTAGCCAATCCATTTTCAGCAATGAAATCCGGTAGAACACTTATGCTGTCTCCCGCAACGTCAAGAGCGGAGAGGAAGTCTCCATTGTTGGAGATTATCTTTTGGCTAGCTTGAACTGAAACGTTGCGACCTGCATGAGAGAAGTTGCAAGTTTTTGAGTGGCCTTGAGCACTTTATGACATCAGCAAGTCTGGGTTCAGATCGCGCGGATGATCAGACCTGGAAATGGGATGTGTCGCAAAATTTTGGGACAGCTGGAATTAGCGGTTTACTGGGCAAACCTATCTTGTGATCTCGGCAAATAGCCGAAAGCCAGCCGCTGTGGAGCTAGAGAATTGCAGCTTCCGGATCGAGTTGGATATCTTAATACCGTCCAGAGTACGCGAGGCGGATCAGAACGTGCACATTTGCCGTGCGCGTCGCTTGACTAAGCGATGATCCTGCTCGATCAGGATGTTCAAGTAATTGGACTTAACTGTTTGGATTTTGGCTGAGCAACCAAACCGACTAAGGATTTTTTCACTTCTCTAATGCCTGCCGCAGAGGCTCCACTCTTGTCGATCACGGTCGTGTCTGGAATTCCATTTTAAGACTGCGCTTTGGCAAAGAACCTTGCTTTCGCTGGACGGTTCTTCTGCTCCGACAGCATAAAATCAAGGGTATTTCCCGCTTCACCGGCGGTCCTATGGATGTAGATCGATTCGCCGTGAACACTGCGATCATCGGCGAATACTTAGCAATTCACCTGTTGAAAGTGGCGTTGTCCATCCGCACGCCGCGTTCAGCCACGTTCTCTTCGAGGTCACGATAGGACACCGTATACCGCAGATAGCATTACACGGCGTGCAAAAAAGGTAAGATCAGACATGTTTACTGATCTCGCTATTGAGACGTGATCCACCCCCACCAGCAGAAACAAATGGGCACCGACCCCCATACGCAGGTATCCTGCGGTTCTGCTACTCAGTAATAATATTCGCACCAGAGTCTGTGGACGTACCAAGAAGGTGTTGACGAACCTTCATATCCAGTTTGGTGCTCTTCAAATCGACGATACCGCTTTTCGAAAACAGCTCTCGCACTGAGCGGTAGTTTTCAGCTCTCTTCCAGACGACAGGAGAAGAGGTCGGCGTTCGGCCGGACAACGAAGCGAGATAAGACATCGTACCGAACAATAGCTTTGCCTTGTCGCGATGGGGTTTGTTCAGAATGTACAGGCTGACAGGTGCGTCTGGACCGCGTTCGGAATCGACGACAAAAACCTGCCCCGCGCGGAAGGCGGCTTTGCCATCACATCTTGTCCAGCGGCGCGTCGATGACTTTCCTTCGCTTAAGGCTTCGACGACACGGCTGTAAACCGTCCCGTTCCGCTCATCCAAAAAGGCAACGTTGACAATGGCTTTGGTTGGATCGTTCGGTGCGCGAAAGAACACTTGATAAGATCCGAGAAATGGCCGCAGCCGTTGAAGATCACCTGGGAACACATCGATCAGAGGGTCTCGTCGCCGATCCGCCTCGGTTTTGGCGAGTTGGGTGGTGTGGAGCCGCAGTTCTGCATGATCTCCCAGCAAGATATGCTCGCCCACGTCGAAGAACCGGCTAATGCGGCGCAAGTTGTTTGGCGAGGGCATGCTGCGGCCGTTGAGGTACTTGGCGAATTGCTGATGGTTGATGCCAATCTCTCTGCAAACAGCTGCCACTGACGGGTAATCCGCACAAAGGTGACGCAGGTTTGCAGCTAAATTCTGGTGCATCGATGGTTGGGCCTTGGCTAGCATAAACTCGCTAAAGAAAGCATAATGTGGCGTCATTGTTAAGCTCAAATTGGTGCGTGATCTTCCGAGCAACAGAAGAAGGCTCAGGGAAGGTCAAGCAATGGATAAGTTTCAATACGTGCGGCAGATGGAACAGCGTCTGCAATTGCGTCAGGTGGATCGCCGCCAGTTCATGCGAGGTGTTTTGGCAACCGGCATGACCGTCGGTGCAGCAACGCTTCTGGCGGATCGCGCTATCGCGGCCACGCCCAAAAAAGGCGGAAGCATGATCGCTGGGATTGGTCATGGCGGGACGACTGAGCAACTCAATCCCGGGCAGATATCAGCGGGTTTCCTGATCCCGTTGAGCCTGGGCATGAACGGTTTCCTGACTGCGATCGACGCGGACAGCAACGTGCAGCCGTCACTTGCAAAATCATGGGAGGCCTCGCCGGACGCGTCGGTTTGGACCTTCGAGATGCGCGACGGGGTCGAGTTCCACAATGGTCGTACAGTGACAGTTGAGGACGTGATTGCCTCGATCAATTTTCACAGCGGAGAAGGGTCAACCTCGACTGGGGCGCCGCTGTTAGCCGGTGTGAAAGAATTGCGTGCGGACGGGCCAAACACCATCGTTTTCGAGCTTGAGGGCGGTAACGCAGATTTCCCGGCCATCCTCAGTGACTACCGTTTTGCTATTCTGCCGGCAGAGGGTGACAGCATTGATTGGCAATCCGGTATTGGTTGCGGAGCCTATCAGCTAAAGGATTTCCAGCCAGGGATTTCGGCGGATCTGGCCCGTCACGGGAACCACTGGAACTCTGATGTCGCGCATGTGGACGAATGGAAACTTTTGGTGCTGCTGGATACGACCGCACGGATGGCGGCGCTGTCGGCGGGGTCGGTCGACATTGCCGATAAGGTTGATCCAAAGACGGCCAAATTTGTCTCGCGTGATCCAAATGTTACGCTGCATTCGGTTGCCGGTACGCAGCACTACTCCTTCCCGATGCTGACCAATGCCGCGCCGTTTGACGACAACAATGTGCGTCAGGCGATCAAATGGGGCATCGACCGGCAAGAGCTGGTGGACAAGATTCTGCTGGGTTACGGCGAGATCGGCAATGATCATCCAATCGGGTCCGGTCAGAAGTATTTCAATGCTGAGCTTGAACAAAAGACTTTCGATCCGGACAAGGCAAAATACTATCTGAAACAGGCTGGTCTGGAGTCGCTGAATGTCGAACTCTCGTCCTCTGACGCTGCTTTCCCTGGCGCGGTGGACGCGGCGACGCTGATTTCGAACTCGGCCGCGAAATGCGGGATCAACGTTTCTGTCAAACGAGAGCCAAATGATGGTTATTGGTCCGAGGTCTGGACGAAGAAACCTTGGTGCGCCAGCTATTGGGCCGGACGACCGGTCGAGGATCTTATGTTCTCATTGGCGTTCCAATCCGGTGTCGCTTGGAACGAATCTCTCTGGTCGCATGAGAGATTCGACAAGATTCTGGTTGAGGCTCGGGCTGAACTGGACACCGAAAAACGTCGCCAGATGTATGGCGAGATGCAGGATATTGTCGCCAATCAGGGCGGTGTCGCGATCCCGATGTTTGCGTCATACGTTTTTGCCACGCGCCCAAGCGTTGGCACGCCCGAAAAATTCGGTTCGAATCTGGATCTGGATGGAAGCAGCTTTATGGAGCGTTGGTGGAAAGCCGAATAACTCTGGTGAAATATGATAGCATCGCCAAAGATCAGAGGATGGCTCGCGCAGCCGTCCTCTGACGTGTTGGGAACAGAGAATTTATGAAACTTTTCATTGCAACACTATCTACAGAGACGAACACGTTTTGCACGATGCCGACTGCGATGTCGGGTTTTGAGGACTATTTCCTGCGGCATGGTACGGCGACACAGGAGCCTCCAAACCTTATGACGGAGGCACTGCATCTGTGGCGTGAAAAGGCCGAAGCTCTGGGCTGGCAGGTTGTCGAAAGCCTGACCGCCATAGCCGAACCCGCCGGACCGACCACGCGCAGCTGTTATGACGCATTGAGCGGCGAGATTCTGTCTGATCTCGCGGAGTGCGGTGGTGCAGATATCATCCTGCTGCAACTGCACGGCGCGATGGTGGCTGAGCATATCGAGGATTGCGAGGGCGATATTCTGGCTCGCGTCCGCGAACAGTGCCCGGAGGCAACGATCGGTGTTTCGCTGGACCTGCATTCTCATCTGACAAAGAAGATGCTGAACGCCAGCGATCTGATCGTGCATTTCAGAGAATACCCGCATGACGATGCAACGGCCTGCGCGGCCGAACTGTTTGATCTGGCAAAGCGGGCAAATGCGGGTGAGATCGCGCCCAAGATGGCGTTTTTTGATACCCGTATGATGAACCTCTATCTGACTAAAACCGGGGCTATGAAGGATTTTGTAGCCGAGATGGCCGAAGCTCAAACCAGACTCGGTGTGTTATCAGTTTCATTGAGTCACGGTTTTCCCTGGGCTGACGTCGAAGATGTCGGCGCGCGGATGCTTGTTATTGCAGATGGCCAAGCACAACTGGCCGCGCAACTGGCTGAGGAGTTGGGGTGGCGCTTCTTTGATTTGCGCAACGAGGTGACCACGCGGTATCTACCGATCTCCGAGGCGCTGGATCAAATTGCTACACGGTCCGGTCTATGCGTTCTTGCGGACATGGGTGACAATTCAGGCGGAGGAGCGCCGGGCGACGCCACCCACTTGCTGAAAGCCATGCTGGAGTGTGGAATGACACATTTTGCCAGTGGTCTGTTCTGGGATCCCGGAGTAGTGCGGATTTGTCAGGATGCGGGTATAGGAAGCAGATTGAAGCTTCGGCTTGGCGGAAAAACCGGTGTGGTTTCAGGGGATCCGATCGACCTGATTGCAAGGGTTATGAACATAGAGACAGGCCTGGGTCAGCATCTCGGCACTGGTCTTGAACCAATGGGTACCGTGGTCTGGCTCCGCTTGGATGGCGAGATCGACTTGCTGGTCAACGATCTGCGTGTTCAGGTTTACCATCCTGGAGCCTTCGAGCAGATCGGCATCCGGCTGGCTGAGAAATCGGTGGTAGCGGTGAAATCCCTGTTCCATTTCTATGGCCCTTTCAGCCAAATTTCGGATCACATCCTGCAGGTTGCCAGCCCCGGAGGAACACAGCCTGCGTTTCACGACCTTGCTCTCACCAAGCGAAAACTGCCTTTCTGGCCTGCGGTTGCGCAGCCATTCTTAGATGAAAGCCTTGTGGACGCCGGATAGAGGTTTCAATCAAACAGGTCTGGCGGACAGAATCCAATCGCAAACATACTCAACCACTAGTGCTGTAGAGTAGGGTTTGGGCCGGGTCAGAGAAAACCCGTTTCGGGGTCTTCATCTCGTTTCCGCTTGTACCGCCTGTATGGCTTGCTGAACCAGGCCTTGGCTATTGAGGCGCAGACGTTGTGAGGGTGTGATCTCCGTGATGCCAAAACGCGGGGTTGAGCTCAAGGTTAGCAGATATCTGACGCTCTTCATCCGATCAGATTGCGCCGTGCTCTAGAACGAAAACCAACTGGCCAAATGGACCCGGCATCGCCGAGGTTCTCGCGTTGTTGGGCATCCCCGGTTAGACGATTCATCGCACGCTATCCTGAACCTGTTCCGTCGGGCTGCGTCGCATCGCTCCAATAAGATCCTTCCTTCCTGTCTATATGGAGTTTCAGCACATCCAAGGCTTGTGGAACGTCTCCATCCCGAACGAACTGAAGCAACTCAATGTGCTCCCGATGGGATTTAGCCATGTGATCAGGGTGATGCCCCAACCGGCTGCGCAAAGCCGCCATTTTCAGTGCAATCGTTTGATAGGCGTCGTTCAGAAACCGATTGTCCGCACAGTCGAAAAGGCATTGGTGAAATAGAGTGTCTTGATAAAGATATTCTGCATCATCCGCGTCCTCACGGGCCGCTGTCATCCGATCAACGCATTGATCAAGCGCGGCATGAAGCGCCTCTGGGTTCGTCTGCATGGCCGAGGTCAAAGCGGTTGTTTCAAGGCACACACGTGCATCGCAAAGTTTTGCGAGTTCCTCGGGCTCCAGATTGAACACGAATGAGCCTCTTTGCGGTTCAACGACCAACAGCCCTTCCATCTCAAGCCGGTTGATTGCCTCGCGCACAGGGGTACGGCTGACCTCAAGATTCTTGGCGATTCGAGCTTCAGACAGTTGCTCACCCAGTTCGAACTCGCCTTTGATAATCCGCTCGCGCAGGTTTTCGGTCACCAATTCCGTCAATGATTTCGGTCTGTTGAATAGGCTCATGTCGCTCTCCTCAGTGCAACATTAGCAGGCCTGCGTCTGGCATACAATGTGGTAGTGTTGACAGATTAGCATACAGTATGCCAGTTATGATTCTCACGAGGAGACGGCATTGGGAGGGGCGTCTTTGCAAACTCTGGAAACATGGATTGTTGCGTTGAACCGGGCGCTGGTGGCTCTGGCGCTGGCTACGGTCTTTGCAATCGTCTTCGCCAATGTGGTGGGGCGATACGGGTTCGGTACGTCCCTGGCCTGGGTTGAAGAGGTCGCCAGACACCTGATGATCTTCGGCGCTTTTTGCGGTGCCGGTCTTGCGTTGCGCGAGGGGCGGTTGGTCGCGATCACCACAATTCCGGATTTGCTGCCCGAAGCTCTGGCCCGCCTGCTGCGCTGGAGCATTGTCTTCGTCATGTTCGCCTTCATGGCGACGATGCTGTGGCTGGGCGTCAAATTCGTTGAATTCGGCTGGAACAAGGAAACCATGTCCACCGGCATTTCGCGCGGCATTCCCTATCTCGCCATCCCGATCGGGTGCACTTTTTTCCTGATTCAGTTGGCCTTTTTTGCAAAACGTTTCGTAAGCCGAGAGTTTGAACACGGCCCCAGCGCCAAGCGCGATGAGGCGGAGGTCTAAGCCGTGGCAAAAACCCTGATCATCCTGTTCTTCGCGACGCTGTTTCTGGGTGTTCCCGTTGCCTTCACGATGGGGATCGCCGGCCTGTCCGCGATTTTTATCGACGGTTCTTTAAACCCACTGGTCGCAACCCAACGCATGTTCGCCGGGATCGACAGTTTCCCGCTGATGGCGGTGCCGTTCTTTATTCTCGCGTCTGAGCTGATGACGGCCTGCGGGCTAACAAACGCATTGCTGCGCTTTGCCAACGCTCTGGTTGGACATGTGCGTGGTGGGTTAGGGCATGTGAACATCCTTGTGTCGATGCTGTTTGCGGGGATCAGCGGCTCTGCTCTGGCGGATGCTGCAGGGCCTTCTGCCATCGTCATGCGGATGATGCGTGAGGCCGGGTATGAGAAGAACTACGCCGGTGCCCTGTCCGCTGCGACGGCCACTATCGGCCCGATCATCCCGCCGTCCATTCTGGCTGTAATTTTTGCGATTTCGACCAATGGAGTTACAGTCGCCGGACTGTTTTTGGCTGGAATTGTGCCTGGGGTTATGCTGGGCGTTGCGCTGGCCATCGCGAACCATATCGTGTCCACTCGTAACGGCTACCGCGGGCGTGAACATCGCGCCACCATGGTTGAGTTGCGCAGTGCAACCCTGGCGGCCATTCCGGCCCTGATCATGCCAGCAATCATTCTGGGCGGTATCCTTTTCGGTGTGTTCACACCCACCGAGGCGGGCGCGGTGGCCTCAGCCTACGCTCTGTTCCTTGGTTTCATCCTGCGCGCCTTCACGGTCCGCGCTCTGTACGCCGCTTTTGTGCGGGCTGCGGTGGTGACGTCCTCGGTCTTCCTGATCGTGGCGATGGCGTCGATCTTTGCCTGGCTACTGACTTACCTGCAAATTCCACAGGAATTGGCCAAGCTGATCACCCAGATCACCGACAACCGTCTGGGCATTCTGTTCATTCTGGCGGCTTTTGCCCTGATCTGCGGCTTCTTTATCGACACGCTGCCAGCGCTGATCATCCTGACTCCGATCCTAGGTCCCATTGCCTATTCCGCGGGGATCGACCCGCTGCAATTCGGGATGATGTTAGTGCTGAACCTGACTATCGGGATGATCACCCCTCCGGTTGGTCCGGTGCTGTTCGTGATCGCCACGGTCGGACAATTGAAAATCGAACGCCTGTCAAAAGCGGTTCTGCCGCTGCTGCTGGCTGAACTCGTAGTGCTTCTTCTGGTCATTCTTGTGCCAGGCGTCAGCACCTTCATCCCCAACTTCTTTGGATTTGCGAACTGACATGAAAGGGAGGAACCTCATGAAAACCATGTCGAAACTGATGACGGCAACAGCTGTTGTTGCAATGACCGCCGCCAGTGCGGCCTCGGCTAAAGAGCTGAAATACGCACATTTTCAAGCCGCTGACCTGAGCTCGCCCAAACACGCCGCAGCGTTGGCGTTTGAAGCCTGCGTCGAGGGCAAGACCTCGGGTTCGATCGACGTTCAGATCTTCCCAGCATCGCAACTGGGTGGCGGGTCCGAGATTATGGAAGGGCTGCAGCTGGGCACCGTTCAGATGGCAGCGATTCATGACGGCCCGATCTCGGCTGTCTACAAACCCTTCTCGGTTCTCGCGATGCCTTATCTGTTCGACGATCAGGCGATGGCCTGGGCGGTGATGGACAGTGAATTCGGTGACGCGCTGGCCGACGACATGCGGGCCAAAACCGGCATCCGCAGCTTTGGCGTGGCCGACAACGGGGTGCGCAATTTCACCAACAACGTGAAACCCGTGGCCGAACCTGCCGATATGGAAGGCCTGAAAATGCGCGTAATGACCGCGCCGGTTTGGGTAACTTTGGTCGAAAGCCTCGGCGCATCGGCAACACCCGTTCCGTGGCCGGAACTTCCCGGTGCACTGCAGCAGGGCGTTGTGGACGGTCAGGAAAACGGCGTGACGAATATCGTCAACGCGTCGCTCTACCAGCACCAAAAATACGTCTCGCTCGATGGCCATGTGTTCAGCTGGCACGCCTATCTGATGTCGGACATGTTCTTCGAAAGCCTGACGGATGACGAGAAGAAAGCCGTCGAGCAATGCGTCGAGATCTCGAAAACGATCCACCGTGGCATGACCGCCGCGCAGGACGCGAATGCGACCGCGATCCTGTCGGAGAAAGGCATGGAAGTGGTCCCCGTCAGTCCCGAGCAAAAGGCCCTGTTCCGCGAAGCCGCGCAGCCTGCCGTGCGCGAATACATCGTGGGAGAGATCGGCGAGGAGTGGCCCGATCGCCTCGACGCCGCCGTCGAAGCCTACAAGGCCCAATAACCCATGCCGAGGGACCGTCACATGACCCACCAAACCATCGCAATTCTTGAACCCGGCTATGCCGCCTATGACACCGAGGCTTCGGTGTTGGCCGAGCAGGATGTTCAGATCGCGCCGGTCGGGCCGGAAACGGAGGCGGTCGCGGCCCTGCAGGCACTGGATCCGGTTGCCATCCTTGTGCGGGAACGCATTGTGGATGCGGCTGTGATCGATGCCTGCCCGAACCTGAAAGTCGTCGTCCGCTATGGGGTGGGCGTCGACAATATCGACCTGGATTACGCGCAATCGCGCGGCATCTATGTTGCGAATGTACCAGACTATGGTGCGGAAACCGAAGTCAGCGAACATGCGCTGGCACTTTATCTGGCCGTGCAGCGGCGTATTCCGTCCCGAGATGCAGAAGTGCGGCAGGGTCAATGGGGAGTAGGGCAGGCGGCGTTGATCCCCAGCCGCGAAAACGCCACCCTTGGCCTGATTGGCTGCGGAAAGATCGGCCTGCAAGCTGCACGGAAGTTCCGGGCCATGGGGTTCGCTTCGGTTCTGGTTTTCGACCCCTACCTTAGCGACGACGCAGCCCAAGCGGCGGACGTGCAAAAGGTGGATTTGATCGACCTCTGCAAAGCGTCCGACGTCATCAGTCTGCATGCTCCTCTCACGCCCGAAACGCGGCATATTCTGAACGCCGAGCGTATCGCGCAAATGAAGCCAACCTCGATCGTGATCAACGTTTCGCGCGGCGGTTTGGTGGACGAAGCGGCATTGGCTCAGGCCCTGCACCAAGGCCGCATTTTCGGGGCAGGGATCGACGTGTTCGAACAGGAACCGGTCGATCCAGCCAACCCCCTTTTGCACAGCCCCAACACCATCGTGTCGGACCATGCTGCCTGGTACTCTGAACGCTCGGTTGCGGTGCTGCAGCGATGCGCTGCGCGTGAAGTCGCGAGAGTTCTTGGGGACGAACAACCCGATCACTGGGTGAACAAATGGTAGATTTCGTCACCACTTTGCGATCGGCGCAAATTGTCCCGGTGATCCGCTATAGCGACCCCGAAATCGCTTTGACGACCGTCAAATCCTTATTCTCCAATCTCGCCCTGATGCCGACTGGCGGCGTGTCTCCTGACACTGCGCAAACCTATCTGAACGCCGGTGCGCTTTGCGTCGGCATGTGTGGAAATCTGCTGCCCGCCCAGGCGCTCGAGGCCGGTCACATCGACTTGGCTCGCGCACAAATCAACGCGTCTCTCACAGCCGCATCTTTTCAATCTTCCCAACGTAAGAGGATACTCTCATGAACACCCAAGAACTCGTTGCCGGGTTTCGCGACGTGGCCACCGCATCGGTCGCTGATGCTGTGGACAAGGTGTCCGGCAAGACCGGATTTCTGCCCGCCGCGATCAAACCGCGCATCAATGAAAAGAAGATCGTTGGCCCGGCCGTAACAATTCTGGAAGGACCAACTGACGAATTCCTGCCGCCGCAACACGCGCTGGACGCCATCGATGAATCCGAGGCCGGTTCGGTCATCGTGATCTCGACCAATGGCACCACCGATGTGGCGCTGTGGGGTGGTCTGATGACCGCCGGAGCTGTTGCCAACAAACACGAAGGTGCCGTTCTGGACGGTGGTGTGCGTGATCTGGTCGAGATCAAGCGCGACTATGACTTCCCGGTCTATTCCCGCTGCGTTAACCCAGGCACCACTCTGGGCCGCGTTCGTACGCTGGCTTCGAACGTAGAAGTCGACATGGGCGGTGTGATTGTACACCCCGGCGACATCATCGTGGCAGATATCGACGGTGCGGTTGTGGTCCCCCGTGAACACGCCGAAGCGATCTTGGACATGGCACGCGAGATTGATGAGCGCGAAGCCGAACAGGCACGTCTGATCATCGAAAGCGGCTCGCTTCGCGAAGGTCTGGCAAAATACGGCCGCATCTAAACCAACAAAACGTCCCGCAGGTTGCTCGCAACAACCTGCGGGACACCAGACCTCAGCAAGGGAGGAATACATGCTGAAACGAATGCTCAACACGGTGGCCCTTACCGCCGTTCTGGCTACCCCGGCGCTCGCGAACGAGCCCGAGGTGGTCGCGGAATGGAACACTCTGCCCTATGCCGTCAAGGACGAGGCGACAAAATCCGCTTGGGAAGGGAGCGAGATTTACGGCAAAGCGTTGGTTCAGGGTGCCAAAGTTGATAGTCAGGGCAACATCTATGTTTCGACCGCGCGTTGGGGTGGGGCCGAGATACCCTCAACCGTTTCCAAGCTGGTCAAAAACGGAGGCACTTGGGAACTTGAGGCGTTTCCGTCTGAAGAAATGAACAGCATGTCGAACCCCGATGGCCTGAAAGCCGTTCTGGGTTTTGAGATCGACCGCAATGACGTGATGTGGATCCTGGATCAGGGCCACGTGGCAGGCCCTCCGTTCAAGGATGGCGACGCGAAGCTGGTTCTGTGGGATCTGAAAGAGAACAAGGAAATTCAGCGTTATGTCTTCACGGCGCAAGAAGCGGATCGTCAGTGTTCTTTCCTGAACGATCTGGCTGTCGATAACGACACCGGCTTTGCTTATATTGCCGATAGTGGCATCTTCTGTGACCCGCTGCATGGTGGCTTGATTGTCTATGACAGCAACACCAATTCGGCGCGCCGCATTCTGGACCAGCACCGGTTCACCAATGATGAGCCGAATTTCGTCTTCAACATTGACGACCGTCCAGTGCTGAAAAATGGCGGCATGCGCACCGGTGCCGATGGTATCGCGCTGTCTGGCGACAAAGAAACACTCTACTGGACCAACTTGACGGGCAATCACCTCTATAGCCTTCCGACCGAAGTGTTGCGAGACTTCGAGGCCAACGAGACGGTGATTGAAAACGCTGTAGAAATCGCGGCTGTCCTGCCTTCCAACACCGACGGGATGACGGCTGACAATGCGGGCAACATCTACATGACCGCGCTGTCGCTGGACGGGATCATGAAGTTCGATGAATCCACCCGTCAGGTCAGCCGTTTCGTCCACCACCCGGAAATGAACTGGCCGGATACGCTGGCCTGGGGTCCGGATGGCGAGATGTATGTGGTCTCGAACCACCTGCATATCTGGGTCGATGGCGATATGAACTTTGAAGACCCCGAAATCCCGAATTTCCGTATCTGGAAGATTCCGGGTGTCGGCCAAAGCTATACGACCGAATAACCCTCCCAACCTCCTTGGTCAGCCCCCCTTGGGCTGACCCTTTTTTGCAAAGATGAGATGACCATGACCCCCGATATTTTGTGCCTTGGCGAGCCGATGCTGGAGTTCAACCAGCAGCCTGACGGGAACTACCTGCCGGGACATGGCGGTGACACCTCAAACTGCGCAATCGCCGCCGCGCGACAGGGTGCGTCCGTCGGCTATGTGACGCATATCGGCGCCGATACGTTCGGCAATTCCTTCATGGACCTTTGGAAGGCCGAGGGGATCGACACCTCGACCGTGCGTCAGGTCGCGGATGCTCATACCGGGGTCTATTTTGTGACGCATGGCGCGAACGGGCATGAGTTCAGTTACTTCCGCGCAGGCTCGGCCAGTAGCCGGATGGAGCCAGATGATCTGCCAATGGCGGCGTTGAAATCGGCGAAGATATTGCACGTTTCGGGGATCAGTCAGGCGATTTCGGATGTTGCCGCCGATACCGTGTTTCGGGCCATTCAGATTGTAAAGGACGGCGGAGGCCTCGTGTCCTACGACACCAATCTGCGTCTGAAGCTCTGGCCGATCGAACGCGCCCGCGCTGTGACGCACGCTGCAATGTCGCAATGCGATATTGCCCTTCCTGGTCTGGATGACGCCGAGCAACTGACAGGCTTGTCCGACCCGGATGCCATCGCGGATTTCTACCTAAACCTCGGTGCAAAAATTGTCGCCCTGACGCTGGGGGCCGAAGGGACCCTGGTTGCGACACCAGACAAGCGCGAACGTGTCAAAGGCCGCCGGGTCGAAGCGGTGGATGCCACGGCCGCAGGCGACACATTTGACGGTGCTTTCCTGTCTCGTATTGTTGCGGGCGACGACCCATTTCAGGCCGCACGCTATGCCAACGCCGCTGCTGCGCTTTCGACCCAAGGGTACGGTGCGGTTGCCCCGATGCCTCGCAGCGACGCGGTCGAGGCGTTTCTTGCGGAAGGAGACTGATCCATGAAACACGCCGTTGTAATTGGCGGCACCCGCGGCATAGGCGCCGGTATCGCAGGGGAACTTCGCCGTAAGGGATGGCGCATCACCGTGACCGGTGTCGGAGCTGAAGAGGTTTCGGAATATGCTGCGCAGCACCCTGACGACGTCTGTGCGCAGTTGGATGTGCGGGATACTCAGGCCGTAGCCGCGTTCTTCGGTGGGATTAAGAAACTCGACGGGCTGGTCAATTGCGCAGGTATTCTGGCGCGCGGCGCGGAGTATGAGATCGACGTTTTTGAGACAGTGATCGACATCAATCTGACCGGTACCATGCGCTGCTGTCTGGCCGCGCAACCCTTTTTAGCCGCGTCAGGCGGGGCCATCGTGAACACGGCGTCGATGCTCAGTTACTTTGGTGGGCCACTTGTTCCTGCTTATTCTGCCAGTAAGGGCGGGGTGGCTCAGTTGACCAAGGCCTTGGCCGGGAAATGGGCTGAAGATGGCGTGCGCGTCAACGCAGTTGCGCCCGGATGGATCGAAACCGAAATGACTGAGGCCCTGCGGGCCGATCCGGCCCGCAACCAACCTATTCTGGGTCGGACGCCGCTGGACCGTTGGGGCAAACCATCCGAGGTTGGCGCACTGGCTGCTTGGCTACTATCGGATGAGGCTGCTTTTGTGACCGGCGCTGTCTATCCTGTGGACGGCGGCTATTCTGCAATGTGAGGAGGGCAACTGATGCCAGTACAAGGAAACGACGACGATCCCAGGATGCCTTATCAACTGCCCTTCCCCAAGGATGCGCAGGAAGAGATCATCATCCCTGAAGCCGTCGCCAAAGACGAGAGGGTCTGGGTGCCGCAAACCGAAAACGTCTCGTTCCGACCGCTCTGCTTGAACCGGTCCCAGGGGTACTGGATGAACCTGCTACGGGTGCGGAAATCCGGAGTTCTGTCGAGGCATCGGCATCCGCAGCCCGTTCATGGTTTTGTTCTGAAAGGCCGCTGGCATTATCTGGAACATGACTGGGTCGCGGAGGAAGGCGGCTATGTGTTCGAACCGCCGGGCGAAACCCACACTCTGATTGTACCCGATGATGTCGACGAAATGATCA
Organism: Ruegeria sp. B10; assembly: GCF_056539825.1. Classification (NCBI taxonomy): domain Bacteria; kingdom Pseudomonadati; phylum Pseudomonadota; class Alphaproteobacteria; order Rhodobacterales; family Roseobacteraceae; genus Ruegeria; species Ruegeria sp. B10. The sequence continues at coordinate 47,102 of NZ_JBQFVP010000022.1, forward strand.
CCTATTTCCAGGTCAACGGCGTGATGCTTTATGTCGACCCATGGGGCAAAACCATGGGGTACGAGGACGTCTTCACTAAAATCGACATGTGCCGTAAACATTACGAGGAGGTTGGTTTAGGGGCGGACTATGTCGAGCAATTCATTAGGTAGACCGCTCAAACTGGCCTTGGTTGCCCATGACGCCAAGAAAGACCTCATGGTTGAATGGGCCCAGTCCCATGCTGACGTCCTAAGTCAGGCAGAGTTATTCGCCACCGGAACCACCGGTGGCCGCCTCAGGGCCGCCTTGCCTGAGCTTAACGTCACCGCGCTGCATAGCGGGCCACTAGGCGGCGACCAGCAACTTGGGGCGATGATCTGCGAAGGCCGGCTGGACGGTTTGTTCTTTTTTATCGACCCAATGTCGCCGATGCCGCACGACGTGGATGTCAAAGCCCTGAGCCGTCTAGTGATTGTTTATGATCTACCCTTCGCAAGCAGCCCAAGCACAGCGGATTTCGTTCTGAAAGGGCTGACCGGACCAAATTAGCTTTAAGGCTTTGGATGATGTTACGTTCAGTCCGACCCGTAAGGTCAGGATGTATTGATTTTCGTTGCGCTGCAGGATTCACGGCTTGGAATTCGGAGCGGTGGCATTAGCGGTTTTTTTTGACTGAACGACATGCAGATGGCGTAGCGTCCCTCTTTTTCTCCAGCGCTAGCGCGGCAAACTACAGTCATCTATTGGCTATGAACTCTGACCCCAGGAAACGCGTTTCCCAGATCGAGTTCCGTCGAACGGCTCATTTCAGTGAATGAGTCTACAACGAAGCGCCCCAAGGGTTCATGTGCTGTCTTCTGGGTCCAAACCATTTCGCTTTCCCATTTCGGCAAATCCAATGGCGTTGGAAAGACGTCACACCCAGCGCGCTGCGCAACCGGTGTCAACGACGTTGGCACCGTTGCAACCAAGTCGGATTGAGCGACGATATCGGGTAGCAGAGCAAATTGGGCGCAGGTCAAAACCACTTGCCGAGCTTTTCCAAGCTTCTTTAGTGCCTTATCTACAAAACCGATTTTGTCATTGTTCAGTGTCATCAATGCATGACGAGCCTCTAGGAACGACTCAAGTGTCAAACCATCTCGGGTCAAAGGGTGATCGCGGCGGGCGATACATACAAAACTGTCCGGCATAATCGTCCGTCGATGAAACCGCGCAGGAAGCTGACCAAATGTACCAATGGCCAACGTCACTGTTTCGGCATCCAATTGATCAATCAGATCCGTTTTGTTCATCGGTACGAAGATCAGGCTAAGATTTGGTGCGTGTTCTGCAAAGTAAGTGACCATCGCAGGCGCCAAACGAAGAATTGCTAAATCCGAAGCTGCAACGGTGATTTGGCCTTGGGCGTGTTTGGGATCAAACTCGGTTTGCTCCAGCATTTCGGAAACGATCGTCAGCGCGCCTTGCACTTTTGGCGCCAATTCTTCCGCACGGCTGGTTGGCACCATTCCGCCCGGCCCCCTTTGAAAGAGTGGATCTTCGAACCTGGCGCGAAGCCGGTTCAGCGCGTTGCTCATGGAGGGCTGAGCAAGACCTATAGACGCCCCAGCGCGGCCGACATGTCGTTCGCGGTACATCGCATCGAAGGCTTTGAGGAGATTGAGGTCGAGAGAATTGATATTCATATGGTGAATTTATTGCATTCTATTTATCCATTTCAACAACTTCATACTGCGCATTAAATATCCGATCAGAAGCAACAAACGCTCAGATTGCGGCGGGTCGAAAGCTCCAAGGGGCACAATGGTTGCCGGAGTATCTAACACCAGAGTTGGGCCTGGAAGAGTGATCCTCAACCAGCCAAACGACCCCAGAGCGGCGATCCGGTGCGAATGCCACTGATGGAACGAGGAGTTGAACTGTGACAAACGTTTTTGAAACCGCGCTAAAAGGCAAACATGTCGTCATTGTTGGCGGCGGTAGCGGTATGGGCAAAGCAACAGCTGAACTTGCAGCCAGTTTGGGCGCCAAGGTTACAATCTCAAGCCGCAACGAAGAGAAACTGACGGCCGTTGCGTCTGAAATCGAAGGCGACATTTCAGTCGCTTCCGTTGACACCACTGACGAAGCAGCTGTCAAAGCTTGGGCTGCCAGCCTTGCCAAGGTCGATCATCTCGTCATCTCGGCATCCAGTGCCGCGCACGGCGCGTTTGCCGAACTGCCGACTAACGACCTGCGTGGCATGATTGAGGCCAAATTCATTGGCCCCTACGTGACCGCTCGCGAGGTTCTACCGTATCTGGCCGACGGTGCATCAATCACGCTGTTTTCCGGTGTGCTTAGCCGCCGCCCATCGGCCGGCGCGACCGGTCTGGGTGCGGTGAACGCGGCGGTTGAGGCTTTGACCATGGGGCTCGCGCAAGAACTAGCGGGTAAGGCCCGCGTCAACTGCATCAGCCCCGGGATGGTTGCGACTGAAGCCTATGCAGGCATGCCAGAAGAGGCACGTGAAGGCATGTATGCACAGGTTGGTGGATCGCTCCCTGTTGGCCGCGTCGGCAGGGCCAGCGAAATCGCTCAAGCTGTCATCATGGCAATGACCAACGGTTTCCTGACAGGTTCTGTGCTGGATATCGATGGCGGGCATCTGATCAAAGCCTGACAGTCTTTGCGGGGGTGCTGGCTGCCCCCCCTCTTCCTGTTCGGCTCTTGCGGAGCTTCACATGTCAAGTTCCCCGTGTTTCGATACAATTGATTTGCGCGAGCCGGTCATCTCTACCAGAAAGCCCGCTACTATGGACGATCTTGCCGATCAGCTTGGGGCTGTTGACAATTCGTCCGGCGCACCCGGTGAACGCGGCACTTTTTGATACCTCCTAGGCTTGGATTGGATCTGCAGCAGCCCCCCCATGTTCAGTTGGCCGATCTACCCGAGCCGGGCTTTGACAAACTGGTCGTACGCGCCTTTCGGTATGGCGAGGCGTCATCACCATCTGAAAAAAGATGCGGTTGATAACGCGGCCAACTCTCAGATGTTGGGGCGCCTCAGACCCTTTCACCGATGAATAGATGCTGACGTATTGGATCGTTTGATCGCTCATGCCATGTTGGTCCACCACTGGCGTCACTGGATTGCCCTGCGGGTTTTCCTGTCACTCGTCCACAACACGAAACTCGCCGGAAGGCGCGTCAGTAGGTGGCTCTGCGAACTCGTTGGAAATCAGACCGCGGCGGATGAGTTCTCGAATGGCGGCCGCTCTGGAAGGTAATCTGTTCTCGAACCGCCAATCATCAATGGCTTTAAGCTCCTCGAGGTCGAGCATCAGTTGCAGTTTTTCCGTGCGCTTTGGTGGTCGATTTTGATCAGACACTGGTATGACCTCAGTAGCTTACGTCAGTTACTCCAAGCATGTATGGCATTGGGCCTGCGTGTCTACAGCAATGTTGGCAAGTTGGGCTGGATACCCAGGATCATGAAGCGCCGCATGATGTGTCGGATACCTATAATAAGCATATGATTTTATTTGAAAAATAATTTTTCGCTTTTAGGTTTTACCCCACAAGAAACGAAACGGAGTGAAAATGATACAGCAAGTATTGAAGTCTGAAGTTCAGGAAGAAACCAACGACACAGGCATCGACAAAAACGCATGGATCGCCAACGCGGTGACAGAAGTGCTGGCCGATACCATGGTTCTGATGGTGAAAACGCAAGGCACACATTGGAACGTCGTAGGCCCACTCTTCGTGCCGATCCATGAACTGACAGAGCGTCAGTATCGCGACCTGTTTGAAGCTGCGGATGATTTGGCCGAGCGTGTGCGCGCTCTGGGTCAGGTGGCCCCGATCTCGTTCACGGACATGGTTAGCCAAGCCAAGTTGACCGAAGAAGAAACAGTCAAAAACGCAGAGGGTATGATCAACCAGTTGGTTGCGGACCACGAAGCGATTGCCCGGAACCTGCGTGAGACTGCCGCGACCGCTGCCCGTTATGGCGATGGGGCTACAGAGGATTTGATGAACGCTAGGATGGCGAAGCATGAGGAAGCAGTCTGGATGCTCAAGGCAATTGTTGCGGCCTAATTGGCAGCTCCCATTGATATGAACCAAAGTTTGAGACGAAAGGAAAATTTGATGACACGCGTTGGGTACGAGAAAAAGGCGCAGCTGCAACTGGATAGCTGGAATGCTCAAATTGATGTTCTCGAAGCCAAGCTGAAGGTGGCCGAAGCGGCCGCCAAACTCGAGCTCGAGGAGCAGCTCAATAAGCTCTACAAGGCAAGGTCTGACGCAGAGGCTCAACTGAACAATTTGAAGTCGACCAGCGACGAGGCCTGGGAAGACGTCAAAGAGGGTTACGAGGCTGCATGGGGCGATATGCAGAGTGCTTTGAAAGAAGCGGCCGATCGGTTTGCGTAAAGCTAGGTTCGTTAAAAAGATCGTGTCGTGACTGGGGACCGGAATGCAAACACCTAGAGAATTAGTGAGGTACTTTCGTGGGTTCCTAACCATCCCTGCTGCCATAAGCCTCTCGGGGCTCTTGGTGGCTGGGATTGTCTTCAAGACGGAGCAAGCGCTCGTAAGTTGGGGTTGTTCCACTTCTGATTGGCTCAGTGTTTCCAATCACACTGCGAGCGATGTGCTTGGCGCTATCTCGGCTGCATCCATGTCCGCGTTGGTCATGGTCTATTCCATTGTTCTGCTGGTCTACACTTTGGCAGCAGGATCTATCGGGCCCAGGCTCTTGCAGCGCTTTGGCGAAGACAGGGTAAATCAGGTTGCAGTTGGCTCACTTGGAGCGACGTTTTTATACAGCTTGATAATTTTGTGGCTGATACGCGATGACACATCCTTTAATTTGGCTGTTGCGATAGGAATAATCTATTCGATCATCTCAGTTCTCTTGCTGTTGCTCTTCGTTCATACAGTATCGACGCGCGTTACAATTGATCAGGAGGCAGCGCGGATTTCTGAGGCCTTGGATCGCCAAGTCAGCACCGCAATCGAAAACAGCGCAGATACTCCATCTTCAAAGGCAGTCCCTGAAGAGGGAGACAAGCGCCAAGTCTTGGCTTCGGGCACTGGATATGTGAATTCGATCAATACCGAAGGTCTGGTGAGTGCGGCCAAGGAAGCCGGAGCAGTCGTCGTTTTTGATGTGCAGCCAGGAGACTTTATGGTTCCATCGGACACTTTGGCCTATGTTTATGGTGATAGTGACGAAAGCCTCGATCATCTGGTGCAAGCGGCAGCTCCGTTGATCCCCGCGCGATATCCTAACGGAGATATCCGCTTTTCTGTTCATCTTCTCGTTGAAATCGCACTTCGGGCTCTGTCGCCAGGTGTCAACGACACGTTCACCGCAATAGTCTGCATCGACCGTCTATCGGCGTCTCTGGCTCGAGCGTGGTCGTCAAAGCTCTGCACGGGCGTGTATCGGGATGACGCCGGAACCGTGCGGGTGGTTTACCCGTCGATCACGGCAGAGTCTTTGTTTCGCGACTCAATGCCGGCACTGAGACGCGCAGCCAGGGGCAATGGGCTCGTAACGGCCGCCCTTATTCGAGCTCAGGTGCGCATCGCGGAGGCAGCTCCGTTTGAAGATGTTCGTATGGTTGCAGATGAACTGGCCGCGGTCAGAGATGAAACACGAGAAAGCGATATGCTAAAGCGCGATATTGAAAAGTTTTGCGGCCAAGTCGAAACCGCACTTGAACGAATTTAGCTAGCTGTCCTGAACTCGAGTCAAAGTATCTCAGCCCTACGAAGACAGGTCACTTGGGTGCCAGTTATCCGTCCGAATAAAGCTTGGACCATAAAACGTGAACTTGTCACACTTCAGCGGGATAGTTCCAGGGCATCAGGCTGGCGATGTTTGCCTGTTTGTGACCGCTTGCAATAGCGATCAGCATTCGGGCGAGCTAGGCGGGGCGGTCCACGCCATTGAGTTTGTAGGTTTCGTTCATTGAGGCGAGGAATGCCCAATTTTGAACTCCGGTCTTGTGTCTAGCGAACAACGCGTTTGTCCTGATCAGGGCTATTAAACGGATTGTCCATTTGACGCTGTTGAAATCCAGTTTCAATCAATCATCGTGGAGGAAGACGATCAGTCCGTCCTAGTGCTTGGCAGTATGGCTCAGAGTCTCGCCGATGGGCAACTTAGCGGAGGCGCGGGTGCGTTGTTTATGCAGCAGCGACATATGAGTCCAACCGACTGTGCGCTCAGATCACTCTAGCGAAACCCACAAGACTTTTGCGTCCTCTTTGCTGGTTGAAATGCAGCCGTGACCCATTCCGCTATCGTAGTACAAGGAATCCCCGGCCTTCATGGTCAATGGGCGATAGTGTTCCGAAATAAAGGTTAGCTCACCGCTGATCACATACATAAATTCTTCACCCGAATGTCTGATCCAGTTCTCGAATTCAGACACATCACGGGCTTTGATCGTCGCGATATAAGGCAGCATTCGCTTGCTGGTGAGTTCAGAGCAGAGCAACTCGTGCAGATATGTCGGTGTGTCCTTCATCTCGCCCTGGCCTTTTGGAGTGTAATCGCGGCGGCCCGAAATACCGTTTTGGCCCGATTGCAGGAAAAGCTGTGGGGTGCTCATTTCCAGCGCTTGGGTCAGCCTGCGAACAATATCGAAGCTGGGTCGCGTCTGGTTGTTTTCGATCTTGGAAAGTGTTGAGCGACCGATTCCCGCCGCCCGTCCGGCTTCCTCCAACGTCCACCCTTTTGCACGGCGCGCATCCCGGATTGAGCGCCCCAAAGCAGCGCCTTCGTCCTGTTCTTCCGGCCCGACGGCGTCGTTCAGGCTGTCATCGACCATAGAAATCTCCCTGATTTTCCGCAGGTTACCGACTTCCCAATCCTTACACAACTTCACAAGTACGAGATATATGTTGCCTTGAGTACCCGAATTCCACTATAGGAAACAAAATTTCGTACTTGGGATTCGAGTATGGAGGAGGGAACCTTGTTTACAAAATCGCTCAAAGATTCAGATCCGGTTATTGCTGCTTCGATTGTACGTGAAGGCAAGCGCCAAGCAGAACAGATCGAGCTTATCGCGTCCGAGAATATCGTCTCACAGGCTGTGATCGACGCGCAGGGTTCTGTGCTCACTAACAAGTACGCTGAGGGCTATCCCGGTCGCCGCTACTACGGCGGTTGCGAATATGTGGATGAGGTTGAGGTTGAAGCGATCGAACGATTGAAGAGGTTGTTCGGCTGTGAGTTCGCCAACGTTCAGCCACACTCTGGCGCGCAGGCAAACGGAGCGGTGAAGCTTGCGCTGCTCAGCCCCGGTGACACGATCCTTGGCATGTCGCTTGATGCCGGTGGTCACCTGACGCACGGTGCCAAGCCTGCTCAGTCGGGCAAGTGGTTTCACCCGGTTCAGTACGGCCTGACGGACGAGGGGTTGATCGCCTATGATCAAGTCGAAGCGCTGGCCAGGTCTGAAAAGCCAAAGCTGATCATCGCGGGCGCATCGGCCTATTCGCAAAAGATCGATTTCGCTCGGTTCCGGGCGATCGCAGATGAGGTCGGTGCATGGCTGCTGGCTGATATGGCGCATATCGCGGGTCTAGTTGCGACCGGGCTACACCCCTCGCCAATTGGTCATGCGCATGTGGTCACCTCGACGACCCACAAAACCCTGCGCGGTCCGCGTGGCGGGATCATTCTGACGAATGAAGAGGCGTTGGCGAAGAAGATCAACTCCGCCGTGTTCCCCGGACTTCAGGGAGGTCCCTTGATGCATGTGATCGCGGGTAAGGCCGTCGCATTTGGCGAGGCGTTGAAGCCAGAGTTCAAGGAATACATGCAGCGTGTCGTCGACAGCGCCACCGCTTTGGCAAACGTCATGATGGCGCGTGGTTGTGATATCGTTTCGGGCGGCACAGAAAACCACCTTATGCTGGTCGACCTGCGGCCACTTGGTGTTACCGGCAAAGATGCAGAAGCTGCGCTCGAGCGTGCCGGGTTCACTTGCAACAAGAACAGCGTGCCGGGTGATCCGGAAAAACCGACGATCACGAGCGGTATCCGGCTGGGAACGGCCGCTGGATGTAGCCGCGGGTTTGGGCCTGAAGAGTTCACTCAGATCGGCCACTTGATCGGCGATGTTCTCGATGCGCTGCGTGAGTCCTCTGAAGGCGATGCACCCATCGAAGCCGAGACCCGCGCAAAAGTCCGCGCCCTCTGCACCAACTATCCAATCTACTGAAAGAACACCCAATGAGCATTTACGATCTCATCGTCATCGGGGGCGGCCCCGGCGGTTATGTTGCTGCGATCCGCGCGGCTCAACTGGGTATGAAAGTGGCTTGCGTGGAAGGGCGCGGGGCGCTGGGCGGAACCTGTCTGAATGTGGGGTGCATCCCCTCCAAAGCGTTGCTGACCTCCTCGGCCAAATATGCCGAGCTTGCACATCTCTCCTCCCATGGCATTGCGGTCGAGGGGGCCAGCATCGACGTGCCGTCAATGATGGGGCGCAAGGACAAGATCGTTGGCGATCTTACCAAGGGCATCGGTTTTCTATTCAAGAAGAACGGCGTTGAGCTGATCGAAGGCTGGGCCCGCATTCCGGCGGACGGGCAAGTGCAGGTTGGCGACGATATCTATGAGGCCAAGAATATCCTGATCGCCACGGGGTCTGAGCCGACGCCGCTGAACGGTATCGAGATCGATGAAAAGGATGTTCTCAGCTCAACCGGTGCCTTGGCGCTGGACACGGTGCCTGATCATCTGGTTGTCGTCGGGGCGGGGGTGATCGGGCTAGAGCTGGGTCAGGTTTGGGCACGTCTTGGGGCCAAGGTCACGGTGGTTGAGTATCTGGACCGCGTTCTGCCCGGTATTGACGGTGAGATTGCGAAACTGGCGCAGCGCGCGCTCAGCAAACGCGGCCTGAAGTTTCAGTTGGGGCGCGCGCTGAAAGCCATTGAAAAGTCTGAAACCGGATCGGCGCTTACTCTGGACCGGGTCGGCAAAGACAAGGAAGAGGTGATCGAAGCCGACAAGGTTCTGATCGCCGTCGGACGCCGACCCGTCACGCGCGGGTTGGGGCTGGAAGAACTGGGGATAGCTCTTGACCCGCGCGGCTTTGTTCAAGTTGACAATAGCTTCCGCACATCGGTTCCCGGCATCTATGCGATCGGGGACTGCGTCCCCGGACCGATGCTGGCCCATAAGGCCGAAGAAGACGGCGTTGCCTGCGTTGAGATGTTGGCGGGGCTGGGCGGCCATGTCGACTACAACACCGTGCCGGGTGTCGTTTACACCGACCCTGAGGTCGCCTCGGTCGGTGTGACTGAAGAGGCGCTGAAAGAAGCCGGTGCCGAATACGCGGTCGGCAAATTCGCGTTCACGGCCAACTCGCGCGCACGGTCGACAGGAGAAACCGACGGCGCGGTCAAGGTTTTGTCTGAACCGAACGGCAAAATCCTCGGCGCGCATATTTGCGGTGCGCATGGCGGTGATCTGATCGCGGAACTCGTTCTGGCGATGACCAAAGGTGCCACCGTCGCCGAGGTCGCCTCCACCTGTCATGCACATCCGGCTATGGGCGAGGCGGTCAAAGAAGCCTGCCTCGACGCCATGGGTCGTGCGATCCACGCGTAAGAAGGAGCCGCCAGATGACCATCCAGCTTCGCCCCCGCCACCCCGAAAGGGCCAAGAAGGCAGACAGTGTCATTCCCCGCAAGCCCAAGTGGATTCGCAAGAATAAGGGTGACAGCACCGAGTATTATGAAACCCGTCGCTTGATGCGAGAGCATAACCTGGCGACGGTTTGCGAAGAGGCCGCCTGTCCGAATATCGGCGAGTGCTGGTCGAAACGCCACGCCACCATGATGATCATGGGCGAGGTTTGCACGCGTGGTTGTTCCTTCTGCAACGTTTCCACTGGTCGGCCGGACGCATTGGATGTGTTCGAACCGGGCCGTGTTGCGGCCGCTGTAAAAAAGCTGGGGCTTCGTCATGTGGTGATCACATCGGTCGATCGTGATGATTTGGAAGACGGCGGTGCCGAACACATCGCGCAGACCATCCGAGCAGTGCGTCACCAAAACCCTGAAACTACCGTCGAAGTTCTAACTCCGGACTTCTTGGGAAAAGGGACTTCTGCAGATCTGGTATTTGAAGCAGCGCCGGACGTTTTCAACCACAATCTGGAAACTGTGCCGCATCTTTACCCTACGGTTCGTCCCGGTGCGCGGTACTATACGTCTTTGCGCCTGTTAGATGATGCCAAGCGCGCAAACCCTGAGATCTTCACCAAATCTGGCCTGATGGTCGGCCTTGGCGAAAGCCTCAGTGACGTCCGCCAAGTGATGGATGACCTGCGCGCCGCAAATGTCGATTTCCTGACAGTCGGGCAATACCTGCAACCGACCCCGAAACATCACCCGATCGACCGGTTCTGGTCACCGGAAGAGTTCGCCCAGCTGGAGCAGATCGCGCGCTCCAAGGGCTTTCTACACGTGTCGGCCACTCCGCTGACCCGTTCGTCTTTCCACGCGGACGAAGACTTTGCCGCCCTCAAGCAAGCTCGCCAACGAGCGATTGCTGCCGGGGCATAACCAGACGCACTAGGGAGGAATACCATGGAAGCGTTAAATTCAATCGTAGGGGCCATCAATGGCGTCGTGTGGGGGCCGCTGATGCTGGTTCTCATCCTTGGCGTCGGCTTCTTCCTGCAGGTCGGGCTCAAATTTATGCCGATCCTGCGCATTGGCACAGGCTTCAGCCTGTTGTTCAAAGGCCGGGAAGGTCAGGGCGAAGGGCAGATCAGCCCGTTCAACGCGCTAATGACCTCGCTGTCAGCAACCATCGGTACAGGCAACATCGCCGGTGTGGCCACTGCTGTCTTCCTGGGCGGTCCAGGCGCCTTGTTCTGGATGTGGATGACCGCCCTGGTGGGCATGGCCACCAAATACGCCGAAGCTGTCTGCGCAGTGAAATATCGTGAAAAAGACGAGTTGGGGAACTATGTCGGCGGCCCGATGTACTACATCAAGAATGGACTCGGCGCGAAATGGGCGTGGCTGGGTGTAGCATTTGCCCTGTTCGGCGCGATCGCTGCCTTCGGCATCGGCAACGGCGTACAGGCAAACGGTGTGGCACAGGTTCTTGAAGCGAATTTCGGGCTGAACACCTCGGTCACCGGCGTTGTTCTGATGGTTTTGACCGCAGCTGTAATCCTGGGCGGTATCACTCGCATCGGTGCGGTTGCCGGTAAACTGGTTCCGTTCATGGCTGTTGCTTACATCATCGCGGGCCTGCTGGTTCTGCTGATCAACATCGGCAACATCGGACATGCGCTGTCGCTGGTCTTCACCTACGCGTTCACTCCGTCGGCCGCAGAAGGTGGTTTCGCTGGCGCTGCCGTTTGGGCTGCCATCCGCTTTGGCGTGGCACGTGGTGTGTTCTCGAACGAAGCCGGTCTGGGTTCCGCTCCGATTGCGCACGCCGCAGCCGAGACCAAAGGTCCAGTAAACCAGGGCTTGATCGCGATGCTGGGTACGTTCATCGACACCATCATCGTCTGCTCGATCACCGGTCTGGCGATCATCGCGTCGGGCGCTTGGACATCGGGTGAATCCGGTGCGGCTCTGACCAGCCACGCGTTCGAATTGTCGCTGCCGGGCATCGGTGGATATCTGATCGCCATCGCTCTGTCGATCTTCGCCTTCACCACGATCCTCGGCTGGTCCTTCTATGGTGAAAAATGCGTCGAGTTCCTACTGGGTGTGAAATCCCTGATGCCGTACCGCGTCCTGTGGATCGTCATGATCTACTTCGGCGCAACCGCGGATCTGGGCTTCATCTGGCTGCTGGCAGACACGCTGAACGCCATGATGGCTATTCCGAACCTGATCGCCCTGGCCTTGTTGAGCCCGATCGTCTTCAAACTGACGAAAGAGTTCTTCGCTTCGGGCGGCAAATCCGAAGAGCCGGAGGCAAAACCTGCCGAATAAGTTCGGCCCGACCAAAACGGGGGGCCAACCCGGCCCCCCGCCTTTGAAACAGAATTCCATATCTCGAGGAGAGACGTGATGGCCACGAAAATCCTGCTGCCCATTGATCATACCGACGACCGTTCTTGGAAACTGGCTCTGCCGGTCGCTTTGGAACAGGCGAAATTCTACGGTGCCGAACTGCACGCAGTTGCCGTCATCCCCGAGATTATCCAACTTCCGAACCTGCCCGCGAACTATGGCGCCGGAGCAAAGGATCATGTCCGCAACGCGGTTCAGGCCATTCTGGACCACGGTGATGCCTCCGGTGTGGCGATCCATATCGAAGAAGGCAGCGTTTACCGTGAAATCCTGAAACTCGCCTACAAAGAGGGTTTTGATCTGATTGTCATGGCCTCCACCAAGGGCGATTTCCCGAACTATGAAATTGGCCCGAACCTCGCCCGAGTGGTTCGGAATGCGCACTGCACTGTGACGGTCGTTCGCGACCAATCCCGCTGATTGAAAGGTTAGAAAGATGACTTCACCGAATCGCACTCCACTTTACTCTCTTCATGTTGAGTTGGGTGGCAAGATGGTTGATTTTGCGGGCTGGGAGATGCCTGTTCAGTATCC
>NZ_JBQFVP010000023.1:0-52183 GCF_056539825.1 Ruegeria sp. B10
CTGCGGTCAGCGTCGTCTTGCCGTGGTCAACGTGGCCAATCGTGCCAATGTTGACGTGCGGTTTTGTACGCTCAAACTTTTCCTTTGCCATGATGGCCTCCTTTTTCGGTAATGAAGGGAGCGTGATACCCACGCTCCCTCAAATCTTTGGTTATGCGTATTTCGCCTGGATCTCGTCCGAGATGTTCTGCGGAACCGGATCGTAGTGGTCGAACTGCATGGTGAACTGGGCACGGCCCGACGACATCGAACGCAGAGTGTTGATGTAGCCGAACATGTTCGCCAGCGGAACGAACGCGTCGATCGCGATCGCGTTGCCGCGCGGTTCCTGACCAGACACCTGGCCACGCCGCGAGGTCAGGTCGCCGATGATACCGCCGGTGTATTCTTCCGGGGTGATCACTTCCACCTTCATGATCGGTTCCAGCAGTTTCGCGCCAGCTTTGCGCATGCCTTCACGCATACACATACGGGCCGCGATTTCGAACGCCAGAACGCTCGAGTCAACGTCGTGGAACTTACCGTCCAGCAGAGCAACCTTGAAGTCGATCACAGGGAAGCCAGCCAGAGGGCCGCTGTCCATGACCGACTGGATGCCTTTTTCAACACCTGGGATGTATTCCTTCGGAACGGCACCACCAACGATGCGGCTTTCGAACGAGTAACCTTCGCCCGGCTCGGTCGGAGTGATCTCGAGTTTAACCTCACCGAACTGACCCGAACCACCCGACTGTTTCTTGTGGGTGTAGGTGTGCTCGACCGGCATCGAGATGGTTTCGCGATAGGCCACCTGAGGAGCACCGATGTTCGCCTCAACCTTGAACTCGCGCTTCAGACGGTCAACCAGGATGTCCAGGTGAAGTTCGCCCATGCCCTTCATGATGGTCTGACCGGATTCCAGGTCAGTTTCCACACGGAAGGACGGGTCTTCAGCGGCCAGACGGGCCAGACCCTGGGACATCTTCTCTTGGTCGCCCTTGGTTTTGGGCTCAACTGCGATCTCGATCACCGGATCAGGGAAGGTCATGGTTTCCAGAACCACCGGATCCTTCGCGTCACACAGAGTGTCACCGGTGGTGGTGTCTTTCAGACCCGCCAGCGCGATAATGTCTCCTGCAAACGCTTCTTCGATCTCTTCCCGGTTGTTGGAGTGCATCATCATCATACGACCGATGCGCTCTTTTTTACCTTTGGTCGAGTTCAGGATCGAGTCACCCTTGTTCATGGTGCCCGAGTAGATCCGGGTGAAGGTCAGCGAGCCAACAAAGGGGTCGTTCATGATTTTGAACGCCAGACCCGAGAAGGCCATTTCGTCGTCTGCACGACGGGCGATGTCACGAACTTCTTCCTCGTCGCCGGGTTTGAAGCCCATGTAATCAACAACGTCCAGCGGGCTGGGCAGATAATCGATCACAGCGTTGAGCAGCGGCTGAACGCCTTTGTTCTTGAACGCCGAACCACCCAGAACCGGAACGAACGCGATGTCCAGCGTACCTTTGCGCAGCAGGGCGCGCAGGGTCGGAACGTCGGGCTCATTGCCTTCCAGGTATTCCATCATCGCGTCGTCGTCCATTTCGACGGCCGCTTCGATCATCTTGCCGCGCCATTCGTCAGCCATGTCTTTCAGGCTGTCGCGGATCGGAGCTTTGATCCAGCTTGCGCCCAGATCTTCACCCTGCCACAACCACTCTTCCATGGTGACCAGGTCGATCAGACCTTCCAGCTCGGACTCGGCGCCGATCGGAATACCAACCGGAACAGCGCGTGCGCCGGTGCGGTCTTCGATCATGCGAACGCAGTTGAAGAAGTCTGCGCCAATCTTGTCCATTTTGTTGACGAAAACCATACGCGGAACCTTGTAGCGGTCAGCCTGACGCCACACGGTTTCGGTCTGGGGCTCAACACCGGCGTTTGCGTCCAGAACGCAGACGGCACCGTCGAGAACCGCCAGCGAGCGTTCAACTTCAATGGTGAAGTCAACGTGGCCGGGGGTGTCGATGATGTTCAGGCGGTGCTTGGGGGTATCGGCGGTTTGACCGTCCTCGGTGCGCTCCCAGAAAGTGGTGGTCGCAGCCGAAGTGATGGTGATGCCGCGTTCCTGCTCCTGCTCCATCCAGTCCATGGTGGCTGCACCATCGTGCACCTCACCGATGTTGTGGGATTTACCAGTGTAATACAGGATACGCTCCGAGCAGGTGGTCTTACCTGCATCGATGTGCGCCATGATACCGAAGTTACGGTATAGTTCGAGCGGATATTCGCGTGCCATTTTTGATAAGCCTCTGAATTACCAACGGTAGTGGCTGAAGGCTTTGTTCGCCTCGGCCATCTTGTGGGTGTCTTCGCGCTTCTTCACGGCGGTACCGCGGGACTGTACAGCGTCCAGCAGTTCGCCGGCGAGGCGTTCTTCCATGGTGTTTTCGTTGCGGCCACGCGCAGCAGTGATCAGCCAACGGATGGCCAGTGCTTCGCGGCGCTCGGGGCGCACTTCGACCGGAACCTGATAGGTTGCACCACCAACCCGGCGCGAGCGAACCTCGACCGACGGTTTGATGTTGTCGAGCGCTTCGTGGAACACTTCGACCGGTGCGCGCTTGATTTTGTTCTCAACGCGGTCAAAGGCGTTGTAAACGATGCGCTCTGCGACCGACTTCTTGCCGTCGATCATCAGGTTGTTCATGAATTTGGTCAGTACCTTGTCGCCAAATTTGGCGTCGGGCAGGACTTCGCGTTTTTCGGCGGCGTGACGACGTGACATATCAGCCTCTCCTTCTTACTTGGGACGCTTCGCGCCGTATTTCGAACGACGTTGCTTACGATCTTTGACGCCCTGAGTATCCAGAACACCGCGCAGGATGTGGTAACGCACACCGGGAAGGTCTTTTACACGGCCGCCACGGATCAGAACAACCGAGTGTTCCTGCAGGTTGTGGCTTTCACCGGGGATGTACGAGATGACCTCGAACCCGTTGGTCAGGCGCACCTTGGCAACCTTACGCATAGCCGAGTTCGGCTTTTTCGGTGTGGTGGTATACACACGGGTGCAGACGCCGCGTTTCTGCGGGCACTGCTCCAGGTGCATGGACTTCGAGCGTTTTACTTTGGGCTGCCGCGGCTTGCGGATCAGCTGTTGAATAGTTGGCATTCCGGTTTCTTCCCCGTTTTGCAACACACATGACATGCACGCGCATTGCGTGCGGTTAAACTTGCTGCACTTATGCGTCCACAAGCGCAAAACCCGCGAGCGTTCCCATTCCGAGGTGAACGTCGCGGTTTGTTATCAGAGGACGCGAACTGCAAAATTGTCCGGGTCTTGACCAGTTCATTACTGAAATCGGTTTTGGGGCGGCCCCCGGTACCGAGATGACGCGCGTAATAGGGGGAGTCGGCCCAAGTGTCAACAGCACTTACCCCAGCGCGAAAATCTGGGCACCAAACTGGCCGGATTGCGCTGTGATATCAACGATTGCGAGCACGGGCCAGCCTCTTCTGGCGTTGCGGGTGCAGGCATAGCCCGGCATAGTGCGCGCAGACCTCTTAGCTATGGATGACAGATGCAGGTTATCGGCCTTTGCCGCTTTTCCTTTCCGGCCCTTGGCAGCTTTCAGACCGAACATGAAACCCTGGATGATCGGCGTCGTCACCTCTACAGCCCTGCCCGTCTGGAAGAGAGGTTCCGACTGTTCGAGTCCTCGACCTTGCCCTGTTTTCGCGAACACACCGACGAGGATTTCGAGCTGCTGGTGGTGATCGGAGACTGCCTGCCCAAAGACGCCTATGGCAGGCTGCACGACCTGACAGCAGATGTGAAACAGGTCCGGATCGTTGAGGAATCGCCTCGGGTCGACAAATCACATCGCCACATCATGAAGGATATCCTGAACGCGGCCCGAAAAGACCCGGATAAGCCTTGCATCCAATTCCGCCATGACGATGACGACGCCGTGTCGGTGGATTTCGTTGAGCGTCTGCGCGAAGCCGCCAAAGACAGCAAAGGCCTGATGGAGCGTAGCACCATTGTCGGCATTGATTTCAATCAGGGCTTCTTTGCCCGTCTCAACGCCGATGGGATCACGGCGAAACCGACGCATAAACCGCTTTTGGGCGTGGGTCTTGGAATGCATATCGCAGGTGGTTGCAAACAGACGATCATCAGCTTTACCCATCATCGCATGGGCCGCTTCATGCCCATCGTCAGCTATACCGATGCACCAATGTGGGTGCGTTCGCTCAACGGGTTCAACGACTCACGCGGGGCGCGCAACTATGACCGCGAACTCTCGGCCCTCACCCCCGAGCTTGAGGGAGAGTTCATCGCCCGTTTTGCCATTGATCAGAGCATCGTCCGGCAGGTTCACGGCGCGCCCTGAGTGGTCCTTTCGCGGAACAGGGTAAACAAGCCAGCCGCGACAACCAGCCCGGCGCCGAACAAGGTCACCGCATCGGGCCATTCGCCAAACACAACCCAGCCCAGCCCCAAGGCCCAAATCAGGCTGGAGTATCGGAAAGGGGCGATAAACCCAACCTCGCCTTCTCGCATCACCATCACGCTGCATAGATATCCGATCAGGACAAATACAGCCGCCGAGGCCACCAGAACAGCATTGCCGCCGGACAGGTTGACCCAGCCCTCAAACGTCGACACCAGCCCTGCGGCAACAGAGATCGACAGAGAGGTGGCCAGGGTCACCACCAGTGATGGAACTTGCGGCGACATGCGCCGGGTGATCAGGTCTCGGATCGTCACCGAGACCACAGCCAGCAACGCATAGATCGCATAGACGCTGAACCCGTCCGGCCCGGGCCGTACGATCAGCAACATGCCCATGAACCCGACGACAATCGCCATAATGCGCCGCCAGCCGATATGTTCCGAGAAGAACAGGACCGCCCCCAGCGTCACGGTCAACGGCAACACCTGAAGAACCGCCGTCACATTCGCCAACGGCATGTTCTTGAGCGCGGTCAGGAAGAAAAACGTCGCGGAAAGCTCGGCAACACAGCGAATAGAAACTAGCCATTTGTCATGCCGCGAAAAATTCAGATGCAACGCCCCAAGATGGCGCGCCAACCCGTAAACAAGCAGAGTCGCCAAAGCTCCCCGGATCGCAACTAATTGAAACAAGGGCAATTCTCGCAGCGCGATTTTGACCAGCGTGTCATTCACTGTAAATGCGGCCATGCTGGCCATCATCAGCAGCGCGCCTTTAACATTCGGACTCATTCAAACAATACTCGGCCTTCAATCAATGGCGGTATTCACGCTTCAATCTGGCGCAAAGTCAATTCGCGCGTCTCAATCCTAAAATTTTTTCACGAAGAGCAACTGTAACCGGCTGTTTTCCAGTCGCTTCAGTCCGTCATATGGGCTGATGGCGTCGATTTGGAGATCGCGATCTCCTCATCCGTCATCTCTTCCTCCACCCCTTCGAACAACGGGGTCGAAAGATACCGTTCACCGGTATCTGGAAGCATCACCAGCATCACCGATCCGTCCGGCGCGGTCTCAACCAGTTTCATCGCCACCGCAAATGTGGACCCGCCCGATATGCCGGTGAAAATCCCCTCTTCCGCAGCCAAACGGCGCGACCAGGCAATACCGTCTGCGCCGGGCACAGGGATCAACTCATCATAGAAGCCGTTGTCTATGGCCTCCTGCAGGACCCAAGGAATGAAATCAGGCGTCCAGCCTTGGATCGGATGCGGCTCGAAGTTCGGATGGCTTTCGGTCGGCTGATGCGTGTCGTTGCGGGTGTTGACATAGCCCGAAGAGACAATGGCCGCATTCGCAGGCTCTGTCAGGATAATCTTCGTCTCCGGGCGTTCTTTTCTCAGAACCCGCGCCACGCCAGAGACGGTTCCACCGGTGCCATAACCCGTCACCCAATAGTCGAGCTTCTGCCCGTCGAAATCCGCCAGAATTTCTCGCGCGGTGGTGTTTTCATGAATGTCGGCATTTGCCGCGGTTTCAAACTGACTGGCGAGGAACCAGCCATTCTGCTCGGCCAGCTCCTTGGCTTTGGTATACATGCCGAACCCTTTCTGGGCGCGCGGAGTCAGGACAACCTTGGCCCCCAGGAACCGCATCAGCTTGCGCCGCTCGACCGAAAAACTGTCGGCCATGGTCACAACTAGAGGATAGCCCTTGGCCGCACAGACCATCGCCAATCCGATCCCGGTATTGCCCGAGGTTGCCTCAACAACCGTCTGCCCCGGTTTCAGCCGACCGTCCCGCTCGGCCGCTTCGATGATGTTCAACGCCAGACGGTCCTTCACGGAACTGGCCGGATTGAACGCTTCGAACTTCACGTAAACCGTCACGTTTGAGGGCGCGATTCTGTTGATGCGCACGCAGGGCGTGTCTCCGACAGTGTCCAGAATGCTGTCATACAGGCGCTTGCGCCCTTGCGTTTGCCGGGTTGTCATGGCGGCCCCCTCCTCTGCTTTGCGCAACCATGCCACAAACCGGTTCACATTGATAATTTTCTTTGCGAAGGCGCGCTTCGGGGGTGCAAACAAAAAAAGGCCCCGCGAAATCGCAGGGCCTTTTCTACTATTGTGGTCCGAGGGTTACTCGCGGCTTTCCGGTGTTTCCACCAGAACATCCAGCTCATCCCCGACCATGTCGTCGTCAAAGCTAGGCGCGGCCAGAGCAGCGGCTGCTTCGGCCTCTTCCCGGCGGGCTTCGATGACCACGTTATCACGCGACTGCGCGATGTGGCGAACGGCCTGCGTGGCCCCACCGGTACCGGCGGGGATCAGGCGACCGACGATGACGTTCTCTTTCAGGCCAACCAGCTTGTCTTTCTTGCCCTGAACCGAAGCTTCGGTCAGCACGCGGGTGGTTTCCTGGAACGACGCCGCCGAGATGAACGAACGCGTTTGCAGCGAGGCTTTGGTGATCCCCAGAAGGATCGGCTCGCCCTGTGCCGGACGACCACCGCGGGCGATGGTCTTCTCGTTGGCCGCGTCGAACTCCTGCTTGTCGACATGCTCGCCTTTCAGCAGGGTGGTGTCGCCTGAATCCAGGATCTCCCACTTCTGCAGCATCTGGCGCACGATGACCTCGATGTGCTTGTCGTTGATCTTCACGCCTTGCAGACGATACACGTCCTGCACCTCGTCGATCATGTAATCCGCCAGCGCTTCGACACCCATGATGGACAAGATGTCATGTGGAGCCGGGTTACCGTCCATCAGGTATTCACCCTTCTGGATGAAGTCCCCTTCGGCGACCGGGATGTGCTTGCCCTTGGGCACCATGTACTCGATGGTCTCCATGGACTCGTCAGCCGGTTCGATGCTGATGCGGCGCTTGTTCTTGTAGTCGCGACCGAAGCGCACGTAACCATCGGCTTCTGCGATGATCGCGTGATCTTTCGGACGACGCGCTTCGAACAGTTCGGCCACACGCGGCAGACCACCGGTGATGTCCTTGGTCTTGGCACCTTCACGCGGGATACGCGCGACAACGTCACCGGCTTCGACCTTCTGACCGTCTTCGACCGACAGGATCGCATCCACCGACATCGGATAGTGAACCGGGTTGCCCGCATCGTTGCGGACCGGCTCGCCATCTTCGCCGACCAGAATGATCTCGGGCTTGAGGTCGCTGCCTTTGGGGGCCGCGCGCCAGTCGATCACGATCTTCTGGGTCATGCCGGTTGCTTCGTCGGTCTCGTCGCGGACAGCAAGGCCCGAAACCAGGTCAACGTATTTCGCAGTACCGGCTTTTTCGGCGATGATCGGCAGGGTGTAGGGATCCCATTCGAACAGCTTGTCGCCACGGGCCACCTTGGTGCCGTCCTTGACGAACAGCTTGGAGCCATAGCCCAGCTTGAAGCTGGCCCGCTCTTCGCCGTGTTCGTCGTTGATCACCAGCTTCATGTTCCGGCCCATGACCAGGCTTTCACCTGCGGCATTGACCAGGATCTGCGGGTTCTCGAACGCAACAACGCCTTCCTGGTTGGCTTCCTGGAACGACTGCTGACCACCTTGCGCAACACCACCAATGTGGAAGGTCCGCATGGTCAGCTGTGTACCGGGCTCACCGATGGACTGCGCGGCGATGATGCCGACGGCTTCACCTGTGTTCACCATGGTACCACGCGCAAGGTCACGACCGTAGCAGGTTGCACAGACGCCTTCCTCGGACTCACAGGTCAGAGGCGAGCGGATGCGCATCGACGCAACCCCGGCTTCGTCGATGGTGTCTGCCATGCGCTCGTCGATCAACTGGCCTGCGGCCACGATCACCTCATCGGTGCCCGGGCGCAGAACATCGTCAGCCGCCACACGGCCCAGCACACGTTCGGCCAGCGAGGCAACAACCTCACCGTCGTTAACGGCGGCTTCGGCAGTAATCGCACGCTCGGTGCCGCAGTCGATCTCACGAACGATGCAGTCTTGTGCCACGTCCACCAGACGACGGGTCAGGTAACCCGAGTTCGCCGTCTTCAGAGCGGTATCCGACAGACCCTTACGGGCACCGTGGGTCGAGTTGAAGTACTCGAGAACGGTCAGACCTTCTTTAAAGTTCGAGATGATCGGCGTTTCGATGATGTCACCGTTCGGCTTGGCCATCAGGCCGCGCATACCGCCCAGCTGTTTCATCTGAGTGACCGAGCCACGCGCACCGGAGTGGGCCATCATGTAGACCGAGTTCGGTTCCTGCTCGGAGCCATCCTCTGCCCGATCCGACGACGAGATCGTCGACATCATAGCCTCGGTGACGCGGTCGTTACACTTCGACCAGGCATCGACAACTTTGTTGTACTTTTCGCCCTGAGTGATCAGGCCGTCCATGTACTGCTGTTCAAAGTCCTTCACCTGACCGCGGGTGTCATCAACGATGCCCCACTTGTCACCCGGAATGACCATGTCGTCCTTACCGAACGAGATGCCCGCCTTGAACGCTTCTTTGAAGCCCATCGACATAATCTGGTCACAGAAGATAACCGACTCTTTCTGACCACAATAGCGGTAGACGGTGTCGATCACCTGCTGCACTTCTTTCTTCCGCAGCAGGCGGTTGACCAGCTCGAACGGCGCTTTGTTGTTCATCGGCAGCAGAGCACCCAGACGCAGACGGCCCGGAGTGGTTTCATAACGCTTCTGAACTTCGTTGCCTTCGTCGTCGATCTGCGTGATCCGCGCGGTGATTTTCGAGTGCAGGTGCACTTCACCGGCGTCCAGCGCGTGCTGAACTTCTTCGATCGAACCAAAGACCTTGCCTTCGCCCGGCATGCCTTCGCGTTCCAGAGTCACATAGTAGAGACCCAGGATCATATCCTGCGACGGAACGATGATCGGCGCGCCGTTTGCAGGCGACAGAACGTTGTTCGTCGACATCATCAGAACACGCGCTTCCAGCTGCGCCTCGAGGCTCAGCGGGACGTGAACGGCCATCTGGTCGCCGTCGAAATCGGCGTTAAAGGCCGAACAGACCAGCGGGTGCAGCTGGATGGCTTTACCTTCGATCAGGACCGGCTCGAACGCCTGAATGCCAAGACGGTGCAGCGTCGGCGCACGGTTCAGCATGACAGGGTGTTCGCGGATCACCTCGTCGAGGATATCCCAAACTTCGGGACGTTCTTTCTCGACCAGTTTCTTCGCCTGTTTCACGGTCGAAGACAGACCCTTGGCTTCAAGACGCGAGTAGATGAACGGCTTGAACAGTTCCAGCGCCATCTTCTTGGGCAGACCACACTGGTGCAGCTTGAGTTCCGGACCGGTCACGATGACCGAACGGCCCGAGAAGTCGACGCGTTTCCCCAGAAGGTTCTGACGGAAGCGACCCTGCTTACCCTTTAGCATGTCCGACAGCGATTTCAGCGGACGCTTGTTGGCGCCGGTGATCACGCGGCCACGACGGCCGTTGTCGAACAGAGCATCCACGGATTCCTGCAGCATCCGCTTTTCGTTGCGGACGATGATGTCAGGCGCGCGCAGTTCAATCAGACGCTTCAGACGGTTGTTCCGGTTGATGACGCGGCGATACAGATCGTTCAGATCCGAAGTCGCGAAACGGCCGCCATCCAGCGGAACCAGCGGACGCAGTTCCGGCGGAATGACCGGGATCACGGTCATCACCATCCACTCGGGCCGGTTGCCCGACTCGAGGAAGGATTCGACAACCTTCAGACGCTTGATGATCTTCTTGGGCTTCAGTTCGCCGGTTGCTTCGGCCAGATCAGCACGCAGCTGCTCGGCTTCGGCTTCCAGATCGATCTGGGCCAGCATCTCGCGGATGGCTTCAGCACCGATATTCGCGGTGAACGCGTCCATGCCATAGGCATCCTGCGCATCCATGTACTCTTCTTCGGTCAACATCTGGCCGTAGGTCAGGTCAGTCAGACCGGGCTCGATGACGACGTAGTTTTCAAAGTACAGAACGCGTTCCAGATCGCGCAGCGTCATGTCCAGCATCAGACCGATGCGGGACGGCAGCGATTTCAGGAACCAGATATGTGCGACGGGCGCGGCCAGTTCGATATGGCCCATGCGCTCGCGGCGGACTTTCTGCAGGGTGACTTCCACACCGCATTTCTCGCAGACAACGCCGCGATACTTCATCCGCTTATATTTGCCGCACAGACATTCGTAGTCTTTGATCGGGCCAAAGATACGTGCGCAGAACAGACCGTCACGCTCGGGCTTGAACGTCCGGTAGTTGATAGTTTCGGGTTTCTTGATCTCGCCATAGGACCAAGACAGGATCCGCTCGGGCGACGCCAACGAGACCTTGATCTCGTCGAATACCTTCGGGGGCGTCAGCGGGTTGAACGGGTTGTTGGTGATTTCCTGGTTCATTTGTTACCTCAAATCTTGCGGAAGGGGGGACGGGAGGAAGGGCAGCGCCCTTACTCCTCAACCTCCGCATCCAGGAGTTCCATATTCAGGCCGAGGCCACGGACTTCTTTAACCAGAACGTTGAACGATTCCGGTACGCCCGCTTCAAAGTTATCCTCGCCCTTGACGATCGACTCATAGACCTTGGTCCGGCCGGCGACGTCATCCGATTTCACGGTGAGCATCTCCTGCAGGGTGTAGGCGGCGCCGTAAGCTTCCAGAGCCCAGACCTCCATCTCACCAAAGCGCTGACCACCGAACTGCGCCTTACCACCCAGCGGCTGCTGGGTAACCAGGCTGTACGGCCCAGTCGAACGCGCGTGGATCTTGTCGTCCACCAGGTGGTGCAGTTTCAGCAGGTACTTGATGCCCACGGTCACCGGACGTGCGAATTGCTCACCGGTACGACCGTCGAACAGAACCGACTGACCGCTTTCCGAGAAGCCCGCGCGCACCAGCGCGTCGTTGACGTCTGCTTCTTTGGCACCGTCGAAGACCGGGGTCGCGATCGGAACACCGCGGGTCACGTTGCCCGCAGCCTCGATCAGGCCATCCTCGTCCAGGCCGGTGATGCCTTCTTCGTAGACATCTTCGCCATAGGCCAGCTTCATCGCTTCGCGCACAGGGGTCAGGTCGCCGGAGCGGCGGTATTCACCCAGAGCGTCGTCGATGTTCAGACCCAGACCGCGTGCGGCCCAACCCATGTGGGTTTCAAGAATCTGACCAACGTTCATACGCGAAGGCACACCAAGCGGGTTCAGACAGAAGTCAACCGGAGTACCATCGGCCAGGAACGGCATGTCTTCCATCGGAACAACCTTGGAGATCACACCTTTGTTCCCGTGACGACCGGCCATCTTGTCGCCCGGCTGCAGCTTACGCTTCACGGCGATGAAGACTTTGACCATCTTCATCACACCCGGCGGCAGGTCGTCGCCACGACGGACTTTCTCGACCTTGTCTTCGAAACGGGCGTCCAGAGCACGCTTCTGCACTTCGTACTGCTCGTTCAGAGCCTCAACGATCTGTGCGTCCTGCTCACCTTCCAGCGCCAGCTGCCACCACTGACCACGGGTCAGGGTTTCCAGCAGTTCCTCGGTGATCACCGACCCTGCCTTAACGCCTTTCGGGCCTTTGACAGCGGTTTTACCCAGGATCAGGCCTTGCAGACGCGCATAGATGTTGCGGTCCAGGATCGCCAGCTCGTCGTCCCGGTCACGGGCCAGACGTTCGACTTCCTCACGCTCGATCTGCAGCGCACGCTCGTCTTTCTCGACGCCGTGACGGTTGAAGACGCGGACCTCAACGACCGTCCCGTAATCACCCGGCTTCACGCGCAGCGAGGTGTCGCGCACGTCAGACGCTTTTTCACCAAAGATGGCGCGTAGCAGCTTTTCTTCCGGGGTCATCGGGCTTTCGCCCTTCGGAGTGATCTTGCCGACCAGAATGTCGCCCGGCTCAACATCCGCACCGATGTAAACGATGCCCGCCTCGTCGAGGTTGCGCAGCGCTTCTTCACCGACGTTCGGAATGTCGCGGGTGATCTCTTCCGGGCCCAGCTTGGTGTCACGGGCGGCGACTTCAAACTCCTCGATATGGACCGAGGTAAAGACGTCATCACGCGCGATACGTTCCGAGATCAGGATCGAGTCTTCGTAGTTGTAACCGTTCCACGGCATGAACGCGACGACCACGTTCTTACCAAGGGCCAGTTCACCCATATCGGTCGACGGACCATCAGCAATGACCTCGCCCTTCTGGACGGTGTCACCCACCTTGATCAGCGGACGCTGGTTGATGCAGGTGTTCTGGTTCGAACGCTGGAATTTACGCAGACGATAGATGTCAACGCCAGCGTCGCCCAGTTCCAGATCCTCAGTCGCGCGGATAACGATACGCTGGGCATCGACCTGGTCGATGATACCAGCGCGTTTCGCCTGAATCGCAGCGCCCGAGTCGATCGCGACCTTTTCCTCGATCCCGGTACCGACCAGCGGCGCTTCGGCGCGCAGCAGCGGAACCGCCTGACGTTGCATGTTCGAGCCCATCAGAGCGCGGTTGGCGTCGTCATTTTCAAGGAACGGGATCAGCGATGCGGCGACCGAGACCAGCTGTTTCGGCGACACGTCGATCAGGTCCACGTTCTCGCGCGGGGCGAGGGTGTAGTCACCAGCCTGACGGGTCGAGACCAGATCGTTGATGAACTTGCCATCAGCATCCAGCGTCGCGTTCGCCTGCGCCACGGTGTGACGCATTTCCTCGGTCGCGGACATGTAGTGAACCTCATCGGTCACCTCGGCGTCTTTGACGACGCGGTACGGTGTTTCGATGAAGCCATACTTGTTCACGCGGGCAAAGGTGGCCAGCGAGTTGATCAGACCGATGTTCGGACCTTCCGGCGTTTCAATCGGGCACATCCGGCCATAGTGGGTCGGGTGTACGTCGCGCACCTCAAAGCCCGCACGCTCACGTGTCAGACCACCGGGGCCAAGCGCCGAGAGGCGGCGTTTGTGGGTGACTTCCGACAGCG
This sequence comes from Ruegeria sp. B10, assembly GCF_056539825.1. Classification (NCBI taxonomy): domain Bacteria; kingdom Pseudomonadati; phylum Pseudomonadota; class Alphaproteobacteria; order Rhodobacterales; family Roseobacteraceae; genus Ruegeria; species Ruegeria sp. B10. The sequence continues at coordinate 13,382 of NZ_JBQFVP010000023.1, forward strand.
GGTTGGTCTGGTCCATGAACTGCGACAGCTGCGACGAGCCGAAGAATTCGCGAACAGCAGCCGCAGCGGGTTTCGCGTTGATCAAGTCCTGAGGCATGACGGTGTCGATCTCGACCGACGACATACGCTCTTTGATCGCGCGCTCCATACGCAGCAGGCCAACGCGGTACTGGTTTTCCATCAACTCGCCGACCGAACGCACACGACGGTTGCCGAGGTGGTCGATATCGTCGATGTCACCTTTGCCGTCACGCAGTTCCACCAGCGCCTTGATGCAGGCCACGATGTCTTCGCGGCGCAGGGTACGCAGGGTGTCCGGCGCGTCTAGAGCCAGACGCATGTTCATCTTCACGCGGCCAACAGCGGACAGGTCATAGCGTTCGCTGTCGAAGAACAAGGTGTCGAACAGGGCCGACGCAGCTTCGACGGTGGGCGGCTCGCCCGGACGCATGACGCGGTAGATGTCCATGAGCGCGCTTTCGCGGTTCATGTTCTTGTCCTGCGCCATGGTGTTGCGCATGTATGGACCAACATTGACGTTGTCGATGTCCAGAACCGGAATGTCGGTGATGCCCGCGTCGATCAGCTCTTTCGCGGTGCCGCCGATCAGATCGCCGTCCTTGTCATATTCCAGCGTCAGTTCGTCACCGGCCTCGACATAGATCGCACCGGTTTCTTCGTTGATGATGTCCTTGGCGACATATTTGCCAACGATGTGATCGAACGGAACCAGCAGGTCGGTGACGGTGCCTTCGTCGATCAGTTTCTTGACTGCGCGCGGGGTAACTTTCTTGCCCGCTTCGGCAATCACTTCACCGGATTTGGCGTCAACCAGATCATAGGTCGGACGGGTGCCACGTACACGCTCGGGGAAGAACGGCGTGACCCAGCCCTTCTTCTTGTCCAGCTTGTAGGACACGGTGTTGTAATACGCGTCCATGATCGCTTCCTGATCCAGACCCAACGCATACAGCAGGGTTGTCACAGGCAGTTTGCGGCGACGGTCGATCCGGGCGAAGACGATGTCCTTGGCGTCGAACTCAAAGTCCAGCCAGCTGCCGCGATACGGGATGATGCGGCAGGCAAACAGCAACTTGCCCGAGGAATGGGTTTTGCCCTTGTCGTGGTCAAAGAACACACCGGGCGAACGGTGCATCTGGGACACGATCACACGCTCGGTGCCGTTCACGATGAACGTTCCGTTCGGTGTCATCAAGGGCATGTCGCCCATGAACACGTCCTGTTCTTTGATGTCTTTGACCGATTTCGCGCCGGTGTCCTCATCGACATCAAACACGATCAGACGCAGAGTGACCTTCAGCGGTGCGCTGTAGGTCATGTCGCGCTGCATGCACTCTTCGACGTCGTATTTCGGTTTTTCCAGATCGTATTTCACGAACTCCAGAACGGAGGTCTCGTTGAAATCCTTGATCGGGAAAACCGACTGGAACACACCGTTGATGCCTTCGCCGTCTGTGGGCAGTTCTGCATCGCCGGAGCGCAGGAAAAGATCATAAGAAGATTTCTGTACCTCAATGAGGTTCGGCATCTCCAGCACTTCGCGGATTTTGCCGTAATATTTACGAAGACGTTTCTGGCCAAGGAACGTTTGAGCCATGTCAGATGTCACCTTTCGATGTTCTCAGCGGGCAAAGACACCGTCGGGCCCCGGCATCTTGCACATTCGAGACGACACGCCCGGATCAATTCGTGGCCACCGTCCCGAAGGCGGCCTCCCGATCCGAAAACCGTGTCTTAGAAAACGCCCCACGAATTGAGGCCCTTTCTAAGACAGGTTCGGCTGGACCCGGATTTCTCCGGACCCAGCCAAATTTTTCGGCACATCAGCGATGCGCCAGAGACTAAGCTTAGGCCAGTTCGACTTCGGCGCCAGCTGCTTCCAGCTTGGCTTTGACGTCTTCTGCTTCTGCTTTGTCCACGCCTTCTTTGATCTTGCCGCCGGCTTCGACCAGTTCCTTGGCTTCTTTCAGGCCCAGGCCGGTGATGCCGCGAACTTCTTTGATGACGTTGATTTTCGATGCGCCGGCGTTCTTCAGAACGACGTCGAATTCGGTTTTTTCTTCCTCAGCTGCACCGCCGGCGTCGCCACCAGCAGCCATGACAACTGCGCCGCCTGCTGCGGGCTCGATGCCGTATTCGTCTTTGAGGATGGTTTTCAGTTCTTGTGCTTCCAGCAGGGTCAGACCCACGATGCTTTCTGCGAGTGCTTTCAGATCAGCCATTTTATCAGCTCTTTCCGTTTACAGTGTGTGTTCCAACGTCAGGGGGTATCCCATACGCAGATCATTCAGTGCCAACCGCTTACGCAGCTTCCGCCTTCTCTTCGATGGTGGAAAGGATGCTTGCGATGTTGCTTGCAGGTGCGCCAATTGCACCGGCGATGTTCGAAGCAGGCGCGCCAAGCATACCAGCGATCGTAGCAATAAGCTCTTCACGCGACGGCATTTTCGACACGGCTGTAACACCAGCCCGGTCCAGAGCGTTCTCGCCCATTGCACCGCCAAGGATTTCGAACTTTTGGTTCTCTTTGGCGAAGTCCTCGGCCACCTTGGCTGCTGCCACAGGGTCCTCGGAATAGGTCAGAACGGTCATCCCTGTCAGCAGGTCGGCCATGCTTTCACACGGCTTACCCTCAAGGGCGATTTTGGCGAGCCTGTTCTTGGCAACACGCACGGAGCCGCCCGCGTCACGAGCACGTGCGCGAAGGTCCTGCATCTCGGCAACTGTCAGACCGGCGTAGTGAGCAACCACTACGACGCCAGAGCTTTCGAAGATTTGGCCGAGTTCCTCGACCACTTTCTCTTTCTGGGCTCTATCCACAGTTCTCTCCAAGTTTGGGGCGATCACTCACCCCGGCTCATATTTGCCGAGGGGTTAACCCCGGCGTTCAGGTCCGTTGTTACGGGATTGGCCAAAATGCGCCCGAGGGCGGGACCCTCAGAATTCTTTGGTCTTACCCGTCTCAGGCAGGGAATTAAGGGGCCATATGGCACCACCCACCGTCTTGGACGAAACGAAATAAAGCGCACGACGAATCGCACGCTTTACTTCGCAGCCCTACTTAGGGCAGATGGAGGGGGTTTCCAAGGGGTAAATTGCCCCTATTTGCACTTGCGGCATCAGGTCCGAACCGCCCTTTGTATGCGGGGCGACCCGCAGAGCGGTCAATACACGCCAGCAATGTCATTGACAGTGGGTTTCAGCTACGGTCACCTCCGGTATGAATGCCCGAAAACACTCCGGGCTTGAGGCAAAATGACAGCGGTTACTCTGGAAGAATTCGACAAGGCCAGTGCCTACGCCCAAGAGTTGGCGCAGGACTGTCTGAGCACGCCCATCACACAGGTACGCTTTCACTGTCGATCCCACGCCTTCCCCGATACCCGTCTGGTGTGGAAGGTCGAAACCTCGAACCGCTCCTATGCGCTGAAGCTTGATACCTTGTCGCCGGAAACAGGTCGCCTGTGCAAAGAGTTCGACCTGCTGGAGCAACTGACCGACCACTTTAGGACGTCCAGAAACAACCGGGTCGTTCGTCCCGTCTACATCTCACCAAACGGCGCGTTCATGGTGACTGAGTTTGTCGAGCGCCCAACCGCGACCGATATCATCTACAATAGCGAAGACGACACCCAGGTGGCGCAAGTCTATCGACGGGCGGGGTCGTGGCTGCACGACCTGCACGGGGTTCAAAACGCCACGGACTACGCGTTTCGCCCGCGATGGATGATCGACAGCATACGCGAGCAGTCCACCCAAGTGCCCTCGCACGTCTCGGACATCGGCCAGCCCATGGTCGAGGAGTTTCTGGCCGAAGCCGCATCCTTGAAAAACCGCCCTGACCTGCGCGTGTTTTCCCATGGGGATTTTCACGGCCTGAACCTGATCATGGGCCAAGGCACCGCCATCGGGCTGGATTTCACTGAGGCCCGCGACAAGCTGGCCGCCTACGATATCGTCGACTTTCTGAAAGCGGATATCTTCCGAGACGGGGCGGACAAAGACGTCGACCGAAGCGGCGCTCTGACCCGCAACAAAGAGATGTTTTTCCGCCAGTATCGCCACCCGATCGACACACAGATTCTCGATTGCTGCCTGCGGGGCCGATTGCTGAAGGACTGGCTGCGCCTCTGGCAACCCGACATCACCTGCAGCGAGTTTGAACTGCGCAAACGAGAGCGGCTGCAAGCACGACTGAAACAGGCCTTTCGCTAGCGCATCAAAAAACCCGAGCAGCTTGCGCTACTCGGGATTCATGGATTGCTGCGTCTGCGTTAAGGCTTATTCGCCTGCTGCAGCCGCCACGTCCAGTGTCACACCCGGGCCCATGGTCGAGCTGAGTGCAATTTTCTTCATGTAGGTGCCTTTGGCGCCCGACGGCTTGGCTTTCGCAACAGCCGAGATGAAGGCACGGACGTTTTCAGCCAGCTTGGCTTCGTCGAAGGACGCTTTGCCCACGCCTGCGTGCACAACGCCACCTTTTTCAGCTTTGAATTGAACTTCACCACCTTTGGCTGCTTCCACGGCCGCTTTCACGTCCATGGTCACGGTGCCAACTTTGGGGTTCGGCATCAGGTTGCGCGGGCCCAGAACTTTACCCAGACGACCAACGATCGGCATCATGTCAGGGGTCGCGATGCAGCGATCGAATTCGATGGTGCCGCCCTGAATAGTTTCCATCAAGTCTTCTGCGCCAACGATGTCTGCGCCAGCTTCTTTCGCTTCGTCTGCCTTGGGGCCACGAGCGAATACAGCAACGCGCATCGCCTTACCGGTGCCGTTCGGCAGGCCAACAACGCCGCGAACCATCTGGTCTGCGTGACGGGTGTCAACGCCCAGGTTCATCGCGATTTCAATGGTCTCGTCGAATTTCGAGGTCGCGTTGCCTTTTACCAGGGCAACTGCTTCTTCAACCGACAGGTTTTCTTTGCCGGCGACAGCTTCGCGCGCAGCGCGGGTACGTTTACCGAGTTTTGCCATCTTACTTCACCTCGATGCCCATAGAGCGGGCCGAGCCCAGGATGATCTGCATTGCGCCTTCGACGTCGTTGGCGTTCAGATCTTTCATTTTGGCTTCGGCGATTTCGCGAACCTGCTTGGTGGTCACGGTGGCCACGGTCTCACGACCTGGGTTCTCCGCACCACGGGGGCGGTTACGCTTGCCAACCGGCTTCAGACCAGCTGCTTTTTTCAGGTAATAAGACGCGGGCGGCGTCTTGATGTCCATTGTGAAGGACTTGTCCTGATAGTAGGTGATCACGGTCGGGCAAGGAGCGCCTTGCTCCATGTCTGCGGTCTTGGCGTTGAACGCCTTGCAGAATTCCATGATGTTGATGCCGCGCTGACCCAGCGCCGGACCAACTGGAGGCGACGGGTTCGCCTGACCTGCAGGAACCTGCAGTTTCATTGTACCAGCAAGCTTCTTAGCCATTTGGTTTTCCTTTCAACGTAGGCAGGACGCGTCCCACCCGGTTTATGTTGCGTGGTCCGATCCGGGATCGCGATCCCTAAAACCTCCCACGAGAGAATCTCGCCCGAAGACGATAGAGGCGGCGTTTATAGGGGAATGAGTGGGTTGGCAAGGGCATTGCGAATACCCACTCACGTACATCCAAACCGAACTCACAGTAGGGAATTCCAGCATCGCGCCAAATCTACTTCTGATTGAAGATTGCTAATATCAAAACAAACCATTTGCAAAAGGCAGCTTTTGTTCCCTCTGAATTCACCCACCGTCTTTTCGATTGCTCTAGCAGGCGTCGCGTTGATTTCCGCCATAGCGTTTCGATTTGATTGGCGAGTTCGCGCTCCGCTCATGCTCGCTTCAATTGCCCTTCCCACGGGCTTCTTGGTGTACCACCCGATGGCGGGTCAATATGCTGGGCTAGGGTACCTCATTGTCATCCTGTCTTGCCTTGCCATGTTTGCACTCGGTGCCGGCTGGGGCAGTGTCATGAGACTTTCGCGAGTTTCCCCGATCATATGCGTTTCAGCTCCGGTCATTGTAGCCTGCGCATATACGGGTCACGTCCTTTGGCTTCAGTACGTGCCAAATGATTGCCTCAAAGAAGACCTGCATGTTCGCATTGCTGGTGAAGTTGTAGTTCTACCACTGGAACTAAAACCCCGCCTCAAAATTGGGAATTCCGCAACCCATTTCGGAAGTATGGACCATAAATCTGGTTTTTCGAAAATATGCAGACTTAGCCAAAACGGCGCACGAGCTATTGATATGGACGTGGTGTGGATAAACCCCGCATCCAATCATGCGGCTCTGACTTCTCTCTGTGAGGGCATTGATGAGCCCGAGTGGTGCGGTCGCTATTCCTCGTATCCGTACCGCCACGTGGGAAAGGTGCTGTTTGCGACTGAGGATGAACTTGGCTTTCCCAAACCGTATTGGAAAGAAGGAGGGTCGTTGAAGAAAGAACGCCAAGGCGATCTGAACAAAGGTTCAATTTGTCTATTGTCAGACGTAGGGACAAAAACTCAATGCTGGGCTTGGCAGCCGTTTGATGAAGGGTCGCGATTGACGGTCAGCACAAACAATCTTGACCCAATTTTTGTTGACATGCCCGTTGATGAAGCTCGCAATATGGCTCTTCAAGCCCTCAACACAACTCTCTCCATAGTCCAGCCGTAGGCTACCCGTGTGACTTGCGACACAGCAACCAAACCCAAGTAGTCCGAGGAAATGAAAACGCCCCAGTGTCTGTGGCACCGCGGCGTCTGGAATTCTCCGAGAAGGTAATCAGCCCTGCTTGGTAACCTGCGTAAAGTCCAACTCGACCGGCGTTTCCCGACCAAAGATCGAAACCGAGACCTTCAGCTTCTGGTTCTCGTCGTCCACACCTTCAACCATGCCGTCGAAATCCTCGAACGGACCGTCGTTGACCTTGACCTTCTCGCCAACCTCGAAGCTGATCATCAGTTTCGGTGCTTCTTCACCTTCCTGAACACGGTTCAGGATCTGGTTCACTTCTGCGTCGCGCATCGGCATCGGGCGGCCTTGGGGACCAAGGAAGCCGGTGACGCGGTTGATCGAGTTGATCAGGTGATAGCCCTGATCCGACATTTCCATATGCACCAGAACGTAACCGGGCATAAAGCGGCGTTCGGTGGTGACTTTCTTGCCGCGACGGACTTCGATCACCTCTTCGGTAGGGACCAGTACTTCGTCGATATCGTCCTCAAGGCCCTGTTCAGCCACCGACGTGCGGATCTGCTCTGCGATCTTCTTTTCGAAATTCGAAAGAACGCTGACCGAGTACCACCGTTTCGCCATGAACCTGTCGTCCTTGTTTGTCTTGGGCCAAGTCCCGCATTGCGGGTTCGCCCTGTATTGAAATCCTGTCGCGGCCTGTCCGCGTGTTCCGGAATAAAAAGCGGCGCGCAGCCCGAATCGCCACACGCCCATTCCGAATAGTCCCGTGTGAACTACTCTGAGATTCCGCGCTGTGCAAGGGGGGCTGCGGTGTTTCCGCGCCCAAGGGCGCTTAGCTGAACGCGCCCAGGATCAGTTGCAAGCCGCCACGAATGCCCAGATCGACCAGAGCAAAGAATACAGCGGTCAGAGCAGCCATGATGAACACCATGACCGTGGTCAACAGCACCTCGCGCCGGGTTGGCCAGACGACCTTGGAAACTTCGGCTCGAACTTGCTGAATGAACTGGATCGGGTTGGTGGTGGCCATTTGGCGGGTTCTCTCTGCTTGCGGATAGGCCGGACATAGCCGGGCATTGCGGCAATTTCAAGGGCGGTTGGGATCAACTGTGATTTTGCATCCTCAGCCAGCTACTGCTTGGGTTTGTCATCCCATTCATCGCTGAGGATACGGCGCGCATCGCCCTCGGGGTCTTCGTATTGGTTCGAGCGGACCGTGTAGACAAAAGCAACCAAGCCAATTCCGCCCAGAAACAAGGAAATCGGGATCAGATAGGCGAGCACTTCCATAACAGTTACCTCAGCCGCAAGGCGTTCAAAGATACGGTAATCGAAGAGGTCGACATCGCCAACGCCGCTATCAAGGGCGTGGCCAGCCCGATCACCGCCAGCGGCACTGCAATCACGTTATAGACCGTAGCAATGCGGAAATTCTCGCGAATCCGTTTCGTGGCTTTGACGGCAGTGTCGCAGGCATCCGCGATAGGGGAAAGGTCGGTTCCCAGAAGAACGATATCCGACGCAACGCGCGCCGCATCCAGGGCCGAGGCCGGTGAGATGGACACATGCGCCGCCGCAAGGGCAGCCGTATCGTTCAGACCATCACCCACCATCAGGACCTTGCGGCCATTCTCACTGAGCTCCTGAATGCGCTGCGCTTTGTCCTGAGGCAACGCTTCGGCAATCCAGTTCTCGATCCCCAGTTTCTCGGCCAGCGCTTTCACGGCCCCCGTCGAATCGCCCGAAATCAGGATCACCTGCTTTCCGGCTTTGGCGAAGCCCGAGACGGCCTCGGCCGCGCCCGGTCGCAAGGCATCGGTGAACTGGAAGGCCACCGGTGCATTGGGTCCAACCGACAGCCATGCAGAGGTTTCGGCCCCTTGTTCCGCACCGACCCAAGCCGCGCGCCCCAGACGCACGCGCTGGCTTCGATACTGGGCCTCTGTGCCAAAACCGGGAACCTCGGTGATGTCGCGCAGCGTGGCGGGTTTGATCCCGGCATCTCTCGCCGCTTTAGCCAGAGCGACCGACAAGGGGTGCGCCGATGCCTCGGCCAGGGCCAGTGCGATCTCAAGATCGGTAGTGGTGTGGACGCCCAGATTGATCACCTCGGGGGCGCCTGAGGTCAGAGTGCCGGTTTTGTCGAAGACGACCGTGTCGACCTCGGCCAGACGCTCCAGCGCGGTGGCGTGTTTTATCAGCATCCCCTTGCGGAACAACCGACCCGATGCCGCGGTGGTCACCGCAGGAACCGCCAGCCCCAGCGCGCAAGGGCAAGTGATGATCAGCACCGCTGCTGCGATGTTCAGAGCCGTGCGCAGGTCGCCGGAATAGATGTACCAGCCCAAAAAGCTGAGCGCCGACAGGATGTGGACGCCGGGCGCGTATAGCTTGGCCGCTTTGTCCGCGAGCGAGGTGTATCTAGACCGGCCGGATTCAGCGATGGCCACCAGATCAGCCATACGATGCAGAGATGTATCTTCACCAACCGCCGTGGCGCGGATGGTCAGAGGGCCGGTCAGGTTGACCTCGCCCGCGCTGACGATCTGGCCTGCCTCGGCAAATACTGGCAGGGTCTCACCCGTCAGCAGGGAACGGTCCAATTCCGACTGACCCGAGACGATCTGGCCATCCACTGGCATCCGCCCACCTGGTCGTACAAGGATCAGGTCACCAACGGACAGTGCGGATACAGCGACCTCTTCTTCAGTGCCGTCGATCAACCGAAGGGCACGAGGGACCTCCAGTGCTGTCAGCTCCTCAGCCGCGGACCGAGCAGCGGCGCGGGTGCGGTAGTCCAGGTACCGACCCGCCAGCAAGAAGAAGGTCAGCGTCAGGGCGGCATCGAAATAGGCATGCTCGCCGCTCAACGCTGTTTCCCAAAGCGAGGTCAACAGCGCCAGCAGGATCGCCAGAACAATCGGCACATCCATGTTCAGCCGACGCACACGCAAAGCGGACCACGCGTTGGCAAAGAAGGGCTGGGCCGAGAAAGCAATCGCAGGCAGTGCAATCGCAGCAGAGATCCAGTGGAACATATCCCGCGTCGCGTCCGTCGCCCCAGACCAGACCGAGACCGACAGCAGCATCACGTTCATCGAGGCGAACCCTGCCACAGCCAAGCGCATCAGCAGGTCACGTCCCGCCTTGTCCGCACTGGTGGCCGACAGGGCTCCGGCGTCCAGCTCATGCGCCTCATAGCCCGCCTGCTCCAACACCGGGATCAGATCAACAGCCCGCATTTCAGGCGCGGCTTTGATCATCGCACGCTTCAGGGTCAGGTTGACGCGCGCGTCCTCGACCCCGGGATGGGCGTTCAAAGCCCGCTCAACATTCGCAATACAAGCCGAGCAATGGATGCCGGGCAGAGACAGCGCGATCTGAACATCCTCAGGGATCGGACGCGCAGCTTCCGCCGGGGCGGCGATACACCCCGGACAAGCCGCCGTACCTGAGGATAGCTGAGCCGTCACCGCCCTACCCTTTCACGTACAGGGGTACCCGCTGAGCGAACTCAGCCCCCGAATGATCGCGGGCGACCAGACGGATGTTCCAGTTCCCCTTGCCCAGCGTCGCAGGCGTTGCATAGGCAAGCCCGTCAAAGGTGAAATCGGGCGAGAAATCATCGCGAACATGCGTGGCTCGGCCCACAACGGCCTGCAATTCGGCCACCTGAACCGGCGCGCCGGTGGCATCGGTGATGTGCAGGATCAGCAGACCGCCCGTGTTTTCAGCGCGTACTTCCCAACCCAAAGCTTGGTGTTCCTTCAGGCGGTCGTTGAACTCCTGACTGGCGACGTAGGAGTTCTTGACCTCCAGCCCCGGGAAGGTTTTGACCGCGCTATAGGCCAGGATCAGGTTCACCGTGATGATCACACCAAAGGCACACACGAACACCGCGAGGGCGTGTTTGCCGGTGAATTTCCGCTCGGACATGATCAGTTCCCTCGTCCGTTGAAGCTTGTGTCTTTATAGGCGCGTTCACCGCTGTCGAGATCCTCGACCCAGATCCGGACGGCAGACGTATCCGCACGCGCAGGCCCCGTACCAGGCGCCGCCGTAATGTAGACCCGCACCAGTTGCGCGGTATCGGGGGCCACAGTCACAGTTTGCCCGTCAACGCCTTCGATTTCCAGAGCCAAGGCCAGATCGCCGGTCAGAGACAGATCGAACGGACGCTCTTCGCCATGTTTGTTGCGCAGGCGCACGTCATAAGTGTTGCGGATCGTGCCGTCCGACATCGTTACAAAGGTCGGATTGCGCACAGGCGCGACCGTCAGGTCGATATCAGACCGGATGAACAGCGCGAACAGCAGCGCGAACCCGACCAGAGACCACAACGCGGTGTACATGATCGTGCGCGGACGCAGAATGTGTTTCCAGATATTCTTAGGAGGCTGACCTGCGCGTTCATGCGCCTCATCACTCAGCGCCATATAGTCGATCAAACCCCGAGGTTTGCCGATCTTGGCCATCATGTCGTCGCAGGCGTCGATGCACAGGGCGCACGTGATGCACTCCAACTGCTGACCATCACGAATGTCGATACCAACGGGGCAGACATTTACGCAGGCCATGCAGTCGATGCAATCACCCAACTCGGAATCTGCCGTGCGCTTACCTTTGCCGCGCGGCTCGCCGCGCCATTCACGGTAGCCGACGACCAGAGTATCCTCGTCCATCATCGCCGCCTGAATGCGTGGCCACGGGCAGGCATAGATGCAGATCTGTTCGCGCGCGAAGCCGCCAAACAAGAAAGTGGTGCCGGTCAGGATCAACATGGTCGTGTAGGCAACCGGGTGTGCGTTGCCGGTCACCAAATCACGCAGAAGGGTTGGCGCATCGGCAAAGTAGAAGACCCAGGCTCCGCCGGTTGCGAGGCCGATCAGGAACCATGCGGTCCATTTCGTCAAACGCAAACGGGCCTTGCGGAGGTCCATCTTCTCTTGCCGGTGCAGGCGCAAGCGGGCGTTGCGATCACCCTCGATCCAGCGTTCGACCAGAATGAACAGGTCGGTCCAGACAGTCTGCGGGCAGGCATATCCGCACCACACCCGGCCCAAGGCCGATGTGAACAGGAAAAGCCCAAGACCGGCCATGATCAGAAGGCCCGCAACAAAGTAGAATTCGTGCGGCCAGATCTCGATCCAGAAGAAATAGAAGCGGCGGTTGGCCAGGTCCAGCAACACAGCCTGATCCGGCAGGCTGGGCCCTCGGTCCCATCTGATCCATGGGGTGACGTAGTAGATCCCCAAGGTCACAATCAGGATAATCCATTTCAGGTTCCGGAAAGGACCTGAGACACGCCGAGGAAAGATAGGTTCTCGGGCGGCATACAAGCTGGGGGCGGGATCGGAATCGCTCACTGGCTGGCTCCAAGGATGGGTCTTATGGAAGTGTGTTCTTCCAGATCATGGACGCGCAAACATTGACATGGGTCAAAACGCGCATCAGACAAACACCTTTTACCGCGCGTCACCCGCCTGCCGCCTCAGCCAGCTGACAAAGGTCTTTACCGCTGCTCTCAAAGGCGTTTTGGCCGTCAAAACGTGGTATCCGCTGCTTTCAGGCTCGGTATGGAGCTCGACAAGGCGGCCCGCCTTGATATCTTGCTCGACGAAATGTCGCACCGTGGCTGTGACACCCTGCCCTGCCCGCAGCCCTTCAAGCAGCAAGGTCCCCGGCAGCGAGATGCGACGCCCCTGAGGCGGGTGATCCACCCCGCGCCTAGCCAACCAAGTCGAGGCCTCGGTGGTGCCGAACTCTTCCAGCCAAGGCAGCTGGCTCAACTCTTCCGGCGTCCAACCCGATCGACCGCCCAGCAGGCTGGGGGCCGCGACGACAACAAAAGGGGTTTCCAGCAGCATTTCGCAGTCCACACCAGGCCACCCACCGGACCCGTACCTGATCGCGACATCGACGCCGCCCGGCGTCAGTTCCACCAGATGCGGAGAAGGGTCGATCGTCAGGCTGATTTCAGGGTATTTGGCCTGAAATTCCGGCAGTCGCGGCATCAACCACGAGGCGGCGAAGGTTGGTGTCAGCGACACGTGAACCGGGCGGGCACCGCCTGTGCTCATCACCTCTTCCACGGCTGCGCCGATTGAACCGAACCCAAGCTGCACGGCTCGGGCCAGATGCGTGCCTTCGGGTGTCAGGGAAAGCGACTTTCCATCGCGCCGGACCAGAGCCACGCCCATGTGCTTTTCCAGCACGCGCAACTGCTGGCTTATGGCAGCGTGGCTCACATTCAACGCAGCGCCGGCCTGCACCACACCACCCTTCTCAGCAAAGGCCGAAAAAGCGCGAAGGGACGAGAGCGGAGGCAATTTCAACCAGTTCATATGTAATCCCTGCTTACATATAGAAATAGCAATTGGCTCGCATCCTGTACAGGGAAACATCATCCTCGACGCATACAGAAAACGCGAAAGGAAAGCCCCATGCTGAGTGTTTTTGCGAAATCGTTCATGACCGCGACACGGATCAACGAGCCAAATCTCAGGGATGCACCAAAACCAACCCGCAACAAAGCGCGCTGGTTGCCCGAGCATCATTGGTGGAAGAAACACCCGCGCACGGTCGATCTTGAAGACCTTTGAAACGCGGTCTGTTCTGGATCGGCCAATGGCCCTATGATGGTTTTGGAAATAGGCACCGGCTGTTCAGGAAACGCGCGAACAGATGGAACAGCCGGTGCCGGGACCCAGGGGCAGCAAGCCGCCCCAAGGTATTCTTGTAGCCTTACTGACCGCCACCCAGTTGGTGGACATAGGCGGTTACGGCGCGGATCTGCGCCTCGGTCAGGCGGGTATCCCAGTTGGGCATCACGCCAAAGCGGCTGTAGGTCACCGTCTCAGTGAGGGCCTCTTCGCTGCCGCCATAGAGCCAGATGGCATCCGTCAGGTTCGGCGCGCCCTGGAAGACGTCGCCTTTACCGTCCTCGCCGTGACAAGCGGCACAATTGTCTTCAAAGACAACCTTACCTGCCTGCGCCGCCGCATCGTCGGTCTGCGCATTGGTCAGCGACATCACGTATTGAACCACCTGAGTAATCTCTTCACCTTCGAGGAGTTCGCCAAAGGCCGGCATTTCGGAGTAACGCGCATCGTCGCTTTCCTCGTTCCGGATCCCATAGCTGACGGTGAAATGGATATCTTCCATCGTGCCGCCCCACAGCCATGCGTCATCCAGCAGGTTCGGGAAGCCCGCCGCGCCCTGCGCGCCCGAGCCGTGGCACTGCGCACACCAGGTGCGGAACACGGCGCTGCCTGCGTTGACGGCATATTGCTGCAACTCAGGGTCCGCCGAGATTTCCTCGAGCGGGGTTTCGACCAGCTTGGCGTTCCACGGGGCGTTGGCCTCTTCGAACGAGACCAACTCTTGCTGAACCTCGGCCCGGGATGACCAGCCCGTGATTCCGGCCGTCGCCGACTGAACCAGAGGCCATGCGGGATACATGATCGTGTAGATCACACCCCAGAAGATCGTGGCGTAGAAGGTCCACAGCCACCAGCGGGGCATCGGGTTGTCAAATTCTTCGATGCCGTCCCAGCTGTGACCGGTGGTATTCGGGTCACCCGGCTGTTTATCAGGTATCTTGCTCATGGCCGCGCCTCCTTGGATGTGGCGGGTTGGTCTTGCCGTGGTGCGGGTGCATCAACGTGCCGGAAAGGGATGTTGGCGGTATCGCTGTATTCCTTGCTGGCGCCCGGGCGGAACACCCAGACAATGATGCCAACGAAGAAGGCGAACAGCAGAAGCAACATCCAGCTATCTGCGAACTGCCTCAGGAGAGTATATTCTTCCATTGCACCCTCCCTCAGCGGCTTGCGTCAGGCGTGAAGGTCGAGAAGTCGACCAGCGTGCCCAGCATTTGCAGATAGGCGATCAGTGCGTCAGCTTCGGTCAGGTCGGATTGACCGTCGAAGTTGCGGACGTTGACCTTGTCACCATAACGCTCCAACAGCCCGTCATAGTCACTGTCTGGATCGGCCTGAGCGCGGAAGTCGGCTTGTGCGTTCTCCAGCATCTCGTCGGTGTAGGGTGTACCGACCACCGCGTTTGCCGCCATGATATCGCCGATATACTTGCCGTCGATCTTCCGGTTCTCGAGGAAGCCATATTTCGGCATCACCGACTCCGGCACCACCGATTGGGCATCGCGCAGGTGACGGACATGCCAATCGTCCGAGTAACGGCCGCCGACACGTGCCAGATCAGGTCCGGTCCGCTTGGATCCCCATTGAAACGGGTGGTCATACATCGACTCGGCCGCCAGCGAGTAGTGGCCATAGCGTTCGACCTCGTCCCGCATGGGGCGGATCATCTGGCTATGGCAGACATAGCAGCCCTCGCGGATGTAGATCTCACGGCCCGCCATTTCGAGAGGGGTGTAAGGGCGCATGCCCTCCACCTTCTCAATGGTGTTCTCAAGATAGAACAGCGGGGTGATCTGCACGATGCCACCGATGGTCACGACCAGAAAGCTGAAGATCAGCAAAAGGGTCGCGTTGGTCTCAAGCACTTTGTGTTTGTCAAGAATTGCCATTGCTCCGGCCTCCTTTATTCAGCCGGGACTGCGACGGTCAGGCTGGCCTCTTTGGCCGGTGCCTTACGCACAGTCATCCACAGGTTGTAGCACATGATCACCGAGCCAGCGAGGAACAGAACCCCACCCAGACCGCGAACCACATACATCGGGAACTTGGCGGCAACGGTGTCAGCGAACGAGTTCACCAGGAAGCCGTTGGCATCCACTTCGCGCCACATCAGGCCTTCCATGATACCAGTGACCCACATCGACGCGGCATAGAGAACGATGCCGATCGTGGCGAGCCAGAAGTGCCAGCTTACCATCTGCAGGGAATACAGACGCTCACGCTTCCATAGGACAGGCACCAGATAGTACAGCGCACCAAAGGTGATCATGCCGTTCCAGCCCAGCGCGCCCGAGTGTACGTGACCAATGGTCCAGTCGGTGTAGTGGCTGAGCGAGTTCACCGCACGGATCGACATCATCGGACCCTCAAAGGTGGACATGCCATAGAAGCCAACCGAGATGACCATCATACGGATGATTGGGTCGGTGCGCAGCTTGTCCCATGCGCCCGAGAGCGTCATCAGACCGTTGATCATACCACCCCAGGACGGCATCCACAGTACGATCGAGAACACCATGCCCAGCGTCGAGGCCCAGTCAGGCAACGCGGTATAGTGCAGGTGGTGCGGACCGGCCCAGATATACAGGAAGATCAGCGCCCAGAAGTGGATGATCGACAGCTTGTACGAGAATACGGGACGTTCGGCCTGTTTCGGGATGAAGTAGTACATCATGCCCAGGAAGCCCGCAGTCAGGAAGAAGCCCACAGCGTTGTGGCCATACCACCACTGGATCATAGCATCCTGTACGCCCGACCAGACGATAACCGATTTCGAACCCCAGATACTGACCGGGATGGTCATGTTGTTGACCAGGTGCAGCATCGCAACGGTCACGATAAAGGCCAGGTAGAACCAGTTGGCCACATAGATATGCGGCTCTTTCCGTTTGATGATCGTACCCAGATAGACAGCCAGATAGGCGACCCAGACGATGGTCAGCCACAGGTCCACATACCATTCAGGCTCGGCATATTCCTTGGACTGCGTGCCACCCAGAACATATCCGGTCGCTGCCAGAACGATGAACAGCTGATAGCCCCAGAACACGAACCAGGCCAGGTTTCCGCCCCAAAGGCGCGCCGCGCTGGTGCGCTGGACCACGTAGAACGAGGTCGCGATCAGAGCGTTGCCCCCAAAGGCAAAAATCACCGCAGAGGTGTGCAGCGGACGCAACCGTCCAAAGTTCAGATAGCCCTGCGCCCATTCGAAGTTGAGCGTTGGAAATGCCAGCTGGAACGCAATAAAAGTTCCCGCCAGGAACCCGACCACGCCCCAGAAGGCAGTTGCGATCACGCCGTAGCGGATCACGCCGTCCATGTACTCGCCGGAGCGATCGACAAGAATATCTGGCTCATCCGTGTTTCGAAGCGTCCAGATGAACAGACCACCGGCGATGATCATCACCAGTATCGCATGCACCTGATACGCCAAATCGCGTGCATAATTGGACCCGATCGCGGCAAACAGCACGATCAGACCAAGCACGATCAGCTTGATGTAATTCGACATATTGCGTCCCTTTACCCTGCCCTGCGCGATTTACGTGCCGCACAGAACCTTTTTGACTGTGGTTCGTAATGTAGAAGAACGTCCTCTGCCGCTTTGATCTGAGTCAAGACAATCCGTTGTTTTCTGTGACACCCATAGTCAAGTGGAGGGGCGCTGGTCGCATTGGATCGGCTGCTCGAAAGACGAGGTCGATATGGCTTACAAATCAATTCTCACAATAATGACGGAAACTACGAATGCGCAGGCAGCACTGTCTCAGGCGGCGGCATTGGCCGAGGCGCAGGATGGTCATGCCGAGGCCTTGTGCCTGGGTGTCGATCGCAGTCAGACAGGGTATTACTACGCCGGGGCGAACGCACTTATCCTTCAGGAAACCCTCAGCCGGGCCAATGCCGAGGCCGATGAGTTGCTTAGCTATGCCGAGGATTTTCTGGGAAAAACCGGTGTGCGGTGGTCGGCCGAAAACGGAGTCGCCCAGATCGCGGACATAGGACGCCACGTTGCCCATCGGGCGCGGTTCTCGGATTTGGTTGTCCTGCCTCACCCGTATGGCGAGGGGCGCGGTGCCGAGGCGGAACCAATTGTCGAAGCCGCAATGTTCGAAGGTCACGCTCCGGTCATGGTCGTCCCAAACGCGGGGCAACCTGTTTCGAAGCCCAAGAACATCATGATCGCCTGGAACGAAAGCGTCGAGGCCATGCGTGCGGTGCGCTGCGCCCTGCCGTTTTTGAAAGACGCCGATCTGGCGCGTATCGTGGTGATCGACCCGCCACGGCATGGGCCCGACCGCTCTGACCCGGGTGGCATGCTGTCCCAGATGCTCGCGCGGCACGGTGTCCGGTGCGAAATCGAAGTCCTCAGCAAAACCATGACCCGGGTGTCGGACATTCTGAACCGCCACGCTATGGACACTGAATCAGACATGATTGTCATGGGCGCCTACGGCCATTCTCGCTTTCGCGAAGCGATCCTTGGCGGTGCCACGCGCAACATGCTGGAACAATCCGCTGTACCAGTCTTCATGGCGCACTGATCGCGTGCTGACCCGAACAAAAAGCCGCCCTGCGGGGCGGCTTGATCACCTTGGCATATGCCTGTCAGGTGGCGTCGCTAAACCAAGAAACCTCCGTCCGAGTCATCTCCGGCCTCTTCCATAAGGCGACCCAGATCGGGGATGGTCACGTGGCGTTTGCCTTCCAACACGATAACCCCGTCCTTTTTCAAGGCCGAGATCTGTCGGCTCACCGTTTCAAGCGTCAGACCGAGGTAGTCCGCCATCGCCTCACGCGTCAGCGGCAAGTCGAACACGAGTGGGCCTGACAGCCCTTTCTGCGTGATCGAGGCATCCCGGCGCGCGATGATCGAAAGCAGGCTGGCGATCTTCTCCCGCGCCGTCTTGCGACCCAGAACAAGCATCCATTCCCGCGCTGCGTCCAACTCGTCCAGAGTCATCTGCAAAAGCCGATGCGCGATATGAGGGGTCTCACTCAACAACCCTTCGAACGGCTTCTTGCGAAAGCAGCACATCACCACATCCGTGGTGGCCTGAACGTCATATGGCGCAGAATCACGTCCGGGACGCCCGACGAAATCGCTGGGCAGCAACAGACCTACCATCTGGGTCCGCCCGTCCTCCATCGTCTGGGTCAGAGACGCGATACCCGAGACGACCGAGCCGACAAAGTTCATCTGATCGCCGGACCAGATGATCGTCTGACCCGCTTCGAAACTGCGATAATATTTAATCTCCTCAAGGGACTGCAGCTCATCCGCGTCACACCGGGCACAGACGGCCCGATGACGAATCGGGCATTCGTCACAGTTGGTATGATCAAACTTTATCTCTACTGACATTCGCTTTCCTACTTGATCTCTATCAAAGCAACCAAGACTTCGGTCCCTTAAAGGTATCTCCATGATAGATAAATCACAATTGGCAAGGCTTGGACTTTTTGACGCGAAGGTGCCTCGCTACACCAGCTACCCGACCGCCCCCCATTTCGGCAATGACGTGGGGGCTGATCTTTTTGGTGACTGGATCGCCCGGATTAAACCCAGCAGCGCCATCTCGCTTTATGTCCATGTCCCCTTCTGTCGGCGCCTCTGCTGGTTCTGCGCCTGCCGCACACAAGGCACGCAAACCGACAGCCCCGTGGTCGCCTATGTCGACGTGCTGAAGGCCGAGCTGGACCTGCTGGCCGCGCGATTGCCCGAGGGGGTGTTTCTATCCCGCCTGCATTGGGGCGGCGGCACCCCAACCCTGCTGAATGCCGACCTGATGCGCGATCTGGCGCGCTACATTCTGGATATCGTGCCGCTGGGACCGGATGCCGAGTTCTCGGTCGAGATCGACCCGAATGAGATTGACGAAGCGCGTCTGGACGTCCTTGCCGAAGCGGGCATGAACCGCGCCTCGATCGGAGTACAGGATTTCGATGACGAGATCCAGAAAACCATCGGGCGCATCCAAAGCTACGATACCACGCGGGATGCGGTGGATATGATCCGCGCGCGTGGGATCACCAGCCTGAATGCCGATATCCTGTTTGGCCTACCGCATCAGACCAAGGCGCGGATGACAGAAAGCGTGCAGAAGCTTCTGTCGCTCAGCCCGGATCGCGTCGCGCTTTATGGCTATGCCCATGTGCCGTGGATGGCGAAACGGCAGCAACTGATCCCGTCCGAGGCTCTGCCAACGCCCGAGCAGCGTCTGGACCTTTTCGACACCGCCCGCCGTCTGTTCATGTGGGACAACTACGCCGAGATCGGAATCGACCACTTTGCGACGCAAGAAGACGGGCTGACCAAAGCATTGAAAGCGGGCCAACTGAAACGCAACTTCCAGGGCTATACGGACGATCAGGCCGAGGTTCTGATCGGCATCGGTGCAAGCTCGATATCGCGCTTTCCTCAGGGCTACGCGCAGAATAACCCCGCGACCTCGGCCCATACCAAGGCAATTCGCGACGGTCAGTTCTCGACCTCGCGTGGGCATGCGTTCAAGGGACAGGACGTGCTGCGCGCCCGCTTAATCGAAGCGTTGATGTGCGATTTCCGGGTCGACTCGGCCGAGATCCTGCGCAGCCATGATGTATCCATCGCAGAGCTGAATAAGATGTACGCCGAGGTAAACGCAAGATTTGACGGCCTGCTGCGCGTCACCGATGACGGGCTGTTTATCCCGCCCGAGGCGCGTGCTCTGACCCGGATGATCGCCCGCAGTTTCGATGCCTATGACCTGAGCAAAGCCGGACATAGCTCTGCGATCTAACTTGGGGCAAGCGGCCCGGTTTTCGGCAGACCCAAGCCGATACCGAACGGGGGCTTGACGCAAGGCTGGTGTTTTCTCCACACTCGGGGCGTGGGTCTTCGATCAGGTCCACAGCCCGAGGCAGGCAAATCCGCAGACAAACCATGCCACCGCATTTGCGCAAGGCAGCCCCTTTCGTGCAGCCACTCTGCAACCTGAAAGAGGGACAGCACATATGCGCGTTTTCACCGTCCTAGGCCCCAGTCAATCGGGCAAATCCACTCTGGTCGAGGCCATCAGCCGCCTCGACGGGCGCCCGACAACATTCGACATCTCCGGAACCGTGCATTTGCACGGTTTTTCTTATTTGGACGAACCGTGGTGCGCGGTTGACGTGGATGGCGGCGGCGATGCGCTGGCCTATGTGGGACCAGCCATGGCGATCTCGGACGCCGCCGTGGTTGTCGTCCCGCCAGACCCCGATGCCGCCGTTCTGTGCGCGCCGTACCTGCGGCTGGTAGAAGAGGCTGGCATCCCTTGCTTTCTATTCATCAACCGAATGGACAACCCCAACGGCCGTATCCGAGACATCATCGCGGCCCTGCAGACCTATTGCACCCATCACATCGCCTTGCGGCAGGTCCCGATCCGTGACGGCGATACAATCATAGGCGCGGTCGATCTGATCTCGGAACGTGCGTGGAAGTACCAAGAAGGACAGCCCTCGGCCTTGATTGAGCTGCCTCAATCCGTCGAGGACCGTGAACAGGAAGCCCGCACTGAATTGTTGGAAACGCTGTCGGATTTCGACGACCATCTGCTGGAGCAACTGATCGAAGATAAGCAGCCCCCCAGCGCTGAGATTTACGATTTGGCCGCTCAGGTCCTACAAAATCATCAGTTGATCCCGGCCTGTCTCGGGGCCGCGCAACATGGCAATGGGCTCACCCGCTTGATGAAAGCCCTGCGGCACGAAGCGCCCGAGTTCGATATCGCCGCCGGGCGAGATGAAGCCGCGGACAATGCACGCGCGATTGCGGGCTTTGCCGATGTGAAGAAACATATTGGCAAGATCACCGTGCTGCGCGGGCTGGGCGATGGTGTCAAAGCGCATGAAGCCCTTGGGGGCGAAACGGTCGGCAATTTGACGAGCCTCGACGCCAAAACACAGATTGGCGCGTTGGAGGCCGGACAAATCGGGCTTGCAGTTAAGTCTGACCACCTCAACCCCGGATACATCTATGACAGCCGGTCGGCTACACCGCTTCCGGATTGGGCGTCTTCGCACCCAGTTGCGCACCGGCAGGTCGTCTCACCCGCGCATGAGCGCGACGACGTACGCCTTTCAAACGCTCTGAGCCGTTTGGTCGAGATCGACCCGGGGCTGCATATGGAACAAGACGAGCTGAGCGGACATTCCGTACTCGGCTCTCAGGGTCCACAACACATGCGGCGCGTGACGGCCAAGCTATTGGAGGATTTCGGGATCGAGATCGAAACCGACCCCGTCGAGACCGCCTATCGCGAAACCATCCGTACGCCGGTCGAACATCGCCACCGTCATCGCAAGCAATCGGGCGGCGCCGGACAATTCGCCGACGTTGTGATCTCGGTCGCGCCTCTACCCCGTGGCTCGGGCTTTCAATTCGAAGAGGTTGTTAAGGGCGGCGCGGTGCCGAAGAACTATATCCCATCCGTGGAGCACGGGGCCAAAGACGCGTTGGTACAAGGCCCCGAAGGCTTCCCGGTCGTGGATGTCAAAATCACCCTCAGCGACGGCAAACACCACAATGTCGACAGCTCGGACTACGCGTTCCGGACGGCGGGCAAGAATGCGGTGCGTGAGGCACTGCCGCAGGCCAAGCCCGTGGTACTGCAGCCGATTCTCACGGCCGAGATTCATCTGCCGTCAGATTTCGTCGGAGATCTGGTTCCCACGATCAGTTCGCTGCAAGGGCAGGTTTTGGGGTTCGAGGGCAATCCGGATGCCTTAGGTTGGGAAATCTTCAACGCCCAACTTCCGGCCGTGGCGCAAGATGAGTTGCACCGAACTCTCGCCAGTGCCACGCGGGGAACGGGGTGGGTCAATCTGAGCTTCGATCATTATGAAGAGTTGCGCGGTCCGGTCCCCAAATCCGCCGATCGCGAAAAAGCCAGCGCCTGAAGGAAATGTGAGGCGGGCCTTAGCCCGCCGCCGCAATCAGTTCACGGGTGTAATCTGTTTGCGCATTTTCAAACAGATCCTCGGATGCGCCCATCTCGACCACGTCGCCGTTGCGCATGACGATGACCTTGTGGGACATCGCCCGCACAACTTTCAAGTCGTGGCTGATGAACAGATACGCCAGCCCGTATTTCCGCTGCAGATCGCGCAGGAGATCAACGATCTGAACCTGCACCGTCATGTCCAACGCGCTTGTCGGCTCATCCAGTACCAGTAGTTTCGGGCGCAGCACCATGGCCCGCGCAATCGCAATCCGCTGACGCTGCCCGCCCGAAAACTCATGCGGGTAGCGGTCCATTGAGGCCGGGTCCAAGCCCACCTCTGTCATCACCTCGGCCACCAGCTCGCGCGGGGCGCGATGCGGGTCGACGTTGTGAATAGAGAGTCCCTCGGAGATGATCTGCTGGCATGTCATACGTGGGCTCAGGCTGCCGAACGGGTCCTGAAACACGATCTGCATGTCCTTGCGCAGGCGCCGCAACTCTCGCGTGGACCAGCGGCGAACATCCTGATCGCGGAAGGTGATCCCACCCTCGGACGCGATCAACCGCATAATGGCCAACGCCATCGTCGTCTTGCCCGAGCCACTTTCGCCGACGATGCCAAGGGTTTCCCCGGCCCGCACGCTGAACGTCGCATCGTTGACGGCCTTCACATAACCGACCGTGCGTTTCAGAAAGCCGCGCTGGATCGGGAACCAGACCTTCAGGTGATCGGTGCGGGCGACCTCTTCCGCGTCTGCGGCGACGGGGTCGGGGTGTCCTGAAGGCTCGGCCTCCAGCAATTTGCGCGTGTAGGGATGCTGTGGGTTGTTGAAAATCTCTGCCGTGATTCCGGTTTCGACAATCTCACCGTCTTTCATCACACAGACCCGGTCGGCGATCCGACGCACAATCCCAAGGTCATGGGTGATGAACAGCATCCCCATGTTCTCGGATTTCTGTAGCTCAGCCAGTAGCTCGAGAATTTGCGCTTGAATGGTTACATCCAAGGCGGTCGTTGGTTCATCCGCGATCAGAACATCCGGTTTGTTGGCCAGCGCCATGGCAATCATCACACGCTGCCGCTGCCCGCCCGACAGCTGGTGCGGATAGCTGTCCAGGCGATCCTCAGGGTCGCGAATGCCAACCTTGTTCAGCAACTCCACAATTCTGTCGCGCGCGGCATCCCCTGCCAAGCCCTGATGCAAGGCCAGCGATTCCGCCATCTGTTTCTGGATCGTGTGCAGGGGATTGAGCGAGGTCATCGGCTCCTGAAAGATGAAGCTGATATCGTTGCCGCGCACCTCCATCAGCTTGTCCTCGGTCGCCCCGATCATCTCGGCCCCGTCATATTTGACCGAGCCTTCGACCATCGCGCTGTCGCCCAGCAGCGACACGGTCGAAAGCGCCGTCACCGATTTCCCCGAACCGGACTCACCCACCAGCGCAACCGTCTCCCCCCGATCCACGGTGAAAGAGACGCCTTTAACCGCAGCCGATACCTCTCCGTCCTGGCGGAATGAGACCTTGAGGTTGTTTACATCCAAAAGGCTCATGAGAAGGTCTTTCTGGGATCAAATGCATCGCGGACGCCTTCGAAAATGAAGACCAGCAGCGACAGCATGATGGCGAAGGTAAAGAAAGCGGTGAAGGCCAGCCACGGGGCCTGCAGGTTCTGTTTGGCCTGCAAGGTCAGCTCACCTAGCGACGGCGCAGAAGAGGGCAGACCGAAGCCAAGGAAATCCAACGAAGCCAGCCCGCCAATCGTGCCGGTCACGATAAAGGGCATGAAGGTCAGCGTCGCAACCATCGCATTGGGCAGCATGTGGCGGAACATGATCGTCGTGTTACCAACACCCAGCGCCCGCGCGGCGCGGACATATTCCAGATTGCGCGCCCGCAGGAACTCGGCCCTCACAACGCTGACCAATCCGGTCCAGCTGAACAGGATCATCAGGATCACCAGTAGCCAGAAACTTCGGCCCAGAATGGCGAACATAATGATGATGACATAAAGCGACGGAGTCGCGGACCATATCTCGATGACACGCTGAAAAATCAGGTCGAGCCAGCCACCGAAGAAGCCCTGTATGGCACCGGCGAAAATACCGATCAGGCTCGCCACGCCAGTCACCATCAACGTGAACAGGATCGACAGGCGGAAA
Organism: Ruegeria sp. B10; assembly: GCF_056539825.1. Lineage (NCBI taxonomy): Bacteria > Pseudomonadati > Pseudomonadota > Alphaproteobacteria > Rhodobacterales > Roseobacteraceae > Ruegeria > Ruegeria sp. B10. The sequence continues at coordinate 37,860 of NZ_JBQFVP010000023.1, forward strand.
CCATAAATCACCCGCGCCAGCACGTCCCGTTTGGTATCATCCGTGCCCAGCAAGTTCTGACCATTCGGCGGCAAGGGGGCCGCACCCGGGCGATCAACACTGGTGTTGTAGGAATAGGGGATCAGCGGCCAGATGGCCCAGCCGCGCTCGAACCCTTCGGCTTGAAATGTCCCTGCCTCGATCTGCTCGATTATACCTTCGGGATCGTCGAAACAGTCCTCAAGCCCGCCACTGTCGATCAGGCAGCGGACCTCGGGGTCGCGATAGATCGCCTCGGTCTGGAAATCGCCGCCAAATTCAGTTTCGGGATAGAAGTTAAAAATCGGCGTGTAGAATTGACCACGATACTGTACGAGGATCGGTTTATCGTTGGCAATGAATTCGGCGAATAGGGACAGGCCGAACAGCACCGAGAAGATGATCAGAGACCAGAAAGCGCGGCCATTGCGTCGGAAATTGCGCCAACGCCGTTGATTCAGGGGGGACAGCGTCATTTACCCCTCCCTCTTCTCAAAATCGATACGCGGATCGACGAGCACATACATCAGGTCGCTGATGATACCGACGACCAGCCCCATCAAACCAAAGATGAACAGAGTGCCAAAGATCACCGGATAGTCCCGCGCCACGGCGGCCTCGAACCCGAGGCGACCCAGACCGTCCAAAGAGAAGATCGTTTCAATAATGATCGAACCACCAAAGAAGACACCAATGAATACCGCAGGAAAGCCTGCAATCACGATCAGCATCGCGTTGCGGAAGACATGGCCATAGAGGACCTTGCGTTCTCCCAATCCCTTGGCACGGGCGGTCATGACATATTGCTTCTTGATCTCATCCAGAAACGAGTTCTTGGTCAGCAGCGTCAGCGTCGCGAAGGCCGAGATCGTCAAGGCAATGATCGGCAGCGCGATATGCCAGAAATAGTCGGCGATCTTGCCCAAAAGGCTCAGGCTGTCCCAATTGTCCGAAGTCAGCCCCCGCAACGGGAAGATCTGCCAGTAGGATCCACCGGCAAACAGCACCAGCAGAAGGATGGCAAACAGGAAACCGGGAATGGCATAGGCCACGATGATGGCTCCGCTCGTCACGGTATCAAACCGCGACCCGTCCTTGACTGCTTTGCGGATGCCTAGCGGAATCGACACCAGATAGGCAATCAGCGTCGACCACAGACCCAGTGAGATAGACACGGGCATCTTTTCCAGCACCAAATCAATCACGCTGATCGACCGGAAATAGCTCTCGCCAAAATCGAGCGTTAGGTAATTGCCCATCATGCCAAGAAAACGCTCAAGCGGCGGCTTGTCGAAACCGAATTCCTTTTCCAATTCGGCAATGAACTCCGGAGGCAGGCCGCGCGCACCCACATATTTGTCGTCGAATACACCGCCTGCAGGCTCGGACCCGGCACCGGCGTCTCCACCCCCGGCGAAGCCCGCAAAGACATCGCCCTGTCCTTCGATCTGAGCGATGATTTGTTCAACGGGTCCACCCGGAACAAACTGCACCAGCGTGAAGTTGACGACCATTATGCCCAGCAAGGTCGGAATGACCAAAAGCAGGCGTCTTAGAATATAGGCGCCCATTTTACCGCAGCGCGCCTTTTGCCTTCAAATCGGCTTCTTTCTCGGGGTTGATCCACCAAAGGTCCAAATGACCTAACGAATAGGGCGGCAGGTTCTCAGGGTATTCGTACATGTCGTAATAGGCTGTCCAGTAGTCCGCGATGTATCCCACGGGGATCACGAAAAACTCATACCTCAGGGCACGATCCAAAGCCATAAGTGCTGCGTCCTGATCAGCCTGATTGTCGGTTTCAAAAGACGCTTCAATAATCGCGTCGACCAACGGGCTTGCCAGGCCAGCGGGATTGAACAGGCTAAAGGCTGCCTCTTCGGACCCATACATCTGGCTCAATCCGCCGCCGGTCGACAGGAACGACCCATACCGCGTGGAATAGACCATATCGTAGTCGCGCTCTCGGCTACGCAATGTGTATTGTGCCGGATCAACCTTTTCCGCAGATGCATCTACACCCAATGCCTGAAGGTTCTGAACGTAGGTTTCGATCATCGTCGCCGTCGATGTCGGCAAGTTCGAAGGGTAAGGGATATTCACCTTCAGCGTCTGCCCTTCAGCATTGCGACGCACGTTACCTTCGCCCACGGGCCAACCCGCCTCGTCCAACATCTTCGACGCTTTGCGCAGGTTGCGCCGGTCGTTCAGGCGCGCTGGGTTGGATTCATGAGCAACAACGACATCCTCGGATAGAAAATCAGCCGGGACGACATCGCCAAGCGTTTCCAAGAAGGCCAGCTCTGGGCCCGATGGGGTGCCCTGCGCTTCGAGCGGTGTGCCTTGCACAAAAGAGTTGCGAGGTGAATTCAATCCAAACAACAAGGATTCGTTTGCCCATTCAAAGTTGAATGCCAGAGCCAACGCTTTTCGAACGTTCTTATCTGCGAACTGGGGCTTGCCGAGATTGAATACAAAACCAGACGGCGTCGGCGGGCTGCCATCCTTGATTTCGTCGCGCACAACGGAACCTTCTGTCAGCTTGGGGAAGTCATAACTTGTCGCCCAGAGCTTGGGATCGCTCTCGATCCGCATCGTATATTCGCCCGCCTTGAAACCTTCGAAAGCGGCAGTCTGGTCCGCGAAATACTCGACGCGAATAGTGTCAAAGTTGTTGCGGCCGACGTTGAACGGCAGGTCTTTGCCCCAATAGTCGTCGCGGCGCTTGTAGACGATACGGCGATTGATGTCATAACTGTCCAGCTTGTACGGACCCGAACCGACCGCCACTTCCAGCCGAGGTTCATCCAGACGACGCGACTCGTCGGCTTCAAACCACGCTTTTGAGAAGACAGGCGTCGATCCTACGGTTTCGATCAAGCTACGGCGCGTGACTTCTGGGTTGAACGTGAACCTTACAGTGTGATCATCCAGCGCCTCGGCCCCAGTGACCATACGCCCGACGGCCTGCGCGTAAGACGGCAGGCCCTGCTCGATAAACAATCGGTGGCTGTAAACAACGTCTTCAGCCGTTACCGGTGTTCCATCCCAGAACATAGCTTCAGGGCGCAAGTTGAAGATGACGTAGTTGCGGCCTTCGTCGTACTCGAGGCTTTCCGCCAGAACACCGTAGTACTGACCGACGCTGTCATCCGCGCTTTCGAACAGGCGGTCATATTGGATTGTGGTTAACGCTCCGCTCCGACCCTTTCGTGAGTAAGGATTCAGCGAGTCAAAGGTTCCAGACGCTGCCAGTGACATCTCACCGCCTTTGGGGGCGTCGGGATTGACGTAATTCAGATGCGGATAGTCAGCCGGGTAGTCCAGATTTCCAAAATAGGAGTACCCGTGACTGGTTGTGACGTTTTCATCATTCGCGTGGGCGACCTCGGCTGATCCGAGCGTTACGGCGACCAACCCTAAGACCACCCCCCAATGCCGAATACTCATGTCGCGCGCAGCAGGCAGGAGGGGTTTCATATGGCTCATCCTCTGGATTGTTGTCGTCATCTATGTTTGTTCCGCCAGCTAAATCGCCAGTCCTGGCTGATTCAAGTTTAGAATGCGTGAACGCTTTGTGAAGATTTTCGACATAAAAAAAGCCGCTGCACAAGGCAGCGGCTTTGGGTTTTTTCGCAAACGTGATGGCAATCAGTTGCCGATGGTTTGCAGATAGGCAATCAGGTCAGCGCGTTCTTGAGGCTTTTTCAGGCCGGCAAAGCTCATGGATGTACCCGAGATATATGCGTTGGGTCTTTCAACGAAGGCATCAAGCGCTTCGGGAGTCCAGTTGCCACCATGCGCCTGCATCGCCGCCGAATAGCCGGTGAAGCCTTTGGCCGACGCAACGGGCCGGTCTACAATGCCGTATAGGTAGGGTCCGGTGCCGTTCGCACCGTCTTCCAGTTTGTGGCACGCAGTACATTTGCGGAAAACTCTGGCGCCCTTTTCAGGGTCTGCGGCGGCCAGCAGGTCTTCAAAGACCACCTCTTCGCCATCGGCGCTTTCACCCGAGCTTTCGGTCTCGATGATGTAGGCAGCCTGTGCATCCCCATGGCCCCCATGCGAATGGTACAGGATGTCACCACCCCATTTGGCAAGAAGCAGCACAAGGAACGTGCCGAACAGGCCCGCAGCGGCCTTGGTAACTGTCATCGTGTCGAACATTGATCGCTAGTCCATTTCAGCTGTCTGAAAAGGTGTCTAAGGCTTCCCCTTGCGAGAGGCAAGGTATAGACACCGCGACGAAACGCCCAATTTTGTAACTTGTTGCACGGGACCGACCAAATGACCAAACGCATTGCCTTTCAAGGCGAACCCGGCGCCTACAGCCACGAGGCCTGCCGCAACGCACGCCCGGAAATGGAGGCGCTGCCCTGCCGTACTTTCGAGGATGTGATCGAATCGGTTCGGTCCGGCGCGGCTGATCTGGCGATGTTGCCGGTCGAAAACACGACCTATGGGCGGGTGGCCGATATCCACCGGCTGCTTCCCCATAGTGGTCTGCAGATCATTGATGAGGCCTTTGTGCGCGTCCACATCAACCTGCTGGCCGTGCCCGGCGCGACGCTCGACGACATCACCGAGGCGCATTCCCATCTGGTGTTGCTGCCCCAATGCGCGGGCTTCCTTCGCCAGCACGGTATTCATGGGCGGGTCAGCCCCGACAACGCCCGCGCCGCGCGTGAGGTCTCAGAGACGGGTGAAATCCATTCAGCCGCTCTGGCCAGCGAACTGGCCGGAGAGATCTACGGCCTGAACGTCCTCGCCCGTCATATCGAGGATCATGGCGACAACACCACGCGTTTTCTGGTCATGTCACCCGAGGCCGACATGTCGCGGCGCGGCGCGCATGGCATGATCACCAGCTTTGTCTTTCAGGTCCGCAATATTCCAGCGGCGCTCTATAAAGCGATGGGTGGGTTTGCGACCAACGGGATCAACATGACCAAGCTGGAAAGCTATATGGTCGATGGCTCGTTCACCGCGACCCAGTTCTATGCCGATATCGTCGGGCATCCGGAAGACAGGAACGTGCAACTGGCCATGGACGAACTTGAGCATTTCACCACCAATGTGGAAATACTTGGCGTCTACCCGGCAGCCCAGCCACGCGGCTAGGCCCACGCCTTAGGCCACGTTGAACCTAAGCGCCATGCCGGTGGCGCTGTTCCAATTCTCGGGCGAATTCCGCCAGGCGCATTTGAAAGCGTTTACGAAACCGTGCCTGTCCCAGCTTCATTGACTGCAGTAGCAACCGCGCCGGCAGGGACTTGGCGCTGAGTGACAAATCCACACTTAAGCGGGTCCGACGCTGAGACAGGGCCATAAAGTCAACCACTGTAACCCCGGTCATGCCCTTGCCTGTCGCCTCGAATCGCATTTGCAAGGGGTGGTCGCAATCGGTCAGCAGTACGGACATCTGGCGGGGTTTGCCGCGCAACTTGAATTCGGTCTCCCACGCCATGCCTGCGGAGGGCGCAACCCCGCCGGTGGTACGGCGCACGTCAACGCCACGGCGCATCGCCATGCGTTCGAACCGATCGAAATCGGCAACCATGTCAAAAACCGAGTGGATGGGAGCCTCGATATCTTCGCGCGCTGAAAACTGCATGTGGGCCCTTGCTGCTCGTTCTTGCTTGCCAGTGTTTCGTTAGTCCAACGTATCTGCAAGCCAGTTCTGCAGCAGAAAATGCGCAATCGCCCCCTTGCGAGCGGGCAGCAGGCGCGGATGCTCCCCCGCGAAGGCCTGCATCATCTCGGACTTGCTGACCCACATCGCCTCTTCGATTTCAACCGGGTCGATCTGGATGTCCCGAGACAGTGCCTCGCCAGCGCAGCCGAACATCAGCGACGCGGGAAACGGCCAGGGCTGGCTGGACAGATAGAACACTGCGCCGACGGGAACGCCCGCCTCTTCCATCACCTCGCGCCTCACCGCGGATTCCAGCGTCTCGCCAGGCTCGACGAAGCCTGCCAGCAACGAGAACATGTCCTCGGGCCACCCCGGCGAGCGCCCCATCAGCACGCTGTCTCCATGGGTAATCAACATGATCACAACCGGATCGGTACGCGGGAAGTGCTGGCCGCCGCAAGTCGGGCAACTGCGCTGCCATCCTGCTTGCGATACGTCGCTTGGCGCACCGCAGCGAGCACAGAAGCGATGCGTCTCGTGCCAGCCGATCACCGCCTTGGCTGTCGCCGCAAGCTCGGCATCGCGGGTAGAAAGGCGCGTCATGACCCGGCGCAGTTCGGCAAACACATGGCCCTCGGGCAGATCGGGATGCTGTTGCTCGGACGGGTCGATGAAATTGCCCAAGCTCGACAGATCCAGCCCCTCGGCCTGCCATTCAGAGATATCGGCAGCAAACACCGCCGCCCCGTCATCGGAACAGCCAAGCAGGATCGGAGTCTCAACCACTCCACCTGGGCCATTCGCAACGAGAGGATGCGCCATGTTGACCAGACCCAACCGATCCAGAGCCTCGCCCTGCACCAGCACTTTTCCACGCCACAGCAGCAGGCAGCGGGCGTTTGGGTTCTGGGCCGCTTCGGTCAGCTTGTCCGCGTCTCCCCGCAGATGGGCCGCACGCTCAAGGCCTGAGCTGCCGAATGTCACGTTCTCTGCGTTTTTCATTAGGGTCCCCTCAGCCTTTTACGCCTAGGGCTGCCATGTCCGCGCAGGTGTTGCAATGTCAATTCACTACTGCGGCATATCGACAGGTGCCACTGAAACACCGCATGACCGCCTCGGATTTTTCACTTATTTGTCCTCTTGGTAAATTTTCTTAACTCTCATAGCGCAAAAGTAGACAACCGAACGTGACCGCAATCTCCCCGCGCATGAAAGACGCGCAGGACGCCGGCGTGCATATCCGCATTCTGGCAACCACCGATCTGCACATGACCCTGACCGGGTTCGACTATTATGCGGACAAAACGGACCCGACCATCGGGCTGACGCGTACGGCGTCGGCGATCCGAAACGCCCGTCAACAGGTCGAGGACAGTTTGACCCTTTTGTTCGACAATGGCGACGCGCTGCAAGGGACGCCGATTGGGGACTGGGCGGTGGAAAACGAGGGCCCGCACCCGATGATGCAGGCCTTCAAGGCGCTAGAATATGACGCGATCGGCTTGGGCAATCATGATTTCGGGTTCGGACTGGATGTGCTTGAACGCGTCATAGGCCAAGCCCCTTGCCCCGTGATTTGCAGCAATCTGACCCATGTGGACGATCGGCAGCCCTGGCTGCGCAGTGTCGTTCTGACTCGGTCCATTGCGCAGGAAGAAACGATCCGAATCGGCGTATTGTCAGTGCTTCCGCCTCAAACCACGATGTGGGAGGCGCATCACCTGAAAGACAAGGTCGTTGCCGAGGATATCCTGACCGCCGCCCGAAGAACGGCTGAGGCGTTGCGTGCGCAGGACTGCGATCTGGTCGTCACTCTGGCGCATTCGGGGTTGGAGCATTCGGTATCTCAGCCGGGGCTTGAGAACGCCGTCATCCCCCTTGCCGCGATTGAAGAAATTGATGCGATTGTTGCCGGTCACACGCACCTGATACTACCCAGCGTGGCCCATCATGGGCTAGACGGCGTTGATGCCGAAAATGGTCTGGTCCACGGCACACCTGTGGTCATGGCCGGGTCTGCTGGGTCTTTTCTGGGGGTCATAGACCTGCACCTGACCAAGGCACCCGAGGGGCGCTGGCAGATCACCGATCACCACTGCAACCTGGTCGCCACTGCCGATGAGGTCGAAGACAAGGACCTGAGCAACCTGTTTAAGCCCGCTCATCTGGCCACGCGCAAGATGATGGCCGAACCTGTCAGCTATACCACGCAGAGCCTGCACAGCTATTTCTGCTTCTGCGCTCCGGATCGCGGGCTCGCCCTGGTGGCGGCGGCGCAAGCAGCGGGTTTGCGCCCGTTCCTGCACGGCACCGCCTTCGCTGCAGTGCCGCTTCTATCAGCAGTGTCTCCTTACAAATTCGGCGGACGCGCCGGGCCGAGGAACTACACAGACGTGCCTGTAGGCAAGATTTGCCTGCGTCACGTCGCTGACCTGCATGTCTTTCCCAACGAGTTGCGGGCCGTCGAAATCACCGGCGCACAATTGCGGGAATGGCTTGAGATGTCGGCAAGTTTTTTCAACCAGATCCACCCAGACACCCAAACCGAGCTAACCGATTCCCGCCGGGCGGGGCATAACTTTGACGTTGTGTTTGGCATCAACTATCAAATCGACCTGTCCAGCCCGGCGCGGTTCGACAGCAACGGCACCCTGAGCGATCCAACCGCCCAGCGCATCTGCAATCTATGCTTTGACGGGCAAACAATCCGCGACGACCAGAGCTTTGTGGTCGCCCTCAACAACTATCGCGCCAGCGGCGGTGGGCATTTCCCTTTCGTTGACAAGGCCCGGACCATTCCGCTGCCGTCTAGGGATATCAAAGAGATACTACGCGACTACCTGTCAGATCACCTACCCGCAGACCCTCTGGATCAGGCTCCTTACCCGTTCTCCTTCGCTCCGCTAAATGGTGCGCACACGATCCTCAGAACCGGCAGCGGAGCGTTGAAGTTTTTGCCCGAGCTGAGCGAATATTCCCCAGAATTGCTGGAGCCTGATGCCGAGGGCTTTGAAAGGATACGACTGACCTTGTGACGGGTTGTCATTTTCACATCGCTTCCCTATATCAGGCCTTGAGAGGTTGGCGCGGGCGAGCGCCTCGCCAACCTGGTCAGGTCCGGAAGGAAGCAGCCACAACGAGCCCCGCTTGGGTCGATGTCCAACCTCTCACTTTGTATAAACCATCAGCCGCAGGAGGGCTTTATGATTGTAGCAAACACCCTTCGGGCAGATCGGTTCTAAACCCAACTCTCCGATTGCCTGAACACATCACCAACGGATGCGCGTCTGCCATCCGATGGGATTGCTATATCTGAACACAGGCAAACCAATGTCTTTTACTCTTTCAGACCTGGGATGGTCCTCTCACTTCGCCGCACAGCACGCGGCGCACGCACAATTCATGCCTTTTCGTATCACCGCCGTTCACCGGGACCGTCTGGTCGGGATGAACGAGACCGGTGAAATGCCTCTGTTGGCCCCTGGTCATTCCACTGGCGATTTTACGGTTGGCGATTGGGTGCTGGCCGATGACAAGAATCGCGTTCAGCATCTGCTTGACCGGCGCAGCCTGTTGCAACGCCGTGCTGCCGGAACCGGAGCCGAGGCGCAACTGATCGCAGCCAATGTTGACGTGCTGTTCATCGTCAGCTCGTGCAATGCGGATTTCAATGTGCCCCGGCTCGAACGGTATCTGGCACTGGCGCATCAGGCGGGCTGCTATCCTGTCGTGGTCCTGACCAAAGCAGATAGCTGCTCGGACCCCGCAGCCTACGCCAAGCAGGCCGAAGCGCTGGCACCGTTTTTGACAGTCCTGACGGTCAACGCGCATGAAGCGTTAGACCTGCAGCAGGTTCTGGCATGGTGTCCGGCGAGTCAGACAGCGGCTTTGGTCGGGTCATCCGGGGTTGGCAAAACAACGCTCGCCAACGGAATGACCGGGCAGGATCAGGCAACAGCCACAATCCGCGAGGATGACGCCCGAGGCCGCCACACCACGACGTCTCGCGCCTTACATCCGATGCAAAATGGCGGTTGGCTGGTCGACACCCCCGGCATGCGCGCCCTGCGCCTGCTCGACGCGCAGGACGGGGTGGACGAAGTGTTCTCGGACATTCTGGAGCTGGCCCAAACCTGCCGGTTCTCGGATTGCCAGCATGAGGCCGAGCCCGGTTGCGCTGTGCAGGCGGCGATTGAAGCAGGCACACTGGATGCAGATCGGTTGGAACGCTGGCGCAAGCTGAGGCGCGAGGATCAGCGCAACTCTGAGACCGTGGCCGAGGCGCGGGCACGCGACAAGGCTTTCGGCAAGATGGTCCGATCTGCGATGCACGGAAAATCCGCGCGGCGCGGCGATTGAAACACGGGCTGAAAAAGGGGCGTCGGTCCGCCGGCGCCCCCCATCAAGCGATCAATCGTGGCCAGAGCACCGCATTTCGGCGGGCAAACACACCGATATGGCCGATCTCCCGAACACCAAACTCTTCCGGTGACAACAGGTGACGGCGTGCTTTTGGACCATAAAGCTCGGCCAACCGCCAAACGGCAGCTTCTGGGACCATCTCATCATCTGTGAAGGCAAAAAGGTCGACGGGAACGTCAGCATCCTGCCACGTAGCTTGCGGCAGTGTGTCTCCGATCTCGGGCAGATAGCTTTGCGGCGCGGTGCACCATTTGCGCCATTGCCAATAGACCTTAGGCGGTAGGTCTGTTCCAAACCCAAGTGCCTTGCCCGGCAAATACCCCAGGCCGCTCACGACCAGAGGCACATGCCCATACCAGAACAACCCGGCCAGAGCGCGGTACGGCCAAGGATGATCGCCCAACTTCACAAGGCCAGAACAGACGCAGATCATGCGATCAATCTTGTCGATATCCGGCTGCACTGGCCCCAGCATCCCTCCAAGCGAATGACCAACTGACCATTGCTGCGACAGCGGGAACCGTCGGCGCATCTCGGCCCGCGCGGCGGGCATGTCCTGCAACGCCCAATCGGCCATCGAAATCTTCGACCGACGCTGTGGGCCCGATTTCGAATGCCCGAATTCCCGGTAGTCGTAGATCAGACAGGCGATATCACGATCCGAGGCCAACCATTGTGCGAAATGCTTGTAGTAGTCTCGCGGAACCCCTGTCGCGCTGTTGACCACCACTACGGTTTCGGGCTGCGCCACGGGCCGGTAGATCCGCCCGGACAGGGCACCATCCCCCACCGGGATCTGAACATCTTCGATCAGCACTGTTTGGTTTGCATCCAACATGGGCATCCTCGGTGGAAAACTGAACTGATGAGTTCACATTGCAACTTGACCCCAGACAGCCCATGCAAGTCAACTGCGATCCCGCTTGACCACGCGTCCACTTTGCGGATCGTCTTTCCGCAGCGCAGAAAGTTCAACTTGACTCAGAATGGTTATGAACGCTAGCGATGGTTCGATGGTTCCCGGCTTTCACAAGAAGTCGGGATGAAAAGGGAACACGGTGCGGTTTTCCCCGGCTTGCTCGGGACGAACCAAATCCGCGACTGCCCCCGCAACTGTAAGCGGTGAGCGATGTCGAAGAGCCACTGGCCGAAAGGCCGGGAAGGTCGGCAAAGCGATGACCCGCAAGTCAGGAGACCTGCCATCGTCAACATAACCCAAACTCGGGCGGGGTGTCCGGGCAGGCCGTGACAGACCCTATCTGCCCCACCTGATCCCAGCCCCTGTCCACCGCGCGGAGGGCGCAGGATGATCTGGAAGACGAAGACACATAGGTTCTCAGCAACCATCTGCCAACATACCGGCAAGACTTGCCCTGCATTGGCACGGCTGGCGCGTTCGATGGTTGACGCACTGGACCAAGCCGGTCCGGCGACCACATCGGATTTCGAAATCGAAGGCAGCAGCGACCTGACCCATTGCACGGACGGCTGCCACGCCCGGTTTCGGGCCAGCCAGTCTCGGGTGCGGGTCTATTGCGGAGCGGACCCTAATGCCGACAGCGAGACCCTCCATCGCTACGCCGACCTTATGTTCGGAACCGAAACGAGCAGCCTGCCTAGCGCAGCGATGACATCCCTGCCCTGCGCCATGCTCGAGGCATCAGTGATTGCGCCGCGCAAAACGACCCCGGCGGAACTGCAACTGTCGGCTTAGGAGTCTGCCAAAGCTCGGGCGGGCAAGGTGGCCCAGTGCTTCTGCGCATCGGTTTCGACCGCGCAGGGGCGTAGCTTGCGCAACCGATCCAGCGCTTGGGTTGGAGCCTCGCCGCATTCGATCATCAACCTCAGCACCACCATGCCAGAGCGACCACATCCGCCCTGACAATGGACAAGCACGCGCCCTCCGCCAGACAAAGCCTGCCGCGCCGCGGCACTAACATCGGGCCATTGCGCATCAACCTCTGACGGTGGCACGCCGAAATCCTGAATCGGCAGATGCACCCAGCGGCTGGCGCGCCCCTGAACGTCGCGGCCAAAATCGCGGGCTCCAAACTGGACCAGCTCGGCCTCGGTTGTCATCGAAAGCACGAGCCCCGGCCTCCAATCTCCAATCGTTTCAAGGTCGCCTGCATAGTCGCCGCCCTTTCCCGGCATCGACGTTAGGGCAAGTGTGCCCCCGCCCACTTGCAAAGCATGAATGACCAAATTCGTCATGACAGCATCCCCCCGGAAGCGTTGATCCTGACTTTAGGCTTGATTCACAATCTGCAGAGTGTACCCCTGACGCGCCGGTTTCCAAAACAAAATCGTTCTTCAACTCATGTGGACGCGGGCGGCGCAGGCCTCTACGCTGCGGTGACGTTCCGAATCCGCCAGAGCAGACATGACCGACTCAGACAGCCCCGCCTATCAGGTTCTCGCCCGAAAATACCGCCCGGAAACCTTTGCCGATCTGGTGGGTCAGGATGCGATGGTCCGCACGCTCAAAAACGCGTTCGAGGCGGATCGCATCGCGCAAGCCTTTGTCATGACAGGCATTCGCGGAACCGGTAAAACCACGACCGCACGGATCATTGCGAAAGGCATGAACTGCATCGGACCGGACGGAACTGGCGGACCCACGACCGAGCCTTGCGGCCAATGTGAGCACTGCGTCGCCATCATGGAGGGCCGTCATGTCGACGTAATGGAGATGGACGCCGCCAGCCGCACCGGCGTGAATGATATTCGCGAGATTATCGACAGTGTTCGCTACCGCGCAGCCTCGGCCCGCTACAAGATCTACATCATCGATGAGGTCCACATGCTGTCGACCAGCGCCTTCAACGCGCTGCTCAAGACGCTCGAGGAGCCGCCGGCGCATGTGAAGTTCATCTTCGCCACAACCGAGATCCGCAAGGTTCCCGTCACGGTTCTGTCGCGCTGCCAACGCTTCGACCTGCGCCGGATCGAACCCGAGGATATGATCGGCCTGCTGCGCAAGATCGCCTCAGCTGAGAGTGCTGAGATTGCCGAGGACGCGTTGGCGCTGATCACTCGCGCTGCTGAGGGATCTGCCCGCGACGCCACCTCATTACTGGATCAGGCGATCTCACACGGGGCCGGAGAGACGACGGCAGATCAAGTACGCGCGATGCTGGGCCTGGCGGATCGTGGCCGGGTTCTGGACCTCATGGACATGATACTGCGGGGCGATGCTGCAGGGGCGTTGACCGAGCTTGGTGGCCAATATGCCGAGGGGGCTGATCCACTGGCCGTGCTGCGTGATCTGGCTGAGATCACTCATTGGGTCTCGGTCGTGAAGATCACCCCGGACGCAGCAGAAGACCCCACTGTTTCCCCGGATGAACGCGCCCGCGGCCAGCAAATGGCCGATGCCCTCCCCATGCGGGTACTGACTCGGATGTGGCAGATGCTGTTGAAGGCGCTTGAGGAGGTCTCAGCCGCCCCGAACGCCATGATGGCTGCCGAAATGGCTGTGATCCGACTGACTCACGTGGCTGATTTGCCCAGCCCGGAAGAGTTGATCAAACGGCTGCAGGATACACCTCCGCCCCTCAACGGCGGACCTGGTGGTGGGATGCCCATTCAAAGCAACGGCGCGGCCCCGGTCGAAGCCCGCGCCGCTACAAGCTACGCCCCTGCGCCACGCGGGTCCGGCGGCGGACCCGTCGCCGCCTTGGCGCAAGATACACAGACGGCACTGGCGCGATACCCAAGTTTCGAACATGTGGTCGAGCTGATCCGGAACAACCGAGACGTCAAGCTTCTGGTCGAGGTCGAAAACGGCGTGCGGCTGGTCTCTTACCAGCCAGGACGGATCGAATTCACACCATCGTCGCAAGCTCCGACCGATCTTGCACCACGGCTGGGATCAGCCCTGCAACGTTGGACTGGCAACAGATGGGCGGTTTCCATTGTATCGGATGGCGACGCTCCGACGATCGCCGAAATCCGCGATAAAGCGGAACTGGCTCTGAAAGAAGAGGCCTCGGCGCATCCGCTGGTTCAGGCCGTTCTGGCAAGTTTTCCCAAGGCCAAAATCACCCGGATCGAAACACCGGAACAACGCGCCGCCCAAGTCGAGACCGAAGCCCTGCCCGAGGTCGAAGATGAATGGGATCCTTTCGAAGAAGACTGACCTCTATACAAAACCAAACCCTCCCGCGCCCGCCACGGGCAATCGGCTGACGCCGATCACCCTGGGCGGCCTTGGGCCCGGCACCGCTCGGGCTTTGCCCGAGCGCTG
>NZ_JBQFVP010000024.1:0-31902 GCF_056539825.1 Ruegeria sp. B10
CTAAAACTCAACCTCAGATGCCCCCAGTCTATCCTGAGCGTCCCCGCCGCCTCAGCAGCGCCCCAGCGCCTCAGCAGCGCCGGTGAAGGGGTATTTACGGATTAGGTCTGGGACCTGCAACCCCCATTTTGCAAAAACTTCAAATTTCTCGGCAGAAAGTTTCCTACCTTAATAAAAGCAACAGGTTAGCTTCATTTTACTGGCGGTTTTTCCGCCTATATCCCCACGGGTAGCTGACAACGAACAGCCAAGCGCCTGAATCGTACCCAATGCTTGGTATGCGTTCAGGGCAGGCTAACAGAAACGCCGCCCGAGTCTTCTCGGACGGCGCTGTTTCGTGAGTGTTGTAGGCCTCTACTTCAGATCAAAGCGATCCGCGTTCATCACCTTGTTCCAGGCCGAAACAAAGTCACAGACGAATTTGCCCTCGGCATCTGCCTGACCATAGACCTCAGCCAATGCCCGCAATTGCGAGTTGGAGCCGAAGACCAGATCGATACGGGTGCCGGTCCACTTGACCTCACCGCTCGTACGGTCGCGGCCTTCATAGACGCCTTTGCCCGAGGGCTTCCATTCCGTGCTCATGTCCAAGACGTTGGTGAAGAAGTCGTTGCTTAGCACACCGACGCGATCGGTGAACACACCGTGCTTGCTGTCACCAAAATTCGCACCCAAGACACGCAGACCGCCTACAAGGGCCGTCATCTCAGGAGCAGACAGTGTCAGCAGCTGCGCCCGGTCGACTAACAGCTCTTCGGGTGAGACGGTATAGTCGGCCTTCTGGTAATTGCGGAACCCATCTGCGATTGGCTCCATAACTGCAAAGCTGTCCACATCCGTCTGCTCTTGCGACGCGTCGGTCCGGCCCGGGGTGAACGGAACCTCAACATCCTGACCGCCTGCTTTGGCCGCCTGTTCGATACCAACGGCACCGGCCAGAACGATCACATCGGCCAAGGACACCTTCTTGCCACCGGATTGAGCGTCGTTGAATGCGGCCTGAACGCCTTCCAACGCGCCCAGCGCCTTGGACAGCTTCATAGGTTCGTTGACGTCCCAGTCTTTCTGCGGCGCAAGACGGATACGGGCACCATTGGCGCCGCCCCGCTTGTCAGACCCACGGTAAGTCGAAGCCGAGGCCCAAGCGGTCGAGACCAGCTCGGACACCGACAGACCGGTGACCGCGATCTTGGCTTTCAGGTCGGCAACATCAGCATCGTCAATCAGATCGTGATCCACTGCAGGCACGTTGTCCTGCCAGATCAACTCCTCAGCGGGGGCTTCTTCGCCGATATAGGCCGAACGCGGACCCATGTCGCGGTGAGTCAGCTTGAACCATGCGCGGGCAAAAGCATCGGCGAACTCTTCCGGGTTCTCGTGGAACCGCTTCGAGATCGGGCCGTAGATCGGATCCATACGCATCGCCATGTCGGCGGTGGTCATCATGGTTCTGACCTTTTTCGACGGATCATGCGCCTGCGGGGCCATGTCTTCTTCTTTGACATTCACAGGCTCCCAGATCCACGCGCCCGAGGGGCTTTTCGTCAGGTTCCAGTCATAGCCGAACAGCAGGTCGAAATAGCCATTGTCCCACTGGATCGGGTTCGCGGTCCATGCGCCCTCGATCCCCGAGGTGGTGGTGTCGTCACCCTTGCCCGAGCCGAATTTGTTGATCCAACCAAAGCCCATCTCTTCAATCGGAGCGGCCTCGGGGTCCGGACCAACCAGATCGGGATCACCCGCACCATGCGCCTTACCAAAGGTGTGGCCACCTGCGACCAGGGCGACTGTTTCCTCGTCATTCATCGCCATACGACCGAAGGTGTCACGGATATCACGACCCGAGGCCAGCGCGTCGGGCTGTCCGTCCGGACCTTCTGGGTTCACGTAGATCAGACCCATCTGCACGGCGGCCAGTGGGTTTTCCAGATCACGCTCGCCCGAGTAACGGCTATGCGGGTTGTCCGTTGGGGCCAGCCATTCGGTTTCCGACCCCCAATAGATGTCCTCCTCTGGGGCCCAGATATCTTCGCGACCACCCGCGAAACCGAAGGTCTTTCCGCCCATCGACTCGATGGCGCAGTTGCCCGCCAGAATCATCAGGTCGGCCCAGGAAATCTGGTTGCCGTATTTCTGCTTGATCGGCCACAACAGGCGACGCGCTTTGTCAAGGTTGCCGTTATCCGGCCAGCTGTTCAACGGAGCAAAACGCTGGTTGCCGGTCGAGGCGCCGCCACGACCGTCTGCCGTCCGGTAGGTCCCGGCACTGTGCCACGCCATGCGGATGAAGAAGCCACCATAGTGACCGTAATCCGCTGGCCACCAGTCCTGCGAATCCGTCATCAGCGCATAGAGGTCTTCTTTCAGCGCCTTGTAGTCCAGCTTCTGGAACTCTTCCGCATAGTCGAAATCAGCGCCCATCGGATTCGATGCCGGTGCATGTTGATGCAGGATCGAAAGCTTCAGCTGGTTGGGCCACCAGTCGCGGTTCGACCGCGTGCCAGCGCCATGCATCACAGGGCAACCGCCTGCTTTGGGGTTATCACTTCCGTCCATATCGATCTCCAATCCTGGCTCAGGTCTTGCGGCTCAGCGCGGTATTAACTGTAACGAACAAGATTACAGAAAGATGTAGCCCTGATGGATTTCAAGGGTCGCCCGCCGAAATTGGCGCAGCCCCCATTCATCAGGGCGACTCTGCACCCCTGTGTCGGGGTAAATCTAGCAAACCAAAGACATAGATATAAGTTTTGTTTTCTCATAATAGCAATAATCAAAACCTATGATACGCAGATCCTCCGACCCGTAACCTTGGGTCACAACCCCCTCAGGCAGATTGTCTTCTTTCCTGTTCGCTTTCAGTCTGGCCCGAACAAGCGGCCAAAGACCCCGAGCAGGACATAAGGACAGCAGGATGGAATTTGACTATGTGATCGTCGGCGGAGGCTCGGCCGGATCGGTTCTGGCCGGTCGCCTGAGCGAGGACCCGAACATCAGCGTGTGCCTGCTTGAGGCCGGTGGTCCCGGAAAACATATCGCCATCCGTATGCCCGCCGCCGTAGTGTCGACGCTTCCCGGACGCCCCAAGATCAGCAATTGGGCGTTCGAGACAGTCCCGCAACCGGGCCTGAACGGGCGGATAGGATATCAGCCGCGGGGCAAAGCCTTGGGAGGCTCCAGCGCGATCAATGCCATGCTCTATATACGCGGGCAGCGGCAGGACTATGACGGTTGGGCCGATCTGGGCTGCGACGGTTGGGATTGGGACAGCGTTCTACCTTACTTCAAACGCTCGGAAAACAACGAGCAGGGCGCAGATGACCTACACGGCGATGGTGGCCCCCTGCAGGTGTCGGATCAGAAAGAGCCGCGCCCAATCACCCTCGCCTTCTTTGATGCCGCCAGCCAAATGCAGCATCGGCGCGTCGAGGATTTCAATCGCGGTGATAACGAGGGCGTCGGTCTCTATCAGGTGACGCAATTCCACGACTCGGCCCGCAACGGGGAAAGATGTTCAGCCGCAGCGGCCTACGTGCATCCGGTCATGGATCGCCCGAACCTGACCGTCATCACCCATGCCCATGCCAAAGAACTGACCTTCGATGGCAAACGCGCGACAGGAGTGATCTATAAGAAGAGAGCAAAAGGCGTGGATCTATCGGTCTCGGCCAGACGAGAGGTGTTGATCTGTGCGGGCGCGCTGCAATCGCCACAACTGTTGCAGCTGTCCGGTATCGGCGACGGGGAAGAGTTGCGCCAGCACGGAATCGCAGTCCGTCATGACCTGCCCGGGGTCGGCAAGAACCTGCAAGATCATCTGGATTTCATTCTGGCCTACAAAACCAAGGACACCGACAATTTCGGCATCGGCCTGACGGCAGGCATGCGCCTGATGGGGCACCTGTTGCGCTGGCGCAAAACCGGGTCATCGATGGCCTCGACCCCCTTTGCCGAAGGGGCCGCGTTCCTGAAGACGTCTCCTGAACTGGACCGTCCCGACGTTCAGCTCCATTTCGCCATTGCGCTGGTCGATGATCACGCCCGCAAGCTGCACTATGGTCATGGCTATAGTTGCCATATCTGTAAGCTAAGGCCCGAAAGCCGCGGCACCGTTGGCCTTCACAGCGCCGATCCCTTCGCCGCACCCGCCATTGACCCAAACTTCCTGTCCGATGATCGCGATCTGCAAACCATGATCAAAGGTGCGCGGATGATGCGCGATATCATGCAGGCCCCCGCGCTTGTCCCTTACCGCCACAAAGAGATGTTCGGGACAGAAAACGCCGAAACCGACGCGGATTGGGAACGCCATATCCGCGCCCGCGCCGATACGATCTATCACCCCGTCGGCACCTGCAAGATGGGGCTGGATAAGATGGCTGTGGTCGACCCAGAGCTAAAGGTTCATGGGATCGAAGGGCTGCGCGTCGTGGATGCTTCGATCATGCCGACGCTTATCTCGGGCAACACCAATGCGCCCGCGATCATGATCGCTGAGAAAGCGGCTGACATGATCAAGGCTGCTCAGTAACCTTCATCAGGGCCTCAAGCCCAACCCGGTAATTGGGGTAGAGCAGTTTGACCCCAAGCTCATCCTTGATCCGGTTGTTTCGAACCCGCTTGTTCTCACTGTAGAAGCTGCGCGCCATCGGCGTCATTTCAGCCTCTTCAAACGGAACGGCGGGCGGTAAGGGCAGGCCCTGCAGTTCGGCCGCGTAGCCGATTACATCCTGTGGCGGCACCGGCTCATCATCGCAGACGTTATAGACGGCGCCGGGATTGGGGGCCGCCATCGAAGCCGCCAGAACCTGCGCGATATCCTCCACATGGATGCGCGAGAACACCTGACCCGGTTTGATAATCCGCCGGGTCCCACCGCCCTTGAGCTTGGAGAACGGTCCGCGACCGGGGCCGTAAATACCGGCGAGCCTGAAGATATGGATCGGCAGGTTAGGAATGGCCGACCATTGCTCCTCGGCCAGCAATCGCCAGCGCCCGCGTTTGGCTGTCGGCGCGGGTGGCGTGGTCTCATCCACCCAGTTGCCCTGATGATCGCCATAGATCGCTGTAGTCGACAGATATCCAACCCATTTGAACTGCTCCGCGCGCGCGGCGATCTCGGTGCCCAGCGCCGCCAGTACCGGATCGCCATCCTCCTTCGGTGCGGTCGAGATCAGCAGATGCGAGACCCCATCCAGATCCGGCACTTCTCCAGGCCAGATCAGCGGCTCAGCGCCGGAGGCGCGAATAGCGTCAGTACCCTCAGCATCCCGCGTGGTGCCGACAACGCGCCAACCCTCAGGCGTCAGGTGGCGCGACAGGGCCTGGGCAGAGTATCCGTGGCCAAAGGAAAACAGAGTGTTCGTCATGCCCTTTAGATGATCCGAGCAGACCGGGGATGCAAGCGCCACGTCGACACACTTGATTCGAATCTCGCGATGCGCCTTTCTTTTAGGCATGAGCGAGAAAACCCCAGACCTGCACGCGGCCTACGCGCTGACTTCGCCGGACGACAACAAGCGCCTCTATGCCGAGTGGGCGGGCGATTATGATGACGGTTTTGCCGCGCGCGAGGATTATCAGCTACATATCCACACCGCCCGCGCCTTTGTGCGGGCTGGAGGGCAAGGCCCGGTGCTGGATGTCGGCGCAGGCACTGGCCTGTGTGGCGCGGTTTTGGCCAGTCTTGGGGTTGGGCCGATCGACGCCACGGATATCAGCGCCGAAATGCTGGATCAGGCCATGCGCAAGGACACATATCGCGACGCGATCGAGGCCGACCTGACCCAAGGCATCCCTGTGCCGCGCCACAGCTATTCGGGTATCGTGTCCTCTGGCACGTTCACCCATGGCCATCTGGGCCCCGAGGTCCTGCCCGCCTTGCTCCGCGTCGCGCGCTCGGGTGCACAATTTGCCATCTCAATCAACGCCAAGCACTATGAAAAACTGGGCTTTGCCGACGCCTTCAGGCAGCTTGAGCAGGGTCAGATCATCAACCTGTCCCTGCCCGAGGTCCGCATCTACGGAGACCTCGCCGCCGGTCCGAACAAGGACGACACGGCCTATGTCGCCTTGTTCGAGAGGACCTGATCAGGTCTTTGACCAAAAACGTTATGTGTACATCTGTTTCTTGAACGCCCGCGTGCGCGTCGTCGCCTCGGCCGAACCGTCGTGATAGGTGCCGAACCACTTGTCGAACGGGATTTCCGAGGTGCCGTAGTTACACTCGAAATACCGGTGGTGCAGCTGATGGAAGAAATCGCCAGCGCGGGCAGCATCCGTTTCTTTCGCCCTCAGCTTTTCGAAACCGGAATGGGACAGAACCGGGCTGATCTGCTGAAAGTAGGTATGGAACAGAAGGTGCAGCGGGTGCGATGGGATGATCAGGTGAATGAAATAGGTCGTGAAGTAGAGGATGTTCTCATACCAATGGTTTGAGATTCCCGACCAGGGCCCGATATTGACATTGCGGTGGTGCACCGCGTGGACATGTTTATAGAGCTTCGGGTGATGCTCCAACCGATGCACCCAATAGAAATGCAGGCCGGACCACATGGGGATCAGCAACATCCACAGGACAAACCAAACCGGCGCGCTGGACCATGTCACAGTTGGCACATAACCATTTGCCATCGCCCAAAAGATCACCCACTGATAAACGGTCGCCACTGTCATCGCGCTGCCCAAGGTCCACCAAATATTGTCGAGGACCTGATTGCGGAAGGTAAAGTTGCCGTTGTCCCGGGTCAGATCACGGCGATCAAACTTTTTGTACATGCCCTGCCCTTTGCGCATGTAAAGCCACCAGTGCAAACCGCCCGCGACCAGAATCTGAGGCACCATATTCAGCAGCCAAATCCGGAACATCCACCCCGCCGAGAAACTCTTCATCGCGTCCAATCCGGGGAAGAACAGGACATAGGCGATCACGGCCAGTGTCATGCACAGGGTCAGCGAGGTGATCTGCAACCACGCCCCGCCATACCATTTCACAACCGCCGTCGGGCGGGGCGGCCAAGTGAACAGCGGGTTCAATCCCACCGGTCCTTCGGGGTGATAATTCCAACGGGCGGCTTCCGGGTCCTGAGCAGTGTCGGTCATGGCAGTCACTTCTGTCTGATGGGTCAGGTTGCGTAGTCCGAGCCTTCGGCGTCGAGCAGGGCTTTGATCTCACGCAGATGCGCCTCGGCTTGATCCGGGTAGTCATCCAACTCTTGCGCAGTCTTCTCGGCGATCTCATCGGATAGCACGCGCAACGGCTGGCCCGTTTGCAGCGCACGGATGTAGGTTTCGGCGGCGCGCTCGAAATAATAGAGTCTATTAAAGGCATCTGCCGGGTCGCTGCCGATGATCAGAACACCATGGTTGCCCATGATCATGACCTTCTTTTTCGGGTCCGACAGCATTGAGGCGCAGCGTTCCCCCTCGCTCTCAAACGCCAGACCACCGAATTCCTCATCAATCACATAGCGGTTGTAGAAAGTGGACGTGTTCTGGTCGATGGGGGGCATGTTGCTGTCCGCCAGCGATGCCAGAACGGTAGCAAAGATCGAATGCACATGCATGACGCACCGCGCATGCGGGCAATGGCGGTGAATCGACCCGTGTAGCCCCCAAGCGGTGGGGTCCGGCGCGCCGGGTTGGCTCATGACATCCGGATCATTGGCATCTAGTAGCAACAGGTCCGAGGCCCGGATACGCCCGAAATACATCTGATTGGGGTTCATCAGGAACTGCGTGCCGTCCTCGTTCACCGCAAGGCTGAAATGGTTGGCAACGGCCTCGTGCAGGTTCAGACGCTCGGTCCAGCGGAACGTCGCGGCCATGTCCACACGCTCGGACCAATGGTCAATATTGGGGCGAAGATTGGCGACACTCATGGGAACGCTCCTTAGGGCAATTGGTTTGAACAAAGCCTGCCTTGGGTCCTTGAGTTTGACCAACGAAAAAAAAGCATCTATCCCATTAGTAGAACTTATGGTTAGGTTATGCAGATGCAGAATTCCCTGCCTCCTCTGGGCTGGCTGCGCACATTCGAGGCGGCAGCACGGCACCTATCATTCACCGGCGCCGCCCGCGATCTGAACATGACGCAAAGCGCGGTGAGCCAGCAGATCAAGTCGCTCGAGGGGCATCTGGGTCAGCCCTTGTTCCTGCGACGCCCCAAGGCGCTGGAACTGACCGAAGCCGGAATCACCTATCTGCCCGTCGTGCGAGAGGCATTTCGAACGCTGGTGCGTGGCACACAGGCCGTAACGGGCGCTCAGCAAAACGCGGTTCAGGTTCAGTGCAACATCACCTTTGCCGTGAACTGGCTGGCCCCGCGCCTGCCGGCCTTTCGGACCGAGCATCCGGATGTCCAACTAAACATCTTCACAGAGCTCTGGGAGCCGCAGGAAATGGCCGAAGGCGCCGCCGTCGAGATTCGCTTTTCCCTCAGGCCCGCCGATACGGTCCGAACCGAGCTGCTGCGGCGTGAACACTATTATCCTGTCTGCGCGCCCGGTTTCAGCGTGGACCTGGAGACGTTGCAGGAAAAGCCTCTGTATGATTGCTCCAACCTGCTTTCGAACTGGGCCAGTTGGGCGGACGACCAGACTCTAACGTGGGGAAAACCGAACATCACTTACGCCACGACCTATCTGGTTTGTTTGTCAGCGGCGATGGCCGGGGGCGGCTTGTGCCTTGCGCATGATACGATCGCAGACCGGTTGATTGAGCAGGGCTTGCTGGTCACCCCTTTTGAACATCGCGCCGAGATGCCCGAGGCGTACTACCTGCTGCTCTCCCCTCAGGCAGAGGAAACGCCTGGCGCTGTGGCCTTTGCCAATTGGATACGGCGCGAGATCGGGTGAGTTGGTTTCTCCCGCCCATCGTCGCGGCCCCTTTCGGGGCAGCTTCTCTCGTTGGGCCGGGCAGCGCTGGCGCGCTGCGGGCAGGATTTGTGATGATTTCATGATACGGGATTACCGGGGTTGCACCTGACAACACATTCGGGAAAGTTGAGCCATGGAATACTCACCCTTCCCAAGTTGGCCCGATGTCGCCCCCCGTTTAATCGCCGTTGCTGCAGGTCGAGAACCCGCGGATATGGTGATCCGCGGCGGAATCTGGGTCAATGTTCACAGCCGAGAGCTGCTGCCCGATCACTCCGTCGCCATCGCTGAGGGGCGGATTGCTTTTGTCGGTCTAGATGCTAGCCACTGCACCGGCCCCGACACACAGATCATCGACGCCAACGGGCGCTATATTCTGCCCGGCCTGTGCGACGCGCATATGCACATCGAATCGGGGATGCTGACACCGGCTGAATTCGCGCGGGCCGTGATCCCGCATGGCACGACCTCGATGTTCACTGACCCGCATGAGATCGCAAATGTGCTTGGCATCGAAGGCGTGCGCATGATGCATGACGAGGCGATGATGCAACCGGTGAATATCTTCACTCAGATGCCCTCCTGCGCGCCATCGGCCCCGGGATTGGAGACCACCGGCTATGAAATCTCGCCCGAGGATGTGGCGCAGGCGATGAGCTGGCCGGGTATCATCGGGCTGGGTGAGATGATGAATTTCCCCGGTGTGATCAACGGCGATCCGAAGATGTTGGCTGAGATCGCAGCCACTCAACGGGCCGGGAAAACGGTCGGCGGACACTATGCTTCGCCTGATTTAGGGTCTGATTTCTCGGCTTATGTAGCTGGTGGCCCGGCGGACGACCATGAAGGCACCTGTGAGGCTGACGCCATTGCACGGGTACGGCAGGGGATGCGGTCGATGATGCGGCTGGGGTCTGCATGGTACGATGTGGAGACCCAGATCACGGCCGTTACCGAAAAAGGTCTGGACCCGCGCAACTTTATTCTGTGTACCGATGATTGCCACTCTGGCACCTTGGTCAATGAGGGCCATATGAACCGGGTGGTGCGCCATGCCATCGCCTGTGGGTGCGAACCTCTGGTCGCTTTGCAAATGGCCACGATCAACACCGCCACGCATTTCGGGCTGGAGCGTGAGATTGGCTCGGTCACGCCGGGACGGCGCGCGGATATCATCCTCAGCTCGGATTTGACCGAATTGCCGATCGAAACGGTTATTGCGCGTGGGCGGGTGGTCGCTGAGAACGGAGCCATCACCGTCGAATGCCCGCATCTGAACTGGCCGGAAGGCGTGCGCAATACGGTGCATCTGGGGCATGTGCTGACGGAAAGCGACTTTGAAATCCAGGCCCCCGCAGGCGCGAACCGGGTTCAGGCCAATGTCATCGGTGTTGTCGAAAACCAGGCCCCGACCAAGGCGCTCAAGGCCGAATTGCCCATCATCGGCGGTCTGGTCGAGGGGGAGGGCGAGGTCTGCCAGATCGCGCTGGTGGAAAGACATCGCGCCACCGGAGGGGTCACGAACGCTTTCGTCTCGGGCTTTGGCTATCAGGGCAACATGGCGATGGCCTCAACCGTTGCCCATGACAGCCACCATATGATCGTTGTCGGCACCGACCGCACACAAATGTCGCAGGCCGCCAACCGTCTGGCTGAGGTCGGTGGTGGTATCACCCTGTTCCGGGACGGGCAGGAACTGGCGCTGGTGGAACTGCCCATCGCTGGCCTGATGTCCGACAGCCCTGCCGCCGAGGTCGCGGCCAAAGCCCAAAAGATGGTCGAGGCGATGGAGGCCTGCGGCTGTCAACTAAACAACGCTTATATGCAACACTCTCTGCTGGCCCTCGTTGTGATCCCCGAATTGCGGATCTCGGACCTTGGGTTGGTGGATGTCCGTACGTTTGAAAAGATAGACCTTCTGGAACCCCTGGCATGACAATAATAAAAACACCTGACACATCTGCTGCGGAAGACTTCACCGACCCCAAGGCCGCCGTCGCGCGGCTTGAACTTCTCTACAATCAAGCCACGGATTTCTTATGCGAGGGCTTCTCGGCGGCCATGCAGGATGGGGCCCCTTCGGCCCGTATTAGAGCCTATTACCCAGAAATTCGTATCAAGACCTCGAGCTACGCGCAGGTCGATAGCCGCCTGAGTTTCGGGCATGTCTCGGAACCTGGCATCCATGCAACCACCGTGACGCGGCCTGACCTGTTCCGCTCTTACCTGACGCAACAGATCGCGTTGCTGATCAAGAACCATGACCAGCCGGTGACCATAGGTGCATCGGACACGCCGATTCCGGTTCATTTTGCGGTCGCCAACAACCCGGATCTGGTGGTGCCGCATCAAGGTGCTGCGGGTTTCACCCTGCGCGATGTGTTCGACGTGCCCGATCTTACGACAACCAATGACGATATCGTCAATGGCGTACATGATCATACCGAGGTCGGGCCGCTTGCGTTGTTCACCGCTCAGCGCGTCGACTACTCTCTGGCGCGGCTGGCGCATTATACCGCGACGGATGCGGGGCATTTCCAGAACCACGTTCTGTTCACCAACTACCAATTCTACGTGTCCGAGTTCGAAAACTACGCGCGTGAACAACTGGCCGATCCCGATAGCGGCTACACCAGCTTTGTTTCGACCGGGAATGTCGAGATCACCGAGGCGGATGCGCCGCTGGAGCAGCCGATGAAGCTGCCTCAGATGCCGACCTATCACCTGAAGCGTGCGGATGGGTCCGGTATTACTCTGGTCAATATCGGCGTCGGGCCGTCGAACGCCAAGACCGCCACCGACCATATCGCGGTTCTACGCCCCCATGCCTGGCTGATGGTCGGACACTGCGCCGGACTGCGCAATACACAAGCCTTGGGCGACTTTGTACTGGCGCACGCCTATCTGCGCGAAGACAAGGTTTTGGACGATGACCTGCCTGTCTGGGTCCCAATCCCACCGCTTGCAGAGATTCAGGTGGCGCTGGAACGCGCCGTGGCCGAGGTCACCGAACTTGAAGGGTATGAGCTGAAGCGGATCATGCGGACGGGCACTGTCGCCTCGGTCGATAACCGCAATTGGGAGCTGCGCGATCAATCCGGCCCGGTGCAGCGGCTCAGCCAATCCCGTGCGATTGCGCTGGATATGGAAAGCGCAACGATCGCTGCAAATGGCTACAGATTCAGGG
This sequence comes from Ruegeria sp. B10, assembly GCF_056539825.1. Taxonomy (NCBI): domain Bacteria; kingdom Pseudomonadati; phylum Pseudomonadota; class Alphaproteobacteria; order Rhodobacterales; family Roseobacteraceae; genus Ruegeria; species Ruegeria sp. B10. The sequence continues at coordinate 12,064 of NZ_JBQFVP010000024.1, forward strand.
TTCCCTACGGAACTTTGCTCTGCGTGTCCGACAAACCGCTGCATGGTGAATTGAAGCTTCCCGGCATGGCGTCGTCCTTCTATACAACTCAGGTCAGCCGTCATCTGGCGATCGGAATAAAGGCGATGGAGCATCTGCGCGGTATGCCGTTGGAACGCTTGCACAGCCGGAAATTGCGTTCATTTGACGAAACGGCCTTCCTCTGACGTAAAAAAGCAACGTTTTCCCCATATTTTTAGGGTTTTCCGCGCTACTATTCGTTGTGTTCGTCCACAATATCCCGTTACAGTTACGCGGTGAGGCCCTATAGATCGGGCACGTTAAGGAGACCAAGAAATGGCAAAGCCTATGACAAAGACTCAGCTGGTGGCTGCTCTCGCTGAGGAAATGGGAACCGACAAGAAATCCGCGAACGCGGCGCTGGAGGCTGTGACTGGCCTGATCACCCGCGAAGTTTCGGCCGGTGGCGCAGTAACCCTTCCCGGCGTCGGCAAAATCTACTGCCGCGAACGCCCCGAGCGTCAGGTTCGCAACCCGGCCACTGGTGAGACCTTCACCAAAGAAGCCGACAAGGTTGTGAAAATGACCATCGCAAAAGCTCTGAAAGACAGCGTGAACGGCTAAGCCGCGACGTCATGTTGACAGAATGTGGGGCTGCCGGAAGGTGGCCCCTTTTTCTTGCCGGACGACCCGTTTAAGAAAAGCAAACCGCCCACCCAAGGAGATGGAAATGGATCTGCGCGCCATCGCAATGGGGCTGACCTTTGCCCTGATCTGGTCGTCGGCTTTTACGTCGGCTCGGATCATCGTTGCTGATGCATCGCCTCTGTTTTCGCTGGCGTTGCGCTTTTTGATTTCCGGCATCATCGGCGTCGCGATCGCGCGGGCCATGGGCCAATCCTGGCACCTCACACGTGAGCAGTGGCGCGCGACCATACTGTTCGGAGTTTGCCAAAATGCCCTCTATTTGGGTCTGAATTTCTATGCGATGCAAACCGTCGAGGCCTCGGTCGCGGCGATCATCGCATCCACCATGCCACTGCTTGTCGCACTGGCGGGCTGGGCATTCCTGGGTGAGCGTTTGCGCCCCTTGGGAATTGTCGGGCTACTGGCTGGATTTGTTGGCGTTGCCCTTATCATGGGCAATCGCATCGGCGCAGGTGTCGATCTGTTCGGAGTGGCCCTTTGTGGAATCGCGGCGCTCGCCCTGACCTTCGCGACCTTGTCCGTGCGCGGGGCCACGTCGGGCGGCAATTTCATGATGGTAGTTGGCTTGCAGATGTTCGTGGGTGCCGCGATTCTGTTTGTCGCCGCCCCGATTTTTGAAACGATCCGCATACATCTGACAGTGCCGTTGGTTCTGGCGTTCAGCTACACAACGCTGTTCCCCGGCCTTCTGGCGACGTTGATCTGGTTCATGCTGCTCAACCGGATCGGGGCGACTCGCGCAGCCACGTTCCACTTCCTCAACCCCGTGTTCGGCGTCGCCATTGCCGCCGTTCTGCTGGGTGAGAAACTGGGGCCGCTAGATGCGCTGGGTGTTGTGATCACGACACTGGGCATTCTGGCGGTGCAACTGTCGCGTCAGCCTGGTCAGGGTAGCAGTGCCTCGACCTGACGGGTTAGTTTCGGCGATGTCGGTTTAACGCTTGAACCAAAAGTAGCCACTACCTCACCTTCCGAATCCAGCAGGATTTTGTTGAAGTTCCACTGCGGCACAAAGCCGGTTTGGGACGCAACCGCCTTGTAGAACTCATGCGCCTTTGGCCCCTTGACCGGTGTGATATCGGCCATCGGCAGTGTCAGGCCGTAATTCATCTCGCAGAAGGCTTTAACTTCGCTTGCCGATTCCAATTCCTGGTTGAAGGAATCCGATGGAACCGCAAGCACCACCAAGCCGCGTTTGCCGTAGGTTTCATGCATCTTCTGCAAATCGGCGTATTGACCGGTGAAGCCGCATTGCGATGCAGTATTGACCACCAGAACCGGCTGACCGCGCCATGCCTCAAGGGACAAAACACCCCCGTCGATCGACGCAAACTCAGCCGTCAAGGGCGCCGCTTGAACAGCACGGCCGATCAACAAAAGAACGCTCAGCAGCAACACACGAAACATGGCAAAACCTCCCTGGTAATAAGGATACGGTAAAAACCCCCTTCCGGATCAACCGCACATGCGCGCGAGGGGTTTGAAATATGATTTTGATTTCCGGAATTTTATGCCCAAATACTACTCAACCATTCCAATTGATCGGAGGAGCCATGTCCCGCTACACCAAGGACCCCGCGGTTGTCGCCGCTTTGTCCCCCGAGGCGTTCCACGTCACCCAGCGCAGCGGCACCGAACGTCCTGGAACCGGCGCATATCTGGGCAATAAAGAGCCCGGCATCTACGTGGATATCGTATCGGGCGAGCCGCTATTTGCCTCGACACACAAATACGAATCCGGCTGTGGCTGGCCCAGTTTCACAAAGCCAATCATCCATGAACATGTGGAAGAGTTTCGCGACACCACCCATGGTATGATCCGCACCGAGGTCCGCTCAAAACACGGTGACAGCCATCTGGGCCACGTCTTCCCGGACGGCCCGCGCGAGCATGGCGGGCTGCGCTATTGCATTAACTCTGCCGCCCTTCGATTCATTCATCGTGACGAGATGGAGAGCGAAGGTTACGGCGAATACCTGATCCATGTGGAGGACATCCAATGAGTATCGAACGAGCTGTTCTGGCCGGTGGCTGCTTTTGGGGCATGCAGGACCTGATCAGAAAACTGCCCGGCGTGTCCCGCACGCGTGTCGGATACACCGGCGGCGACGTGCCGAATGCCACCTATCGCAACCACGGCACCCATGCCGAAGGGATCGAGATTTTCTTTGACCCCACTCAGATCACCTATCGTGATCTGCTGGAGTTCTTCTTTCAGATTCACGACCCGACGACACCGAATCGTCAGGGCAATGATCTTGGCATGAGCTACCGTTCAGCTATCTACTATGTGGATGACGCGCAAAAACAGGTGGCTCTGGACACAATCGCGGATGTGAACGCCAGTGGATTGTGGCCCGGCAAGGTCGTCACCGAACTTGAACCCGTGGGCGACTTCTGGGACGCCGAACCCGAGCATCAGGACTATCTGGAACGCATCCCCAACGGCTATACCTGCCACTTCCCGCGCCCCGATTGGGTCCTGCCCAAACGCGACGCGGCTGAATAACGCTTGGTCCCCTTCGGGTTTCGAAGGGGATTAACCCGTGGCGACACGCGGTCGTCCGCTGGCCTCGACGGTCAACATCGCCTCGACAAACACCTCTCGCTCTTCCACGCGGGCGGTTCGAATATCGCGGTCGACAACCACTCGGATATCTTCGGCACCCGCCTCGCGCACGGCGCCTTCCGCCTCATCTCGCAGAATCTTTTCCAGCAGCGCCAAAGCCTCATCCGAGACGTTGAAGTCCTTTGGCCCATCCTCCAGATGAACGCGATACTGCCCTTCGGCGGGCGACGTAATGGTCCCCGACCGCCGCAAAGTCAGCCGCCCAACCACCGCCCCGATGGCGTTGGCCACGCCTGCATGTTCGGGCAGAACCATTTTGCAACGCAGCCGCTCCCCAACCGCCGGATAGTAGCTGGGGGCCGAGGCACCCAGACCCACCACATCCACATTCAACGCCACATCCAGCGCCAGCAATCCTCGGTGCTGCGCCAATCCGCGTTGGGTCAGGACATGCCGGGCAAGCTCCTTCGGGGGCAGACCCAAATCGTCTGCCTCTTCAGAAAAAGCAGTCTCTAACAAGGTCAAATTGGTCTGTTCGGTCAGTTGGTCGATGATCATCTGCGCCAGGTGTTCCGGTGTCGCCGCCAGCATGTCACCCGACCCAACCCGTTTTCGCGCCACCAGTTCCAGCGCTTTGTGTGCGGCGTCTGCGTCCCAGGCCTCGACCCGACCCAGAACGTGGCTGGCATCAGATGGTGTGATCCCCGAAACCTGCAGGATTCCGCGATCCACCAACCGGGTCAGCGCTCCGTTCTCCATCCGCGTCCGCAATAGTCCGCTGAGGGGCAGGACCTGATCGCCCAACCTATCCAATAACGCCTCTTCCCGCGCACCGATCCCATCGACACGCACCCCCGGAACGCGGCGAGCAAACCGTGTGTCATGCTCGCCCACCGTGGTTGATCGCAGCTGCTCATCCAGCATCGCATGCACCACTTCGGGTGCCTCGGACGCGATCAGTGAAACCGGCAGCACCCGTCGCGGCCCAAGGAAAACGCCGCCCTTCAAACCTTCGGTCATGACATGAACCTGGCTGTCGCCGCCCAATCCGTGGGTCCGCATGGCGACGGCCTCAACCATTGTGCGGAACCCACCAACCTGCGCGCCCGCCGGATCAATCGCGGGTTTCCCATCGCGGATCAGCGCCACATCCGTCGTCGTTCCACCAATGTCCGAGACCAGAGCATTCTCGGCCCCCGTCAACCACCGCGCCCCAACGATCGAGGCGGCAGGACCGCTCAGAATCGTTTCAATCGGCCGCTCCCGCGCCTGTTCCGCGCTCATCAACGCTCCATCCCCGCGCACGACCATCATAGGAGCGGTAATCTCCAAAGCCAGCAACTGCTCCTGCGTCCGCCCGATGAGGCGATCAATCATCCCGATCAACCGCGCATTCAAAACGGCCGTAACAGCACGCTTTGGCCCGTTCAACTTGGCGGACAATTGGTGCGAGCAGGTAACCGGCGCTCCGGTTTTCTCGGTTATGATCCGCGCCGCTTCCAGCTCATGCGCCGGGTTGCGCGTCGCGAACTGCGCCGCCACGGCAAAGCCAGAAACACCTTTATGAGTGTCTAAAAACGCCTCCAAAGCTTCAACATCGAGCTTCTTGACCTCACCGCCTGCATGGCTGTGTCCACCTGCAACAACAAGCGCCGGATCGCCTTTCAAAGCATCCCTAAGACCATGCTTTTCAAGATCGCTTTCCTTGAACCCGATATAGATCAAGGCCACGCGACCGCCCTGCCCCTCGACCAGAGCATTGGTGGCCAGCGTCGTCGACAGAGACGCCATCGAGATCTGATCCGGCGTCACCTGCGCCTCGTCCAAAACAGCCGAGATCGCCTTACCCACCCCAATCGCCAGGTCCGCCCGTGTGGTCAGGGACTTGGCCGAGGCGATCACCTCACGCTCATCCCGGATCAACACCGCATCGGTATAGGTTCCGCCTGTATCTACCCCCAAAGCCAGCGCCATCGGGTCCTCCATCTGTTCGCTGCAGATGGGTGTAGCGGTTTGGACCGACACGTCCAGCCTGTTTGCGGCATTTAAACCAGCTGTTCCACCGCCCAGCGCGCGGCATCGGCCACAGTCGGATCGGGATCATCCGTCAAGCCCTGCGCGACTGCCCGCAATTCGGCCCGGCCCGAGTTGCCAATGGCATAAAGAACATTCCGCACAAACCGGTCGCGCCCGATCCGCTTGATCGGAGAGCCTGAGAATTTCGCCCGAAAGGCTGCATCATCCAACGCTGCAAGATCAGCCAAAGCCGGAGCCTTCAGATCCTCCCGCGCTGCATATCGAATGTCGCTGGCCGCCACGGCAAACTTGTTCCACGGACAGGCAGCCAGACAATCATCACAGCCGTAAATCCGGTTGCCCATCTTGCCGCGCAATTCCTCGTCAACCAGGCCTTTATGCTCGATCGTCAGGTAGGAGATACACCGGCGCGCGTCCAACTGATAAGGGGATGGAAAGGCATCTGTCGGACAACTGTCCAAACAGGCGCGACATGATCCGCAATGGTCAACTTCCGCCATATCCGCCGGAAGGTCCAAAGTCGTGAAAACAGAGCCTATAAAACACCAATTTCCCCATTCCCGACTGACCAGATTGGTGTGCTTGCCCTGCCACCCCAACCCGGCTGCTTGGCCTAGGGCCTTCTCGGGAACCGGAGCCGTGTCGACGAACACCTTCACCTCACCACCCGACTCAGAAATCAACCAACGGGCCAACCGTTTCAGCCGCTTCTTGACCAGATCGTGGTAGTCCTTGTTCTGCGCATAGACTGAAATCGCCCCGCGCTCAGGATAGGCCAAAACCTCGGTTGGATCATGCTCGGGCGTGTAGCTTTCGGCCAGCATGATCACCGATCGCGCCTCGGGCCAAAGGGCCGCCGGATCCCCACGCCAATGCGTGCGTTCCGCCATCCAACCCATCTGCCCGTGATACCCGGCCTCCAAAAAGGCCTCCAACTGCGCAGGCACCTTTGGCACGTCCCATGGGCGACACACCCGGCACGAGACAAACCCCTCGGCCAAAGCCTGCGCCACCAGTTTGTCCTTTAAACCCGATCCGCTCTTCATCTGGCTAAAAATATCCTCGGGGGGAATCGCGCCTCTGGCGTGATGGGGGGCAGACAGCCCCCCTTTGCCACCCTATCAGAAATCCAGATCAGCGTAATGGGGCGGAGGCCGAAATCCCGGCACCTGATCCGCCAGAATCGACCGGAACGCCGGCCGCGATTTGATCTTGGCGTACCAATCCTTCACCGCCGCGCTTCGATTCCAATCCACGTCCGAGATATAGTCCAGCGCCGATAAATGCGCCGCGGCTGCAAAATCCGCAAGTGTCATCTGATCCCCGGCCAACCAGCGACGATGATCCAGCAACCACGCCATGTAGTCCAAGTGATACTTGATCGCCCGCGCGCCTTCCTTGACATTCTTGCTGTCCGGATAGCCCTGTCCGGTCATCTTCTTATTGACCCGCTCATACAGAAGTTTCGAGGTCACCTCGTGGTGAAACTTGTCATCGAACCAGCCCACCAAGCGCCGCACCTCATACCGCGCTTCGGCGGTCTTGGGCATCAAGGGCGGTTCTGGGCGCGTGTCCTCGATGTACTCACAAATCGCCGCGCTCTCGGACATGATCTGCCCGTCCAACCGCAAAACCGGCACTTTGCCAGCCGGGTTTCGACGCAGGAAATCCGGATCTTGTTCCCAATACCGCTCTTCGACCAGCTCAACTTCGATCTTCTTCTCGGCCAGAGACAGCCGAACCTTACGACAGTAGGGAGAGAGGGGAACGTGAAACAAACGCGCCATGGACTTCCAATCAAACCAATGAGTACCCCTCAGCTTTAGCCTTGGCAGGGCGTGGGATTCAATCCTCGAAACAATCCGCGCGACCATCTGCGCGGATGGTAGCCGCCCCTTGCAGGATGGCCGCCGCCCGCCTGCGGGTGAAAACCGACGGGTCCGTCACCGAGCGTTTGCGGGGTGAGGGCAGAATCGCTGCAAGCCGTGCCGCCTGCGTCGGGGTCAGTTGCGCCGCGCTGACGCCAAAGTTCCGCTGCGCCGCGGCCTCAACCCCAAACAGGCCCGTCCCGGTTTCAGCGACATTCAGATAAACCTCAAGAATGCGCTGTTTACTCCAGAAAATCTCAACCACTGGCGTGATCGTGGTTTCCATCGCCTTGCGCACCCAGCTGCGCCCCTGCCACAGAAAGACATTCTTCACCACTTGTTGCGTGATGGTCGAGGCCCCCCGGGTCCCGCCCCCCTCCAAAGCGTCACGAATGGCTTCGACGTCAAAACCCCAGTGCAGACAGTAATTCGCATCTTCAGCCGCCACGACCGAACGCGCCATGATCGGAGCGATCTCATCCATCGTGACCCACTCGCGCTCGACCTTTCCTAGGCGACGCCATTCAGACCAGATCGTATGCGTGATCGGAGGGTTCACGACCGAGTACAGAACCACCAAAGCCACCAGAAACGCCGCAACGCCCAGCGCGGAATAGATCATCCATCGCCGGATACGGGACAAGAGCGACCGTGTCTTTTGTCCCTTGCCTGCCTTACTTTTTCTGCCGCTTTTCTTGCGAGCTGCTTTCTTTGCCATGGTTTTGCTATACGCCGCCGCGACTGTCTTGGGAACGGCGGAATTCCTGATCGGCGGATTGGGCCGTGCGACTGTGTCCGCCGCGAAATAAAAAAGACCCGCGCTCCAACTCAGAAACGCGGGTTCTTCTTATTTATCTCTGCACCCGACTTATTCGGCCGGAACAGCAGCCACTTCGTTTGTCAGAGGATGGCTGAGCTTGTTCAGCATCTCTTTCGGGCAGACCTGCAGGAAGTTCGCCTTTTCAACATCCCAATGCTGAAGGATGTCCGAGGCCTTCCGGCTGAAGGTTTCCGCCGCGTGGCGCTCGATCAGGGATTTCAACTGATCTTCCCAATGGTCGACGGTCACGGGGCAGGTCACCAGCGTTTCCATGTTCATCAACGCCTGCGCCTTGCCCTCCGGATCATACAGATAGGCCATGCCGCCGGTCATACCTGCACCAAAGTTGGCCCCAATATCACCCAGGATCACCGCGACTCCACCGGTCATGTATTCACACCCGTTCGAGCCACAGCCCTCGATCACCACTTTGGCGCCCGAGTTTCGCACCGCGAACCGCTCACCCGCGCGACCAGCGGCAAACAGTTGCCCGTCGGTTGCGCCGTAAAGAACGGTGTTGCCGATGATCGTGTTGTCATCTGCCTTCAGCGGGCTGACCTGTGGTGGGCGGACAACGATCATGCCACCCGACAGACCTTTGCCAACGTAGTCGTTGGCGTCACCCGACACTTCCAGCTTCAGACCCGGTGCCGCAAAGGCCCCAAGCGACTGACCTGCCGAGCCCTGCAATTTTACATGCAGGTGGTCGTCCTGGAACGTGTTCCGCATACCGAAGTTCTGAACGATATGGCTGGAGACACGCGTACCCACGGTCCGGTGCGTGTTCTGGATCGCGTAAGACAGCTGCATCTTTTCACCGTCTTTCAGGAACCGCGCCGCATCGCGCACGATCTCGGCGTCCAGCGTATCAGGCACCGCGTTGCGGTCCTTGTCACGGTTGTAGACGATGTCATGCGCGCCATCGACAGTGATCAGTAGCGGGTTCAGGTCCAGATCGTCCAGATGCGCCGAGCCACGGCTGACCTGATCCAGCAGATCGGCCCGACCGATGATCTCATCAATCGAACGCGCGCCGAGGCTGGCCAGCAACTCGCGCACTTCCTGCGCGTAGAAGGTGATCAGGTTGACGACCTTATCCGCGTTGCCGGTGAACTTGGCGCGCAGGCTTTCGTCCTGCGTACACACTCCTACCGGGCAGGTGTTCGACTGGCACTGACGCACCATGATACAGCCCATCGCGATAAGTGCTGCGGTGCCAATGCCATATTCCTCGGCCCCCATCATCGCAGCCATGACGATGTCACGTCCGGTCCGCAGGCCACCATCGGTCCGCAGGGTCACCCGGTCGCGCAGGTTGTTCATCGCCAGAACCTGATGCGCCTCGGTCAGGCCCATCTCCCACGGAAGACCGGCATATTTGATCGAGGTCGCAGGCGATGCGCCCGTGCCGCCATTGTGGCCCGAAATCAGGATGATATCCGCTTTCGCCTTAGCCACACCGGCAGCAATTGTACCCACGCCCGAAGACGCCACCAGCTTCACCGTCACCTTGCAGCGCGGGTTGATCTGTTTCAGGTCATAGATCAGCTGCGCCAGATCCTCGATCGAGTAGATGTCGTGGTGCGGCGGCGGCGAGATCAGCGTCACGCCTTTGGTCGAGTGACGCAGACGCGCGATCAGGTCGGTGACCTTCATACCCGGCAGCTGACCACCCTCACCCGGTTTGGCACCCTGGGCGACCTTGATCTCAAGCTCTTCACATTGGTTAAGGTACTCGGCAGTCACGCCGAACCGGCCCGAGGCCACCTGTTTGATCTTGGCCGACGGGTTGTCACCATTCGGCTCGGGCACGAAATGCGCCGGGTCTTCCCCACCTTCACCCGAGTCAGACTTTGCACCAATCCGGTTCATCGCTACGTTCAGCGTCTTGTGCGCCTCGGGCGACAGCGCACCTAACGACATGCCCGGAGTAACAAAGCGTTTCCGGATCGAGGTGATCGATTCGACCTCTTCGATCGGCACTGGTTTGCCCAGCGGTTTGAAATCCATCAGATCACGCAGATGGATTGGAGGGTTCGACTGCATCTTGGCCGAATACTGCTTCCACAGTTCGTAGGACGCCTTGTTGCACGCCATCTGCATCATGTGCATCGAGGTCGCTTCCCACGCATGGGTCTCACCCGATTGCCGGGCTTTGTAGAACCCACCGATGGGCAGAACGTCCAAGCCGTTGTCCCATGCCTTAGCATGGATTTCTTCGACCTTGGCCTGAATACCGGTGACACCGATACCGGAAATCCGGCTGGTCATACCGGGGAAGTACTCGGCAACCATAGCGCGGCTGAGGCCAACAGCCTCAAAGTTCAGACCGCCGCGATAGGATGAGATCACCGAGATGCCCATCTTGGCCATGATCTTCAGCAGACCTTGGTCGATGGCCTCGCGATAGCGCGCGACGTTTTCCGTCAGCGTGCCGTCCAACAGACCACGGTCAATCCGATCCGCCAGCGAGTCCTCGGCCAGATAGGCGTTTACCACGGTCGCACCGCAGCCGATCAGAACCGCAAAATAGTGCGGATCAACACATTCGGCCGAGCGTACGTTCAGCGAGCAGAAGGTCCGAAGCCCTTGCCGTGTCAGATGTGAGTGCACCGCGCTGGTCGCCAGGATCATCGGCATGGCCACACGGCCCTCGCCCGAGTTCATGTCGGACAGCACCAGATGCCCCGCGCCCGAGCGCACAGCCTCCTCTGCTTCGGCTCTAACACGGGCCAAAGCGGCGCTCAGAGCGCCACGACCAGGCTCAAAGCTACAGTCGATTTCTGCCAGAGGAGAGCCAAAGGTCTCAACCAGTTTGTCCCACTGTGCGTTGCCAACAAAGGGGCTGCCCAGCACTACGATTTCGGTTTGGCTGCTGTCCTCGTCCAGCACGTTTTTCAGGTTACCGAACCGCGTTTTCAGCGACATCACGCGGTATTCCCGCAAGCTGTCGATGGGTGGGTTTGTCACCTGGCTGAAGTTCTGGCGGAAGAAATGGCTCAGCGGGCGGTACTGCTTGGACAACACAGCCGAGGGCGTGTCATCCCCCATCGAAGCCAGTGACTCCTTACCATCCTCGGCCATCGGCGCGAGGATCTGCTCCAGCTCTTCGATCGAGTAGCCAGCCGCGATCTGACGCTTGCGCAGCTCTTCTCCGCGAAACTTGGCTGTCTCGGTCACGCCGGCCAACGCGTCATCCAGATCGTTGATCTTGTTGACCCACTCACCAAACGGCAGGGCGCGGGCCAATTTGTCCTTGATCTGTTTGTCGCGGTAGAGCTTGCCGCGCTTCATGTCCACTGCCAGCATCTGACCCGGACCCAGAGCGCCTTTTTCGGTCACGGAAGCCTCGTCAATCGGCACCATTCCGGCCTCGGAGCCTGCGATAACCAGACCATCGCCTGTTACGACATAGCGCATCGGGCGCAGACCATTCCGGTCGAGACCGGCACAGACCCAGCGACCGTCGGTCATGGCCAGAGCGGCAGGGCCATCCCATGGTTCCATCACTGAGTTGCAGTAGGAATACATGTCGCGCCACGCCTGCGGAAGCTCAACTGCCTGTTTGGACCAGCTTTCCGGAATCAGCATGGTTTTCGCCATGGGGGCAGAGCGGCCCGCGCGCACCAGAACCTCAAAAACCGAGTCTAATGCGGCCGAATCCGACGATCCACCTGCGATGATCGGCTTGATATCTTCGGCATAGTCACCAAAGGTTGAGGACGCCATGCGGATCTCATGGCTCTTCATCCAGTTGATGTTGCCCTTCAGCGTGTTGATCTCACCGTTATGCGCCAACATCCGGAAAGGCTGGGCCAGCCACCATTGCGGGAAGGTGTTGGTCGAATAGCGCTGGTGATAGATCGCAAAGGCCGACTCAAAGCGTTCGTCCATCAAGTCGGGGTAGAAAACCGCAACCTGCTCGGCCAGCATCATGCCCTTATAGATGATCGAGCGGCAGGACAGCGACGCCAGATAAAGGCCGGAAATCCCAGCAGCCGCAGCCGCTTTTTCGATGCGACGACGGATGACATACAGCTCACGCTCGAACGTCTCTTCGTCCACGCCTTTCGAGTTCGAGATCAGGATCTGCTCAATCTCAGGACGGGTCGCATTGGCCTTGTCGCCAAGACAGGTGACATCAACCGGCACGTGACGCCAGCCGTAGATGTAGTAACCCATTCGCAAAACTTCGGTTTCCACGATGGTCCGGCATTGCTCCTGCGCTCCGAAATCGGTGCGAGGCAGGAAGACCTGACCAACGGCGATCAGTTCATCCAGATTGGGTTCATGGCCGGTACGGCGGATCTGGTCGTAGAAGAAGGGAACCGGGATCTGAACATGGATACCCGCGCCGTCACCTGTCTTGCCATCCGCATCGACAGCGCCCCGGTGCCAGATCGCCTTGAGGGCATCGATCCCCGCATCCACGACCTTGCGCGATGGCTTACCGTCGACGGACACCACAAGGCCCACACCGCATGAGGAATGCTCTTCCTCTTCGGAATAAAGACCGTTTTCCGCCATCCACTTGCGCTTGGTTTCCTCGGCGCGCGCCCAATCGGCATCAAATTTGGTCATTCGCTGTCTCCTGCTTCCAAGGGGGCACGCAGTACCGGGTCCCTGGTTTTGGTCTTTGGCTGGCGTTCCGGATCGAACGCGTATCCCTTAGGGAAAATGTTGAACTTCGGCGTTGGGCGGTTATTCAGCCGCGACCACCGTCTTGGCATTGAACCGCTCGATGATGGCATCGGCGCAATCACGGCCATCCCGGATCGCCCAGACGACCAGAGAGGCGCCGCGCACGATGTCACCGATGGCATAGACGCCGTCCATCTCGGTCTCACCGGTCTGGAAGGCCGCCTTGACGGTGCCCCAGCGCGTGACCGGCAGGTCGGGCTGGCCAAACAGGGTGGGCAGGTCTTCGGGTTCAAAACCCAGCGCCTTGATCACCAGATCGGCCTCTTCGACATAATCCGCGCCTTCGATCACTTCGGGGGCCTGACGGCCCGAGGCATCGGGTTGACCCAGACGCATCTTCTGCACCATCACGCCGTTGACAGTGTCGTCACCGGTAAAGCCCTTGGGCGCGCTGAGCCATTCAAACACCACGCCTTCTTCCTCGGCATTCTGCGTTTCTCGCTGCGAGCCGGGCATGTTGGCACGGTCACGGCGGTACAGACATTTGACCGAGGTCGCGCCCTGACGGATCGAGGTGCGCACACAGTCCATCGCCGTGTCGCCACCGCCGATAACGACAACCTTTTTACCTTCGGCATTCAGGCGGCCATTGTCGAAATCTTCGACCGCGTCACCAAAGCTTTTGCGGTTCGAGGCGGTTAAGAAGTCGATCGCTTTCTCGATACCCGTCAATCCGCTGCCCGGCATGGACAGATCGCGCGACTTGTAAACGCCGGTTGCGATAATCACGGCGTCATGCTTGGCGCGAATTTCGTCAAATTTGGCGGCGTCCACGTCGCAGTTCAGAACGAACTCCACCCCGCCATCGGCTAACAGGTCATTGCGGCGCTGGACGATGTCTTTCTCGAGCTTGAAGCCGGGGATACCGTACATCAACAGGCCGCCCGCACGATCATAGCGGTCATAGACTGTGACTTGGATACCGGCACGGCGTAGCATGTCGGCTGCGGCCAGACCACCCGGGCCTCCGCCGATGATGCCGACACTTTCGCTGCGTTCAGCGGTCGGAACGACGGGCTTGACCCAACCTTTATCCCATGCGGTGTCGGTGATGTATTTCTCGATCGTTCCGATGGTGACCGTACCGTGACCCGACTGTTCAATCACACAATTGCCCTCGCACAAGCGGTCCTGAGGGCAAATACGGCCACAGATCTCGGGGAATGTGTTGGTTGCCTGACTCGTCGCGTAGGCCTCTTCCAGACGGCCTGTCGCTGTCAGGCGCAACCAGTCGGGGATGTTGTTGTGCAGCGGGCAATGCGACTGGCAATAGGGCACACCACATTGGCTGCAGCGGCTGGCTTGCTCTGCAGCCTTGGCCGATGCGAATTCCGCGTAGATTTCGTCAAAGTCTTCTTTGCGGTCATCGGCGGCACGCTTTTCAGGCATGACTCGGTCAATCTGCACAAATTTCAACATCGGTTGCTTTGCCACGGGTCCGACTCCATGAATTGGCTAGGAAGCATCTCTTTATGAGATCGCCTCAGATATGAAAAGTCATATATACTGACCTAATTGAGAAAAATCTCGGCTGGCACGCAAAATATTTGCTTTTTTCTTCTATTTTTATGTCCGATACGGACCTATCTATCATCTTTCCTTTTCGACACCACCAGAATACCCATAAACCCAAAGCAATTTGATGGCAGTGCGGCAGGGTAAATGAGTCTCTTTCACTTGATTCTCGTGGCGATCATTCAGGGGCTTACTGAATTTCTGCCTGTCTCCTCGTCCGGCCATCTGATCTTGCTGCCCAACCTGACCGGGATGCAGGATCAGGGCCAAACCATCGACGTAGCCGTTCATGTGGGCACGCTTGGCGCGGTTGTTTTGTACTTCTGGTCCGACGTCAAACAAGCAATCCGCGGGCTGCCCGCCGCGCTGTCTGGGCGCACCGACACGGCGCAGGCACGGTTGGCGCTGGGGTTGATCGTGGCAACGATTCCGACAGTCCTCGCTGGACTGGTCCTTTTCCTGACCGGCCTGACCGAGGCGCTACGATCCATCGCCGTCATCGGCTGGACCATGCTACTGTTTGGGCTGCTGCTCTACTGGATGGACCAGAAAGGCCCCCAGACCAAGATCGCCGCCGATTGGAGCCTGCGTGACGCAGCAATCATGGGCCTTTGGCAGGCTATCGCCTTAATTCCGGGAACATCCCGGTCGGGCATCACCATCACAGGAGCGCGGCATCTGGGTTATACGCGGGAAGAGGGCGCGCGCCTCGCCATGCTGATGTCGATCCCGACCATCATCGCCTCGGGCGTGTTGCTGTCCCTTGACGTAGTCCACCAGGCCGACGCGCAACTGGCAAAAGACGGAGCGATCGCCGCCCTCTTTGCTTTCGTGTCGGCTTTGCTGGCCCTCAGCCTGATGATGCGCATGCTGCGCAGTGTCAGCTTCACGCCCTATGTCATCTATCGCGTCATTCTGGGCGCGATCCTGCTGGTGATCGCCTATAGCTGATCAGGTCCGCAGGTTCTTGGCCGAGTTCTGAATGTCGTCATACTGACCCGAGGGGCGGAATTTCCACAGGTATTCGGGCAGAACAGCATCCAACGTCGTGGGCACAATACCCAGATCCGCAAAACCCTTGGCGCTGTCACTAACCACATTGTCCTGTCGCAGGTTTTTGAGCTGATCCCGCGTCAGAATCGGGTTCGAGAACAGCTGAAAGCTGACGAATTTCAGAATGTCCAACACGCCGGCCATGATCTTGGCGACAAAGAACGGCACACCCAGAATCACCCGGCGCCGATGAATGACCTCCAGCATTTGCTGCATCAAAGCCCGGAAGGTTTTCACCTCAGGACCGCCCAGCTCATAAATGCCCGAAGCCGCTTGCCCCAAGACACCTCGCTCGGCTGCCCGCGCCACATCATCCACATAGACCGGCTGAAACCGTGTCTCGGCCCCGACCAGAGGCAGAAATGGCCCGAACCGCGTCATCGCGGCGAACCGGTTGAAGAACTGATCCTCGGTCCCGAAAATGATCGAAGGGCGCAGGATCATCGCATCAGGCATATGAGCCAGAACTCCGGCCTCGCCCGCCGCTTTGGTGCGGGAATAGGCGCTGTCTGACTCGGCATCAGCACCAATGGCTGAGATATGAACCATCCGCGCCACGCCATTCTCGGACGCAAGACGCGCGATGCGTTCGGCCCCTTCGGCCTGCACTGCATCAAACCCGTTCTTGCCCAGTTCGTTCAGAACACCCACGCAATTCACAACCGCATCCGCACCTTGCATGGCCAACTGCACCGAGGCGTCATCCCGGATGTTGCAAAACACTGGCTCAACCTGACCCACAACGCCATAGGGTTTCACGAACATGGCCTCATTCGGGCGTCGCACGGCGACTCGGACACGCCATCCCTTGGCCGCCATACGGCGCGCGATGTAGCGCCCGACAAACCCTGACCCTCCGTAGATCGTGACCAGTTTCGACATTCGATGGCTCCTGCTGCGTGGCTTTGACGTAGAAGTAGCGCCCGAACCCCTTTGAAACAAGGCATCAAATCGCCGCGCGTCTTGCATTGAGACCCGCTGTGAAAAGGGTCCGAGCGGCGTGGTTCAAAAAACTTTCAAAAATCTGTCCGAATCTGGTTGACCCTCCCCGCCGCTGGGCTTAAACGCCCCCTCACGACACCTGCCCAGGTGGCGGAATTGGTAGACGCGCTAGCTTCAGGTGCTAGTGTCCGTATGGACGTGGAGGTTCGAGTCCTCTCCTGGGCACCAAATCCCCTTAAGTTGAATTGATTGCCCGCATTGGTGGCCGGGAAATAGCCCGTGTGTTCGGGGAATTCAGTCTCCGATTCCAATCACACGCACCGCATTCATGCCTTGAGCGTTGACGTTAGGGCCTCGCAAAGCACTTCTCTGCGTAGGCCCCGGCCTTTGTCCCAGACTTACTTGGCTTTCTTTTCAAGGTTTTGCCAGAACTTCAGCTTTTCGTCGAAGGTCTTTTCCATCTGCTTCGGCTTCGCTTTCGGGACGGCCTGTTGCACCACATGCGTCGCCTCGTGACCGATCAATTTCTTGGCCGCCGATGCAGTCTTGGCAGCTTTCGACACTTGAACCAGAAGGTCTTTGTTGGCCTTTTCGTCCATACACTTTTTCTTCTTGGCAGTCGAAATGGCCTTCTGCGCAGCTTTGCTTTGCTTCATCGCCACTGCAATTGCCTTTTTCAACGGTGCCAGTGTTTTCTTCGCGACAGGAGACGCCTTTTCCGCCTGATCAATAATTTTGGACTGCTGGACAATCGCCGCCGCGAGTTTGTCCGCTTCTTTCTCAAATTTATCCAGGCCTTTTTCAT
Source organism: Ruegeria sp. B10 (assembly GCF_056539825.1). NCBI lineage: Bacteria > Pseudomonadati > Pseudomonadota > Alphaproteobacteria > Rhodobacterales > Roseobacteraceae > Ruegeria > Ruegeria sp. B10. The sequence continues at coordinate 29,082 of NZ_JBQFVP010000024.1, forward strand.
CAATTTTCATTGTGTTTCTCCTCAATCTAAAACGCTTGGTCGATTCATCGAGAGAATGCGGCAAATGCTGCCGGTAAGTCAGTGAAACCCGTCACACTGGCGTTAAACACACCAAAGCAGCGCCCCTTGGGGGCGGAGCCAAAAACTTTTGTCTATTGCAAGGCCGCTGTGGGCCGGAAAAGTTCAGCCTTTTGGATCAGGCCTGCTTCTCTACGGTCTCATCCACCGCGTCGGCGTTCAGCTCGATCACTTCGGCAGGCGCTTCTTGTTCTGGCTCCTCGCTAGGCGAGGTTTGATCTTCCAGGGCGCCCACAATCAAAGGCAACATATGCACACCTGTAGCCGTGGCGATCTCGGGCGTCTGAGGCGTCTCCCAGCTGAGCGTATCGAAGCTGCCGCAATTCTGGCAGACCGGACCCCATTCGGGCTGAATGTCATGACAGTTCTCGCAGACCCATTGCGGTCCACGCGGCGCGGTCAAGGCCTTGGCCAGCCAGCCCTGCACAACGGCGTCCGAGGCACCTTCACCGCGCTCAATGGCCGCCATCAACGTGTATCCACGTGCATCGGCCTGTTTTTCGACCACATCGCCCAGCGCGCGACGCGCTTCCGGGAAGTCCTCAGCAACGATATTCAGTTCGGCTAGAATCAGGCGGGTTTCCATGTTCTCAGGGTGGATACGGGTCAGCGCGGTGAACCGCTTGATCCGGTCCTGAGCCGACTCGTCCGGTGCAATCTCGGCAAAGGCATGGGCGAGGTCGGGGTGGGGCTGAACCTCCCACGCTTTCTTGAGGATCTTGGTTGCCGCGCGCGGTTTACCCTTTTCGATATAGGCCCGCGCAGCCATGGCGGCGGCGGGCACCAGATCGGGTGACAGGCGGTTGGCCTCGATGGCTTGTTCTTGTTGCTCGAGGCTTGCGCCATCATCCAGAATGCCCTTGGCCTCGGACAGGGCCAGAACCGCGTCTCGCCGTTTGAACACATCGCGCGGCAGGTATCCGGCCTTCAGTTTTGACGTCAGAGTCGACCGTGCTCCGGCCCAATCCTGCGCCTTGGTCTGCAGGTTCAGCAAGACATCTTGCGTTTCCTCGTGACGCGGCTTCAGTGCCAGGGCTTTCTCGGCCAGTTTGCGCGCGGTTTCGTCATCACCCTCAGCCAGTTTCTGTTTCATGATACCGCGCACACCGACAAAGCGCGTGGCACTATTGGTCACCAGCTTTTTGTAAGTCTCCGAGGCCTTTTTGGTGTCGCCCGTCATCTCGGCCGCTTGCGCCACCAACAAATTGGTCAGTTCCGGCTTGTTCAGCAGTTTCTCGGCCTTAGAGGCCTTGGCCATCGCCATGCGACCCTCGCCCGATGCCAACGCCATGAGACCGTCGGACAGCGCCTCATACCCACGCCGTTCGCGGCTACGGTCGAAATGGCGCGACAGGGCGGTTTCATCACCGTTGAGGAATTTCAGCGTCGCGATCAGCAGGCCCAGCAGTTTGAAGAACAACCAGACGCCAAAGACCAGCACGCCCAGCGCGATCACTGATTGCAGCGGCCCCAGCGTGTATTCTACCCCGGCGACGGTAATCTGAACTCCGCCGCTGGTTTGCATAAGGAAGTGACCACCCAAAGCCAGAAGGCCGATAATCGCAACAAAAACAAGGATCTTAAACAATGACCACAGCATGGCAGGTCCTTCAGTTCGAGTTCAGGTCGGAAGCAAGCGTATCGGCAGCTTCAACCGCCGCGACCCGGGTCTGGGCGGCTTGTTCCCAATCGGCCATTGCGGTCTGCGCCGCCTCTGGCAGGGATTTCAATTCAGTCAGGGCAGAGGCGACATCACCATCGGCCAAGGCCGCCTGAGCCCGCGACAGCACGGCATCCGGGCCATCCCCATCCTGGGGGGTCACCGATCGCGCGCCGGTCTGGCGTTGCAAAAAGGCGATCACGCCCGTGCCTTTATCCGCATCACGCGCATCCGCCAAAGCGGTACGCGCCGCCGCAGGGAATGAGGACCGCAAGGACGACAGCGTCTCAACCCCTTTGTCCGCAGGCGTTGAGAGTGCATCCGGCACCTTCACACCCCCCGCTTGCAGTTCGCCCAAAAGGTCTGAATACGGCTGACCGGCATCCAACTGTCCATGCAGGCGAGACAGAATGGCCAGATTGGTCGCGGCTTGCGCTTCGGCCGTTGCTTTCGCCTCAAGCGCCTGTGCATCGGCGACCATCTTTTCGACCTCACCGCGCTGCGCCGCCAGTGAGTCCTGCAGCTTTTTCAGTTCAGCTTCAAAAGCAGCGGTCGCTTCGGTCGAGGTGTTTGCAGCAATGGGCGCCTTCTCAAGCTCGGTGAGCCGGTCGGCCAGAGGCGCGATCTGACCCGTCAGAGATTCGACGCTGGATTTCATGGCAGACAGGTCGGCATCGACCGGATCCAGCTTTTGCGACAGCGCCTGAACCTGATCCGTCAGGCCCGACACGTCCGGCGCATCCGAGAGCTTCTTCGTCAGCGCTTCAATCTGATCGGATTGTTCCGAGAGCTTCGATTCGAGCGCCGCAATCACGTCCGAGTTATCCGCCCCACCAGACGAGATTAGCCCCGTTTGGGCAGCCGCAAAGCCAAGGCCCGCGGCAATCACACCACCTATCAGGGCCGGAACAAATCCGCCCCGTTGTTCCTGGGTCGGTTCAGCGGGTTTCTCATCGGCCTGCATAGGTTCCGACGGCTCGACGGACGCTTCGGCTTCGGCTTCGGCTTCGGCTTCGGCTTCGGCTTCGGCTTCGGCTTCGGCTTCGGCTTCGGCTTCGGCTTCGGCTTCGGCTTCGGCTTCGG
>NZ_JBQFVP010000025.1:0-21595 GCF_056539825.1 Ruegeria sp. B10
TCCCGCACACATGGGCGGCCGAAAAAGCGCTGCCGCAGTTGCAGGAGCACATTGCTACCTTCGAGGAGTTTCCTCCGATCCCCCCAGGAACACCGGACCCCTACGAACCACCCACTGACTGAAGGGCGGCTTTGTCCGCGCAATAGGCCTTGATGAAACACGTGGCGAAGGGCCGGATCGAACCCACTTTGCCTGAAGCGTGATGCCCACAGATGTCCGGTCTTATACAGGTGGGTACAAACCTGACGAAACGACCGTTTCTGCTAGAGGGTTTTTCTCCACGAGGTTTTTCCTCATTTTGCGATGCCCGTAGATCGGTCCCGTAGTTGTTTGTATTGTTCGGTGTAAGCCAAAGCTACAAATGCTGCGGTTGTGATGAATGTCCGCTTAGTTCCTTAGTGCGACGCAGACTTGAAGCTTGTCGCATCTGTCACCTAGATAGGGTTCAGGTGGGATCGCGGTAGCTTAGCAGGTTGGTCTTTTCCGGCTCAATCCTTCTATTCGACTGCGTGCTTGAATACTGCAGCCTTAGTCGCGTCGCGGACACTCGCAACGTTCAACTAAAAATCCTTGCAGGCCCTAGCATTAGAATTTGTGCGACAGGAGCACAACAAATGCTTAAAAAACTGCTTCTTTGAAAAGTAGCTGCCCTTTCATAAACTTGTGCTGTGACTATTTCAAAACCATTTGATTGGGATTTGCGTCGACTTCTGCAAATGTCTCCCTTGCTTCCAACCCCACTTTCGCAAGTAAAGTCAAACCGGTGAGACACCGTTTACATTGAGATAGATCGCGTAAAGGCTGCTTGTTCCGGTCGCGAACAACCGGTTCAGCTTGGCGCCGCCAAAACATATATTCCCTACCATCTCGGGTATGTGCAACTTGCCGATCAAATCTCCTTGTGGGTTCAGGCAATGAACACCGTCTGCAGCAGAACTCCAGATGCGGCCTTCACGGTCTGGCCTAAAGCCATCGAACAGCCCCGCGGAACACTTCGCAAACACCTCGCCCCCCGTCAGAGTTTTTCCGTCGCTCGCGACGCCGAACCTGCGAATATGCGCCGGACCGTCTGGGTCATGGGTGATGCCTGTATCAGAGATGTAGAGAGTATTCTCGTCCGGCGAAAAGGCCAAGCCGTTGGGTTTCACGAAGTCGGTGGCGACGGCTGACACCTCGCCTGACATCGGATCTACACGAAACACATGACACGCCCCGATCTCACTTTCGGCGCGCTCGCCTTCATAGTCCATCATGATCCCGTAGGAAGGGTCCGTGAACCAGATGGACCCATCCGATTTGACAACAACATCGTTTGGAGAGTTCAGGCGCTTTCCCTGCCATGCGTCTGCCAGAACCGTAACAGAGCCGTCATGTTCAGTCCTTGTGACACGCCGGGTCAGATGTTCGCATGACACCAACCGACCCTCGCGATCCACCGTGTTACCATTGGCATTGTTCGAGTGCTGCCGAAACACCGAGACCGATCCATCGGTGTCATCCCAGCGCATCAAGCGGTTGTTGGGGATGTCAGACCAGACCAAAAAACGCCCGGCGGCAAACCAGGCTGGCCCTTCGGACCAACGGGCGCCGGTCCACAACCGCTCGACTCGCGCGTGGCCGATGAAACAGGCTTCGAACTCTTTTTCGATGACCTCAAATCCGGTGCCATCCAGAACGCCGTACATCCATTTGCTCCTTTATTTGTCCTTTAGCCGCCGCCGAACCTGTGCGTTCGTGGCGTTTTGGGGTCAGGCCAAAGATGGCCTGACGTGGATCCTCAGCCCTGCAGTTCATTCGGCAGCAAAGCACCAGGCATGTTCTGATAGCTGACCGGGCGCAGCCATCGCGCAATACCGAGAGTGCCGACGGAAGTTGCGCGCACGTCGGTGCTGGCCGGGTAAGGCCCGCCATGCATCATCGCCGAGCACACCTCGACACCCGTGGGAAAACCATTGGCCAACAGACGTCCGGCTTTCTCTTCGAGAATGGGCATTAGGGTGCTGGCGAAGTCATGATCTGCGTCATCCATGTGCAGCGTCAGGGTCAGTTGGCCTTCCAGCCCTTCAGCGAGGGCCACCATCTGATCCGTGTCGTCGCACAGAACGATGATACCCGCTGCGCCAAACACTTCGTGTTGCAGTTTGGGGTTTGCCATCCACTGTTCCGCGTTGACTTTGAACAGAGCAGGAAGGGCCGCACGTGTACCCGCGGCAGAACCGCAGGAGGTAACCTCGGTCATCAAATCACGGAAGGCGCGGACGCCCTGTTCATAGGCATCGTGGATACCATCGGTCAGCATCTTCTGTTCTGCTGTTTGGTTCAGAGCTGTGACACAGGCTGTTTCTAAAGCATCCGCATCCGACCCCTTTCGCATGACGGCAACGCCGGGGTTGGTGCAGAACTGCCCGGCCCCCATGGTCAGAGACGCGGCCCAGCCCGCGCCGATCTCTGCCGCACGCTTGTCCATAGCGGCGGGCAGACAGAACATAGGGTTGACCGAGCCAAGCTCGCCGTAAAACGGGATCGGGTTCGGGCGCGCGTGACACAGATCATAGAGCGCCCTGCCCCCAGCCAGCGATCCGGTAAAGCCAACCGCGCGGATATCTGGATGCTGTACAAGGGCCGAGCCGACCTCGCGCCCCGATCCCTGCACGATCTGGAACGTGCCCGTCGGCATATCACAGACCTCAATCGCCTTGGCGATGGCCTGAGCCACCAATTCAGCGGTACCCGCATGGGCGCTGTGGCCCTTGACGATCACCGGGCATCCAGCGGCCAAAGCCGAGGCGGTATCCCCGCCCGCCGTGGAAAAGGCGAGCGGGAAGTTCGACGCACCAAAGACGGCCACAGGGCCGATGGCTTTGTGCGTCAGGCGCAGATCAGGACGGGGGAGTGGCGTCCGATCAGGAAGTGCGCCGTCTTTGCGGATATCGAGATACCCGGTCTCTTCGATCAGATCGGCAAACATGCTCAACTGACCGGTGGTACGGCCGCGTTCGCCCACCAAGCGCGCCTCGGGCAGTCCCGTCTCAGCCATGGCGGCCCGGGTAATCTCCTCTCCCAGAACATCCATCTGCTCGGCAATCGTGCGCAGGAAAGCGGCCCGCTCGGCCCGCGACTTGCCCGCATAAGCACGGAAGTCACGGCGGGCGGCACGGCAGGCGTCGTCGACCTGCGCGGTGGTAGCCTGAGCGAAGCTCTGCCCGTCCAGATCATCTGAGGCACGCTGGTCTTCTGAGCCGACCCAGTTTCCGTCGATCAGGTTTTTTCCAAGGATCATCTTATTTTCCCCACTTCAGGACCATCGGGTCCAAAGGTTTTAAAAGGTCGATCAACCGGTCGCGGATCGCCGGTTGAAGCGGGTCAATCGGGTGACGACAGGACTCGGACCGGATCACGCCGCCTTCGACCATCGCAGCCTTGCAGGATTGCCAGCCGCATTGGCGGTTTTCGTGGTTGATCACCATCGCCACGCGCCCATAGGCGGCGGTGGCCTCTTCAATACGACCTGCATGGTGATGCATGATCACCGGCTTGATCTGGTCCACGATCATTCCCGAGGTCATCGACCCGGTGGCCCCCGCATCCAGATCGGCCAGCAAGGTGATCCCCTCTTCACCATCAAACGGCGCTTCAATCGCGTCTCCGCCTTCGGAGATCAGGGCGCGCAGCTTGTTGGCTGCACGGGGACATTCGATCTTGAACAGCTTCACCATCTCGATCTCTTGCGCCATGCGCACCAGCAGAGGCACCGGCAGGTCGACACCCGACAACGGCGCATCCTGCACCATGATCGGAATGCCGACCTCGCCCACGGCAGCAAACTGCTCGAAGGTCTGCTGTGCATTCCCCTTCAGAAGCGCCCCGTGATAGGGCGGCATCATCATCACGATGTCCGCACCCAGATCCTTGGCAAATTGCGCCCGTTCCACCGCAATCTGAGTGGCGAAATGGCTGATCGTCACAATCATTGGAACCCGTCCCGAGACGTGCTCAAGGCTCAGTCGCGTCAAAGTCTCGCGCTCGGCATCAGAGATCAGGAACTGTTCCGAGAAATTCGCCAGAACACAGATCCCATCCGCGCCCTGATCGATCAGACAATCAAGAACGCGCTTCATCCCGTCCAGATCAAGCGTTCCGTCCTCGTTGAACGGTGTTGGCGCAACTGGCCAGATACCGTTGTAGGTCATGATTTACTCCATAATCTGGAAGTGTTTGAGGTGTTTGTCCGTGATTTCGATCCCAAGACCCGGCGTATCGTCATCCAAATCAAGGAACCCATCAACGGCTTCGGGGTCACCTTCGAAGATGTAATAGAACAGCTCATTTCCAACCTCGACATCAAAGACGGGGAAGTACTCGCTGATCATGCAATTGGCGTTGGCCATGGTCAGATGGTAATTGTGCATCTGGCCTGCATGGGGGATCACGGGCACCTGAAACGCCTCGGCAATCGCATTGATCTTTTGCGCTGCCGTAATCCCGCCCACCCGGTTTGTGTCATATTGCAGAACCGAAACGGCCTTTTTCTCGATCAAGTCCTTGCAGCCGATGACCGAGAATTCATGCTCACCGCCCGAGATTGGCACGATATTCATCGCATTCAGTTCGCGGTAGCCTTCGACATCATCGGCGATCACCGGTTCCTCCAGCCAGCGGGGTTCATACTTAACCAATTTCGGCAGCATCCGCTTAGTGTAGTCGAGATTCCAACCCATGTAGCATTCGAGCATGAGATCGACGTCATAGCCGATGACCTCGCGCACGGCCTCGACCCGTTTGAGGTTTTCGCGCATCCCGGCCATGCCATCTTTGGGGCCCCAGCCGAACCGCATCTTGTAGGCGGAATAGCCGTTCTTTTGCGCCTCTGCGGCCTCGGCCTGCATCACTTCGATGGGGCCGGAATAGAGCTTGGAGTAGTAGACGGGGATTTTCTCTTTCGTGCGACCGCCCAGCAACTTGAAAACCGGTTTGCCCGTCAGCTTGCCCATCAGGTCCCAGATCGCCAGATCGACAGCCGAGATCGCCGTCATCCCGATGCCCTTACGCCCCCAGGCATGGCTGCGACGGTACATCTTTTCCCACAGATAGGCATAGTCGAACGGGTCTTCGCCGATCACCAGCGGAGCAAACCATTCGTCAATGGCAGCCTTGACCACCGAAGGAGCCAATGCCGCGTTGCCGATGCCGATGGTGCCGTCTTCGGTCTCGACCTCGCAGGTCAGCCATTGATGGAACCGGAAAGACGACATCGTATCGCCTTTTTCGTAAAGCACGTCTGAGGCGTTGGTGCAGAAATTGCCCGTCGGCGGCACGGTTGGTCCAGTCCAGTTCCAGACGCGGGTGCGCACGGATTTAATCTTGGTCATCTTGGTCTCCTCAGTCCGCGCGGCGTTCGGCGCGATGTGTTTTGGCCATGCGCACCAGCAGATCAAACGCCTGCCGCGTTGCGCCCGGATTGGCCTTGTTCTGTCCGGCGATATCAAAGGCCGTGCCATGCGCGGGGGTTGCGACCGGAATGGGCAAGCCGCCGGCCACGGTCACGCCGCGCTCAAAGCCCATCAGCTTGATCGCGATCTGACCCTGGTCGTGATACATGGTCACTACCGCGTCGACCTCGCCCCGCTGCGCCTTTAGGAACACGGTGTCCGAGGGCCACGGGCCGGTCACATTCATCTGTTTCTGCTGAGCCTTGCGCACGGCGGGCTCCAGAATGTCGATCTCTTCTCGACCAAACTTGCCATTGTCCCCAGCGTGGGGGTTCAGGGCTGCTACGGCGATGTTCGGGCGCGCGTTGCCCGCTTTGCGCAGCGTGTCATTGGCCAAACTGACCGCCTTCAAAATCCCGTCTTCGGTGATATTGGCCGCCACATCCTTCAGCCCGATATGTGAGGTCACGCGGGTCGTCATCAACTCATCCAGAACGTTGAGTTCAGAGTGATATCCGGTATGTCCCATGTAGCGCGCCATATAGCGGTGCTCGTCCTCGGCATTCAGCCCGGCGGCGGTCATTGCGGCCTTGTTGAACGGGCCGAACAGGATACCATCCACCTGTCCCGCCATCGCCAGATCCATCGCCTTGTCGAGACAGCGGAGCGATGTCGTACCGCCCTCGACGGTGACCTCCGCGATCTTCACGTCCTCGGGCGCGATGGTATCGAGCTCAAGATGCGACAGGCCCGGTTGATCTGCCACCGCATCCACCGTGTTGATCGGCACGTTCAGATCAGCCTGTTCCGCGCCGCGCCGCCACAGATGACTGTCTCCAACAAGCACAATATCCGCGGCCTCCTGCACGCCCTCCTGATTGAGCAGTTTGGCGATCAGTTCCGGTCCGATCCCCGAAGGGTCGCCGGGCACAATAGCGATACGAGGCTTGGTCATGCCGCGCTCTCCCAGTGTTTTGAAAATCCGTCGGGCAAGATGACCATCACGTCCGGTTCCTTGCCCGTATCAAAGGTCTGCACCACCTCGAACGTATCAAGGTTGAACCGCTGCACCTGTTCGCAATCGATGGCGATATAGGCAAATGCGGCCTCATCATCGATGCATAGTGCCAGCGGGTTCGCGGGCGTTTTCTGTTCGTGCAACATCTCTCCGGTGGCTTCATCGAATACCGAGAACGACCCCCCGAAATGGTTCATCGTCACCAGCCGGTTGCGTTTCTCGTCGTAGTAGATGCGGCAGGGATCATCTGGCGTTGGAAAGGTGCGCTCGATCTCAAGCGTGTTTGTGTTGACCACGGCGACGGTGTTGGAGATACGCTGAGAGGTATAGAGCGTCTGTGCCTGTTCCCGCAGGCAGCGCCCTTCAGGTTTCTTTCCGGTCTTGATTGGGATCGGCGAAACCGACGCATCATAGGGATTGAACACGGTCACATCGCCCGAAGTCAGGTTCATTGAATACGCTGTGTGTCCGTCCCTGGTCAGCGCAAACAGATGACACTTGGTGCCACCAGTGGGCGTGATGTGATCCCAGCCTTGATCGAAGGCACGGGGGTCTTCCTTGACCAGCAGATGGCCTGTCCATTCCGACAGCACGTAAAGACGCCCCTGCCCGTCCAGCCCAATCCCGTGCGGGCGGGCATGCTCACCCAGATCATAGCTGTGCACGATTTCCTGTTTGCGGATGTCGATCACGATCACGGACCGGCCATCGGTGCCTGCAATACCGGAATTCTGCACGCCGTAATGACCGACATAGGCATAGTGAAACTCGTCATCGACCACGAACTCATGAGGGAAATGCGGCAGATCCAACCGCCCCTGCCGGGCACCGGTTTCAATGTCATACCAGCTTACGCAATGGCTGCATTTTTCAATCAACATCATGGATTGCGCCATTCGGGCTCTCTCCGTCTTTGGTTATTTCAATTGCCTGTGGCCGGTCCCGCTAGGGCCAGCCACAAGCGGGTTTGTCAGCGCTCCAATGCGCCCACGCCCGAGAAGCGGAACGCTTCCTGTTCCAGCGCATCGATCTCTTCAGCGCTCATTTGGTCATGCGCAACGGTGATCCGGCCCAAGAACACAAAGGGCAGTTCGTCCTGCCGGCCCTCCATATGCGCCTTGATTGCTTCGGCTGTCGCCGCGCCCACATCGTCACCCATGCGCATGGGCGTTGCGTCCAACTCGCCCCGGCGAATGGCGTCCAGCTCAAGGCCGGTGCCACCCCAACCGGTTGAGAACACGTCTTTCTCTTTGCCGACCGCAAGCTGAGCCTCGACCGACCCCATGGCCATCGCGGTGTTGGCATTGTGAATGATGGTGGCTTCGGGATAGGCTTGGAGGATCAGGCTTGTGCCCTCAAAGCCGCCTTCGCGCTGGTATTCACCGTAATGCTCGTAAACGGTGGTCCAGTTGCCTTTCTCTTCGACACAGGCCTTGAAATCACCTGAACGCTGGTCGTCGGTAATGCCAGGAATTCCGCGGTTCATCGCCATCGTGACGTCACTGCCCAGCCGTTCCAGCATATAGTCGCACATGGTCAGGGCACCGGCGGCAGAGCTGAAGTCGAACCACGCGTCAGGCTGATTTTTCAACTCCTTTGGCGGCGTGTGGAAGGCCCAAACAAAGGTCGCAAACCCGTCATTCCCGGCCATCTTGTCGATATTGTCGGCTTGAATGGCCAGTTCCGAAGGGCCGAAGATCACGAAGTCGTACAGGTCCGCATCCTGAACCACCTGGTTGGCATAGGTCGATTGCAGACTGTGTTCGATCTGACGGCTGGCGAATTCGGTTGTTTCATACTCGATGCCCAACTCGTCCAGACGTTTGGTCATCGCCAGATAGTTGCGCGCCCAGAAATCCGACGTATCCGCGGATGGATATATCAGGGCGATTTGCAAAGGTGCATCCTGAGTGCCCTCGTACTTTACCGCTTCGGCCCCTGTCATCGCCTGCAAGGCTTCCAACTTCCCGTCGGCGTTAACCTCGCCCGGGACCCAATAGTCCCGATCTTCGATACCCGGCAGTTCTTTCAGCGGTAGCTTTCCGTGCCCATCAGCAAAGGCTGCAGTGGCACAAAGGCAAAATGCGCTTGTCGTCAGTAGTGCTTTGTTCAATTGTTTCACGGTAAGTCCTCCCTTTCGCGAACATTGTGGGGCCTTGCAGGTGCGCCAGGACTCCTACCTCCGGGCGCACCACTTTTGTTTGCCTTAGCCGCTTGGCGTAGGCTCGGTTGCCAGTCCCGCCCCTAGGGCAAGCAACAGGATTAGTGCGCCGATCAGAGCGGCAGAGAAGCGGATCAGCTTTTGCGCCTCTTTGCTGCGCAAACCCGCCAGCAGGCCATGCGCCCCGTCACGGTCTTTCTTTTGCATCCAGGTGTAGAGCGCGACCGAGCTGACGATCACCACGCCCGAGGCGACGGATTGCCAGAAGAACTCGATCCGCAGAGTCACCAGTGCGTTGATCATCATCGACAGCAGCAGCACACCGGCCAGAGAGCCCAGCATCGAAGCGCGTCCACCGAACAGGGACGTGCCGCCCACAACAACCGCCGCAATCACATGCAGGTTGAAATACGGGGCCGAGGTCGCCTGAATGGCGTTCAGCTTTCCGGTCAGCATGACACCGGCCATCGCGGCAGCGGCACCCATCAGCACATAGGCATAGATCTTGTGTCGATCGACGGCCACACCGGTCATTTCACTGGCTTCGGGGTTCGAGCCAATAGCAATCGTGTAGCGCCCGAAATAGGTGCGGGTCAGCACGACATAGCCAATGGCCATTGTGATCAAGCCCAGCACCACAGGCACCGGAATAAAACCCGGAATCTGACCTCGTCCGATTTCGGTGATCAGGTCAGGGAACCGCGCGAGCACCAAACCCTTTGCAATCACCAGCGCCAGGCCGCGATAGACAAGATCCATCGCCAGCGTTCCGATCAGGTCCGGAACTTTGAAGCGGGTAATTACCAGACCGTTGATCAATCCCATGATCGCACCCAGCACAATCGCCAGAGGTACGGCTACCCAGGCCGGGAACCCATATTGCTTCACCAGAAAGGCCATGAGAATGGCCGACAGCGCTGCAATCGAGCCGATCGACAGGTCAATCCCGCGCTGGGTGATGACAAAGGTCATCGCCATCGCCATCGGCATATACAGCGCCGCATCCAGCAGGATCAGATTGAGGTTAGTCAGGCGGAAATACCGGGCCGGTTCCGCAATCCCCATGAAGATGAGAATGGCCAGGATCATCACCATCGGCCCGATAAAGGCCAGATAAGGCTCCAATCGGTCCATGATGGTTCTTTGTTCAGTGTTTGTCATCGCCGCGGACATATCGTTCTCCTTCACGCAGCTGCATCCTGGGCACCGACAATCAGGCCCAGAACATCTTGAACGGAACTCTCCGCCGTTTTGACAACGCCAACGGCGCGGCCCCGGCGTTGCACGTGAACGCGGTCGGCCACTTCGAACACGTCATCCAGCGAGTGCGAGATCAGGATCACGGCAAGGCCCTGTTCACGCAGCGTCTTGATAAGCTTGAGTGTTCTTGCGGTTTCCTGCGGCCCAAGTGCGGCAGTCGGTTCGTCCATCACCAACAGGCGCAGGTCTTCGTGATAGACCGCGCGTGAAATTGCGACCGCCTGACGTTGGCCACCCGACAGGCTTTCCGTCATCACATCCATCGACCGCAGCCGCACACCAAGACGTTCTTCCAGAACCCGAGCGGCTTCGGTCTTCATCCGCTTATTGTCGAGAAACGGAATGCCGAACACGTTTTTGGTCAGCTCATTGCCCAGAAACATATTGGCCGCAGGGGAAAGGTGATCGGCCAGCGCGAGGGTCTGGTAAACCGCATCAATCCCGTTTGCGATTGCGTCAGAGTGGCTGGTCATCTCCAACGGTTTTCCATCCATCAGGATATGGCCTTCGGTGGGCTGATAGACTCCGGTCAAGATCTTGATCAGGGTGGACTTGCCCGCCCCATTGTCCCCGACGATGGCGAGCACTTCGCCCGCATAGGCCGTCAGATCGACATCCTGCAGGGCGGTCACCCCGCCAAAGCGTTTGGTTATTCCCAGCATTTGAACCAATGGCTGTTCGCTCATGGTTTCCTCCTTTGCGCAAAGCTCCGCCATGGCGGTCGAAAGACCGCTGAGTTGGCTTTGCGCTGTGTCATCTTTTCGAGCGGGGCCCTTGCCAATTCAGGCAAAGACCACCGGATCGGTTATTTGCCCCAGATCTTTGCGTAGGCTTCGCGATAGGGGCTGTCAGGGTCGAACTGATTGCTGTCGCCCAGTTTGGCCAGACCTTCTTCGGTCACCAGTGCGGGCGACGTGACATAGCCCGAGCACGCCTCGCCCTGAATGGCGCGGTTCAACTCGTCCACCAGTTGCCAACCTTGCAGGTTCAGTGGTTCGGCCACAGTGATTGTCTGGTAGTTGCCGCTGCGGATACGCTGAAACGCAGCCTCCGAGCCATCACCAGCCGAGCCCGCTTGGGGCCCGTCATCGGACGAGATACCCGCCGCCGCCAATGCAGGCCCCATGAAGTCAAAATACAGATCGTTGATCGCAAGCGCGTGGGTCCACTGGTCGCCGTATTTCTGCAGCAGACTCGTGGTCAAAGGTCCCATTCGGGCCGAGGTATCGGCGATCGGAGTATCGACATATTCCAGCACCGTACCGCCCGCAGCTTCGATGGTTTCCTTGATCCGATCGGCCTTGTCGATGGCGATCTGATAGGTCGAGTCAGTGAAGATGATCGCCCCCACCCCGTCGCCGCCGTCTTCCATGGCCCATTCAGCAGCCACTTCGGACACTGTCATCGCGTCTGTCGAGACATTGGCAAAGATGCCTCCGGGCGCGTCACATCCGATCTTGGGGCCGGAATGCCACGCGACCATCGGAATACCAGCACTGACAACGCCTTCCAACGCGGCCTGCTGCTCAATGGCGTCAAAGCCATTGATGATGATCCCATCCGGCTGCAGCGCCAGTGCCTGCCCGATGGCCCCGGTCCGGCCTTGAATGGACCCCGCTCCATCCAGCACGCGCACGTCCCATCCAATGGTGCCAACTGCTTCCTCGACGCCATTGGTCACCCCAAGAATGCCACCATTTTTCAGATCGCCAGCAACGACGACAATTGATTTGCCCTCGGCGGCTTTGGGTCCGCTGGTGGGGCCGTCAAACGCTGTCTCGGCGGTCACCGGAAACCCCAAACCTGTGAGCAGCGCGGCAGCGGATACCGCCATGAAAGTCCGTTTCAGCATAATCTCCTCCCTTATGCTGTTTACTTTTTGGCGCCTTTGCGACGCTGAGCGTAACCGGCGATACCGATTGCGATCAGAAGCGTGACACCGTTGAACATCGGCTCGACCCAGAAGGATCCACCGAATTGCTGAATGCCCGAGATACCAACAGCCAGGATCGCGACACCCACGACTGTTCCCCAAACATTCACGCGTCCCGGCTTGATGGTTGTGGACCCAAGAAAGGCCCCGACCAAAGCAGGTAACAGGAATTCAAGACCGACCGAGGCTTGCCCGATCCGCAATTTCGACGCCAGCAATACGCCCGCAAAGGCGGTGATCAGCCCCGAAGACATGAACGCACCAATGACGAATTTCCGGGTCGGAATACCGTTCAGCTGCGCGGCGCGCTGATTGGCGCCAATCGCGTAGAGGTACCGACCAATCGGCGTGTATTCCAGGATCAGCCACATCGCGACCGTGATCCCCAGCACGTAGAACCCGGTGATCGGCAGGCCGAATACAAAGGTGCCGTTGATGGCATAGAAACTGTCAGGCAACGCGCCGACCATCTGACGTCCGCCTGTGTG
Organism: Ruegeria sp. B10; assembly: GCF_056539825.1. Lineage (NCBI taxonomy): Bacteria > Pseudomonadati > Pseudomonadota > Alphaproteobacteria > Rhodobacterales > Roseobacteraceae > Ruegeria > Ruegeria sp. B10. The sequence goes on from NZ_JBQFVP010000025.1 coordinate 12,290, forward strand.
CCACAGCGCCAGCGCATACAGGACCGTGCCTGTGCCAAGCGTGGCAATAAAGCTGTCGATCTTGGCGACCTCGACCAGCAGACCGTTTAGGAAACCAGTCAGCAAACCCAGCAACAGAACAATCGCCACCGCAATCGGCCATGGAATGCCGTACAAGGTCTGCAGAGAGATCGCCAGGATATGCCACAGCACGATGCCGTACCCGACCGTCAGGTCAATACGACCTGCTGCCATCGGTATCATCGCCCCCAACGACAAAAGCGCAATGATCGCCTTGTCCGAGATAATCGCTCGTAGGTTCAGAAGCGTTGGGAAGGTGTTTGGCAGAAGGATCGAAAACAGGATGATCAGAAAACCTGTCAGCAAAACCAGCCCGTAAACCGGCAAGAACCTGATAATTCGGGTTTTTAGCGAGGCGTCTTTCAACTCGGCCTTTGTCGGTTCCAGCGCATTGGATTCAAGCGATTGCATAGTCGTATTCCTTAACTCGCCACGGCGTTCGAGGCCGAGGCAGCCTGTATCAGGTTTTCAGTGGTCAGTTCGGTGCCGGTCAACTCGCGCACGATCTGACCCTGGCTGAAGACAATGGCGCGGTGGCAGATGGCAGCGACTTCCTCGAAGTCGGTTGAAACGACGATGATGCCGACGCCCTCCTCCATTGCGCGGTTCAACAGCGCGTAGATTTCTGCCTTGGCACCTACATCGACACCTGCGGTCGGGTCTTCGCAGATCAACAGCTTGCGTTTGGTTTCTAGCCAGCGCCCAATGACAACCTTTTGTTGGTTCCCGCCCGACAGGCTTTCAATCGTCATACTCTGATCATTGGGAGACAAGGCCACGTCGGCACCGATCCGCGCGGCGCTCTCTGTCTCGGCCATGTGGCCCATGAACGATAGCAATGACCGCCCGATCGCAGCCGGATTCAGGAACGTATTCTCGCGGATCGTCAATGACATTGCGACCGATTCCTCGGTTCTGTCACGCGCCACCAAACCGATCCCGGACGCCATCGCAGTCTGCGGAGAGCTCAGGTCAGGCGTTTCACCATGCAGGGTAATCTGGCCACTAAACCCTTCCGACCCGAACAGCGCACGAGAAACATTTTCATGACCTGCCCCGCGCAGGCCGACAAGCCCGACGATTTCATTTGCATGCAACTTGAAACTGACGTTGTGCGCTGCTTCCATGTTCAGGCCAGACACTTCAAGCAGCGTCGCACCCGGAGGCGTATCTGGTTTCATCACCTGCCGAGTCTTGCGACCGACGATCATATAAACCAGTTCTTCGGGAGTAGTGTGGTCGATGCTGCGCAGACCGACCATCTCGCCGTCTCGTAGAACGGCAACCCGATCAGCAATCTGAAATATCTCGTCCAGCCGATGCGACACGTAAATCATGCCGACGCCTTGTTCCTTCAAGGGGCGCAACGCTTCGAACAGCCGCTCGACCTCATCCGCCGGCAGGGATGCGGTTGGTTCATCCAGAACAAGATAGTCGCAATCCACGGCCAAGGCGCGGGCAATCGCGACCAGAGACTTCTCGGTCCGCGACAAGTCCTGTACCCGCGTGGTTGGGTCGAATTCGCACCCCACTTTGTCCAACGCGTCCTGTGCAAAGCTCTCCACCGATTTCCAATTGATCAGACCGCTTTTGCGGGAGTAGCCCAGAGCAAGCGCGATATTCTCGGCCACGGTCATCCATTCGATCATGCCCAGATCCTGGTGGATAAAGGCAACTGACTGGCGCTGACCAAACCCACCTGGGCGATGTTCGTAGGGCTCACCGTTGATCAGAACCCGCCCTTCATCCGCCTTGTGAATGCCACCAAGGATTTTGATGAGGGTCGATTTGCCCGCGCCGTTTTCGCCCAGCAAGGCGACAATCTCACCGCGTTCAACATTCAGAGACACGTCGCGCAGCGCATAGGTGCCTCCAAAATGCTTCTTTATCCCGTCAAAGAACAGATTGTTTTGCGCAGTGCCGGGCACAGGCCGCCTCCTCCTAGACTTAGGTAACCCCAATGCTCCTCAACATCGTATTGAGTTACCCGTAACGTTACGCTAGCATTCGCACAGACCCGGCCATTGTCAATAAAAAAGAGTTACCCGTAACGTAAATGAGCAGTGAAACTGATAAATCAAGCAAAAACAATAAAGTAAGCCTTGCTGAGGTGGCAAAGGCTGCGGGCGTGTCGAAGATGACAGCAAGCCGAGTCCTGCGTGACGAAGGTGGGTTTTCGGAAAAAACGCGCGCCAAGGTCATGGCCGAAGTGAACAGGTTGGGCTACCTGCCGAATCGCTTGGCGACCGTTTTCGCGGGTGACAAGAAGTCCACTTTTGTCGGGGTCAGCATCCCTGAATTGGGCAACGAGATTTTCGCACAGGTTCTGGAGGGCATCGACCGAAAGCTCGGTGCGTTTGGACACCAGACCGTGCTGGGCCTCACCGAGCATGAAATCGACCATGAGGAAAAATGGATCGAGACCGTGCTGTCCTGGCAACCTGCCGGGCTGATCATTACCGGTCGCTCGCACAGCCAAAAAGCGATTCAAATGCTGCGCGGCGCAGGCATCCCGTTGGTCGAAATCTGGGATTTCAATTCAAGCCCATTGGACATGTGCGTGGGGCTGAACCACTTTGACAGCGGCTACAGCATGGGTCGTTATCTGGCTGGAATGGAGTATCAAAAATTCGGCTATGTCGGCACTTCACATGACGTCGCAAACGCCGCAACCGCACGTCTCAACGGCTTTTCCAAAGCCATCGAAGATGCAAACGGGCGGTTGGAAAAACAATTGCTGCTGAAGGACACACCGGGTTTTTACACCGGTTTCTACGGCACCGAGCAGCTGCTTGCCTCCCACCGCGATATCGAAGTTGTATTCTACCAAAATGACAATATGGCGATTGGCGGGCTTCACTATGCCCAAAAAATCGGATTGAGCGTCCCGAACGACATTGGAATTGCCGGATGGGGCGACTTACCCATTTCAGCGATTCAACCCTATCGGTTGACGTCAATTGCAGTACCCCACCTTAAGATTGGACAGATCGCAGCCGAGATGGTTCTGGCCCAAATCAATGGAGAGCCAACGAAGTCCACCAAGGACGTCGGATTTCGGCTCATTCCTGGGAGTACGGTGAGAAAAAAAATCTGACCGAATGGGTAAGTCGGGAACAGCCAGCAAGGTAGCGCAAGGAAAGCTCCCAGATTTTCCGGCTCACAACGGATATTGAGCAAAGCTTTCGATTGCTGCGGTTGCCGCCCGCATAGCGGTCATTCAGAAACCGTACATCAATTCGAAAAGAAGAATTGACGGCTGGGCGGAACAAACCAGGCTTTTGCGATTGGAAAAGGCATGTCCACTTGGCCCCGTCCCGGACCTTGTTGTCACGATGTCTAAGAGCGTATTGTCCGATAGCTCTTATGTTTCCCAAGGAGGCTTTGCGCCTATCTCTGCAACCAGAAAGTCCATGAACACCCGCACTTTGGGGGACAATACGTTGGACTTGGGGTAGATCAGCCACAAGACATTGTCTTCACTGGCCTCAAAGTTTGGAAGTACCCGTACCAAACGGCCTGACTTCAGTTGGTCATGCACGCTCCAACGAGCATTCAAAGAAATACCTGCTCCTGCTAGTGTGGCGCGTACCTGGCTTTGACCGTCATCGATGATCAATTGGCCTTTGGCTGAGGTAGGATCGAAGACAGCGTTTTCACCTGCCGGTCCTGTAAGTGACCGCGGTTGGAGGTTTTGGAAAGCGATCAGACGGTGGTTTGTCAAATCGGCTGGTGTATCGGGAACGCCATGCGTTTCGAGGTAGTGTGGCGCGGCACAAAGGATACGCTGGTCATCAGCCAGTTTGCGGCCCTTCAGGCTGGTGTCTACAAGTGGCGCGTTCCTGAGTGCCAGATCATAGCTTCCTTCGATCAGATCGAACTGCACATCCGATAGGCGCAGATCGAGCGTGAGATCGGGGTGCTGTTCAAGAAACTTTGGCAGGATTGGCGCGATGTAGAGCTGTGCGAAACTGCTTGGCGCAGCAAAACGCAATGTACCTTTGATCGTTGTCATTTGCTTACCCAATGCAGCAAATGCCGCCTCTTCCTGCGCAATGATCTCACGGGCGAAGGGCAGGAAATCCGCTCCTTCCACTGACAACGACACTTTGCGTGTCGTGCGGTGCAAAAGCTCGAAACCGAGGTTCTGCTCCAGCTTGGCAAGCCTTGTGCTGGAGACCGCTGGGGCCATGCCCAGATCACGCCCCGCCGCGCTGATGTTCAGCATGTCTGCTGCCCTAATAAACAATCGAAGCGCGTCTGTGTCTAAGCCCATTATATTTATTTTCCGAATTATCAATACTGGAATAGGCAGTTTATCTTCATTTTGGTCACGGTTAAATCCTTTTCACAGAGACAGCACAGATTAGGCACGAGGCGCACATGACACGGACAGCCACCGTCAACTACCATGTTCACAAATCCTACCGGCAAGCCTTTGAGCTTGATGCTGGCGGGGTCGCTGGCAACCTGATTTCCCCTGAACTGGTCGCGACATCCGTTGTGCTAGCAGATAACCGCAAAACGACCTCGTCAGTTTCATTTGCGTGTGATGCCGTTGAAATCATGCCATTCGAAACGCAGGTTCGAGACTTTACAGGCGACAGCTGGAAACCAATTTACGATGCGGAGCTCAAGGCCATGCTGCAGGACAGGCTGGGTGCGAGAGAGGTCGTGGTTTTTGATCACACTGTTCGGGTGGATGACCCCGAAGCAATACGTAAACCGGCGCGCAATGTGCATAGCGACTACAGCGAGGACGGAGCCGAACAGCGGCTTGTCGACTTGCTGGGCGCCGAGACCGCAGCGGAGTGGGCGCAAGGTCATTTTGCCTTTGTCAACGTATGGCGTCCTGTAGAGCATGCGATCAATTCGGCACCCCTGGGCTTTGTACGGCCCTCGTCTGTCGACCCGTCTGACTGGATTCTACTGGACTTGATCTATCCTGACCGCGTGGGACAAATCATGGGGCTGGCGGGAAATCCCAAACATGAGTGGATCTATCAATCCAAAATGACGCCGGATGAGGTCGCGGTCTTCAACATCTATGACAATCAAGGTCTGGCTTCGATTGCTCATAGCGCACTCGATATGGTCGAGGATCCAAACATCACTACCATTCGCAAAAGCATCGAAAGCCGCACTTTGGTGCGCTATTAAAGGAGGGTCAGACATGTTGGATGAAACGCAACCGGCTGGGTTTGAGCAAATCAATTTGGCCTACAACCAGGTGTTCCGTCCCGGACGACTGAGCGTCGGCCTTGTATTGCCTCTCGAAGCCTATGCCGTCGGCGCAGAACCGACGCTACGAGGGCATTTGGAAGCGGCTCGGAAAGCCGAGGAGCTTGGGTTCGCAGCACTTTGGCTGCGGGACGTGCCCTTCAATGTTCCAAGCTTTGGCGACCCCGGGCAGGTTTTCGATCCATTTGTCTATCTAGGAGCGTTGGCAACGGCGACGGATCGGATTGCGCTTGGAACGTCGAGCGTGATCCTGCCATTGCGTCACCCCGCTCATGTCTCCAAGGCAGCAGCGACGGCAGATGTGCTCTCTGCCGGGCGGTTGCTTTTGGGTGTCGCGTCCGGCGACCGGCCCGAGGAGTACCCGGCGATGAACCAGAGCTTTGAAGATCGCGGGGCACGTTTCCGCGATAGTGTTGAGTACATCCGCGCCGTTGGATCGGCTTACCCGACGCATCAAAATGCACAGGGCAAACTGCATGGCGGGATTGATCTATTGCCAAAACCGCACGGGAAGCGCCTGCCGATGCTCATTACCGGTGGCAGCCAACAATCACCTGATTGGGTAGCGCAGAACGGAGATGGCTGGATGACATATCCGCGCAATGCGACGGCTCAGGGTCAAGTCATCGCAGACTACCGCAGACGCGTGAAAGCTGCAGGTCAACCGGATAAGCCTGTGATGCAATCGCTCTACGTCGATGTTGTAGCCGACGCTGCCGCACCGCCACGCCCAATCCATCTTGGGATTCAGTCGGGCACCGACTTCCTGCGCAACTATCTGCACGAGATTGAAACGCTCGGGGTCAATCACGTCGCGCTGAACCTAAGGTTCAATCAAGCGCCCATCGATACAACCCTCAAACATCTGGCGGACACTCTGCTGCCTGACTTTTCCTGAAGGATCAGACCGATGACCAAGACTATTCTCATTACAGGTTCAACCGACGGCATTGGCCTGCTGACAGCGAAGAAGCTGGCTGCCGATGGGCACAAGGTGCTCCTCCATGGACGCAGCGCATCCAAATTGGAGAGCGCGGCTGCCGCCGTCGGAGGCGATGTCGAAACCTATGCCGCTGATCTCAGCGATTTGTCCGCGGTTCGAAAACTGGCCGAGAACGTTCGGGCCAAGCATGACAAACTGGATGTGTTGATCAACAACGCAGGTGTGCTGAAAGCCCCTCAATCCGTGCTGGAAAATGGTCAGGACATCCGCTTTGTTGTGAACACGCTTGCACCGTATCTGCTGACCGAATTGCTTTTGCCGATCATTCCCGCCGACGGGCGTGTCGTGAATCTGTCATCGGCTGCACAGGCCCCGGTAAACCTCAAGGCCATGCAGGGCAATGTGCCAATGGCTGACATGGAAGCCTATGCCCAAAGTAAGTTGGCGATCACCATCTGGACCCGCGAATGGGCCAAATCGCTGTCGAATGCACCTGTGATGGTCGCCGTAAATCCCGGATCCCTTTTGGCATCAAAGATGGTGAAAGAAGGCTTTGGCCTGGCCGGGAACGATATGAACATCGGCGCTGATATCTTGATTGATGCGGCCTTGGGTGCGCGGTTTGCGGACGCGGCCGGAGCCTATTTCGACAATGACAGTGGCACTTTCGCTGATCCCCATCCCGCAGCGCTCGACAAAAACCACGCTGCCGATGTCATTACCGCTATCAAAGACTTGATCAGCCAGACAGGCTGACCATCCCGGCGCGAAAACGCCGAACACCTCCACCTTTAACACTCCCCTACCCCTCACGCGTGCTGCGTCGAGGCCCAAGAAAGGACTGCCTAATGAAATACGAGAACTTTCAAACCTTTGACGTAGCTGTCGAAAACGGCATCGCCACGGTCACCTTCAATTTTGGCTCCGTGAACGTGCAAGGCCAGGAAATGCTGGCCGATCTCAACAGTCTGGCCATGCGGCTCGAGCGGGACCGCAACACCAAAGTCGTGATCTTTCAGTCGGCCAATCCGGAAATCTGGGTCTGCCACTACGATACCGAGCTACTTAAGGACATGTCGACCGAAGCCGTGTCCCGCGAGGACGCTCGGCTGTTGGATCTGCAATCGGTTTGCGAGCGGATCAGCAAGGTACCGCAGGCCACCATTGCAAAGCTGGAAGGGTTTGCGCGCGGTGGCGGGCACGAATTGGCCTTGGCGTTGGATATGCGCTTTGCCGCGCGGGGAAAGTACAAGTTCATGCAGATGGAGGTCGGAATGGGCATCCTGCCCTGCGGCGGTGGCGCCTCGCGCATGGCCCGTCAAACCGGCCTTGGCAAAGCGCTTGAGATCATCCTGAGCGCGCAAGACTATGACGCGGATGACGCCGAACGTTTGGGCACCATCAACAAGGCTTTGGAAGCGGATGAAATCGGCCCGTATGTGACTGCTCTGGCCGAACGGATCGCACAATTCCCCGCAGAGTCGATCAATGCCTGCAAACAGATGGTCTATGAATCCATCGACAAACCCATCGATGAGGCGCTGAAGGCCGAAGCCTATTGGCTGTATCAGGCGACCAGCAAAACTCCGGCCGTAAAACGTTTCACGATCGCGGATGAACAAGGTTTGGAACATGACATCGAGAACCAGCGCAAGTGGGGCGATCTGGTGATGCAGGTGCAGGACATCAACTGATCCCACCTCAACACAATGAACTCGTCAGGCGTGCGCGGTTTCCACGTGGGCCTGACACCATTTCTCAAAAGGAAAACTTCAATGAAGGCAATGGTTCTCAACTCTTACGGACCCGATGCGCTATTCGAGCTTGCTGAAATTCCCGATCCGGTCGCGACACCCGGACATGTTGTCGTCAAAGTGGCCGCGACCAGCGTCAACACCGTCGACACAATGATCCGAAGCTTGGGCGCGGACCTGCCTCTGTCCCCTCAATTGCCTGCCGTGCTTGGCATGGATTTTGCTGGCACGGTTGTTGCGATTGGCGACGGTGTGACAGGTCTTGCCATAGGCGATGAGGTGTACGGTTGTGCAGGTGGATTGACGGATCTCCCGGGCGCTTTGGCGGAGTACATTAACGCAGACGCGCGCCTGATCGCACACAAACCCAATACGCTGAACATGCGGGAAGCTGCAGCGCTGCCTCTCGTCGGCATCACCGCCTATGAAGGGCTGACCCGTGCTGGTGTTGGCGAAGGGCAGACTGTTCTGGTGCAGGGTGGTGCCGGTGGCGTTGGTCATATTGCCATCCAAATCGCCCGCCACCTTGGTGCCAAAGTATCCGCAACGGGTCGCGGCGCGGATCAGATGGCCCTGATCCAAGAGCTGGGCGCGCGGCCGATAGATTTCACAACGCAAAAGGTCCAGGACTATGTGGCTGAGCACACCAGCGGTTTGGGCTTCGATGTAGTGTTCGATAGCGTTGGCGGTCCGAACATGACGAACTCGTTTGAAGCCGCCAGGCTCAATGGCCATGTCGCCTCAACGGTCGCGATGGTTGAGATTGATTTGACGCCTGCGCATTTCAAAGGTCTGTCTCTGCACGTCGTTTTCATGCTGATCCCGATGATGCACGATGTCGGGCGGCAAACCCATGGCGACATCCTGCGGATACTGGCGGATCTGGCGGATGAAGGCGCGCTCAAACCGATCGTTGACGGACATAAGTTTGGGTGGGCCGATGTCGGTGCAGCTTATGGGCACCTGACGAATGGATCTGCGGTCGGAAAGGTCATAGTGCAGGCGTGACAAGATAACTGGGGTTGGTGCGCACATAGTGACTATTCGCACCAACTCAGTTTGAGCTGCATTTGATGACGCACATCTTGCATTGCTGACCTTCGAGCAGATTGCATCCTATGTTACTTTGGGTTCACAGCAGCCGATCACCGCGATCTGCTCGAACGGTCGGTTCGGTATTTTCGAATGTCCGATTCCCTCAGAGCGTTTGGCGGCAGTGCAGTCAAAGTCACCATTCAATCAAAGGTCGGGTCTATGAATTCCGGAAGCGATGCGCGTGCGCTCGTAAAGACGTGAAAGAAGTGCTCC
>NZ_JBQFVP010000026.1:0-21212 GCF_056539825.1 Ruegeria sp. B10
ACCTTGCCACCCAAATCGCAGGGAGTCAGCGGCTGCAAACGACCCGAAAGCTGACGTTAATCAAAAATGCTTGGAAGACGGCTTCGAGCCCTTTGCAGACTTCTTGCCGCAACCCAGTTTTTGCAACCGCATCAGGCCGCTCGCAGCCCTAATCGGACATTCCAAACTGAACTTTGCAAATCCCTACAAGCGGACATAGCATTAGTTCGCTGCATTTGCTCGAATCTCGGCAATTTCGCCAGTGGTTGGACTAGCATCGAGCTTTCAGCGAGGCCTCTGAATTTTGCCGGTCATTCGCAAGCCATCACGAATGTTCAATCCCATCATCGTGAGGTTTGCTCCCCCAGCGATCAGTTCAATCACCTGAATCGTATAAAACGTGCTGTCGAATTCGCCAGCAGTGGCTTTGCCAGCCAGAAACCAAGCGGCCGGTACGAGGACTAACAAGCCGTTCAGCGCAATGATCGGCATACGGGTTTTCTTGGCTTTTGTAAGCGCATCCTTGCGTTTCCGGCCCATTGCCGTGCCCGATCCGCCAGCAATTGCCATTGCTGGAATTAGAATGAACATACCTTTAAGGATCAATGCTTTGACGGTTGCGACTGTTTCATGGGTCGCAAAGAGTTCGCTAACGACCGTCGATGTCCAAAAAAGCAGGATCATCACAAAACCGATGCCGCCAGCGATGGCGTGAATCTTTGTTTTCATTGCGGTTCCCTCAAATGGGCTTTTTCAAAGGGTTTTGTCAGGCCGTGCAACAATTTGGCACCGCAACCTTTTCGAACAGGTGGGGTGCTGTCACAGCGCTTGAGGGATAGTGGCTGAGCTGCTGCTGAAATTCGGGGATTGAAAACGCGGCGCGGGAATCTGCCACAGACTCCCAAATCGCGTAGTTCAGGTATATACTGCCCTCCCCAACGGCTTTGTGCAGTTGAGTGCTGATGTAACCCGGCTGCTTTTTCATCCATTGGGCATCGCTCCTCCAAGCTTCAACCAAGGCGTTTTGGTCATCGGGATCGACTGTGAAGAGATTGACGAGAACGACGGGTCCAGCGTCGATGCCCAATTGCCGTTCAATGGGAAACTCAGGGTCGAGCGGTTTGAAACTCACCATTTCGGTGCTCCTTGAAAGTGGATTCATTATGGTGTCATGTTGTCATATTTAGGAAGCACCAAACATAATGACAATACGTTGTCAAATGAAATGAGGAATCGACATGCCGGATGCGCGAAGGACTGAAGAAGGAGAAGCCGTGACAGCCTTGATACTGGATGTGTTTCGGTTGAACGGTCGATTGCAGCTTGCCGGTGATCGCCTCGTATCAGAACTTGGTCTAACAAGTGCTCGATGGCAGATTCTTGGTGCCATCGCCTATTCTGATCGACCGGAATCCGTTGCCTGGCATGCACGGACGATGGGCGTTCACCGGCAGGGCGTACAACGGATCATCAATGAATTGAGCAAAGAAGGCATGGTGGAGTTTCAGTCGAACCCACACCACAAGCGGGCGCACTTAGTCGTACTGACCCCAAAGGGGCAGGAGTTGTACGAAGCCGCGATTGCGAGACAAATCCCATGGGTGAATAAACTCTCAGAAGGCCTGTCGCCAGATGACATTGCGACAGCGCAAAATGTTGTTGGCTGTCTCAAGGCACGTCTCGAAGAAGCCGCAACGCGACTAGATCAGAGCCCGACCCAAAGTTGACACTCATACCGAGTGTAGCATCGGTCAATCTGGGCTCGTAGTCGACCTTCGCTACCTCTCGAATAATTGGCTGGAGGCAGCCCGAAGCAGACATTTCCGACTGGACTTTGCAAAGTCCGAAGGACGGAATAGGCGGACTTTCTCGCCTATTTAGAGATCATGCAAACGTCATTCAACTTGAGAACCGGTGTGGTAGCTTGGTCGAGTGAGTTCATGAGATCAGATCAGTCCAATTGGAGAACGACCATGCGTCATTTCAAGTTACTTCGAACATTGCCGAAAGCGACCATAGCCTTTGTGGCTTCAGTATCGATGGCTTGGGGATGTACTGGCATCATGTTGACGGGGCAGGATGGAAGCATCGTTCGCGCTAGGACCGCCGAGTGGGGGCCATTCGATCTTGAGACAAAGATCAACATTATTCCCGGAGGTTTCACGTATTCCGCAGGCGGAATGCCAGATGGGCAAGACGGAGCAAACTGGACGGGTCGTTTTGGGATGGTCGGTATCAGCATGTTGGATCATGGGGCTCCCGCAGATGGGATCAACGAAGCCGGATTGACCGCCGGACTGTTTTATCTGCCCGGCTTTACCGAGTATCAGGACTACGATCCCGACCTAGCTGACAACACGATCCCCGGCGATTTGCTCGCCAGCTATGTTCTTTCCCAGTTTGAGACGGTTGAAGAGGTTGCCACCGGGTTGGCGAATGTCCGTGTGGTCGGGGTCGTGGATGAGACTCTCGGTTTTCCCTTCCCATTTCATATGTTGGTTGCTGACCGGTTCGGCGGAAGGATCGTTGTAGAGTACATTGATGGCGAACTGACGATTTTCGATGCTCCGCTTGGGGTGATCACCAATTCGCCAAACTACGATTGGCACATGACCAACCTAAACAACTACGTAAACCTGTCAGCACTCGGGCTTCCGGAAGTTGAGGCAAGCGGCGTGACCTTCGCGCCCCTTGGCGCCGGGAGCGGCATGATAGGGCTGCCTGGTGACTTCACACCCCCATCCCGCTTTGTCCGTGCAGTCGCCTTTTCACAGACAGCGCGGGAAACGCAAGGTGGCTATGACACCGTGCGCGAGGCGTTCCGTATTCTGGACAACTTCAACATTCCTGCCGATGCCGCTGAGGGTGCCCAAGACGACGTACAATCGGATGACCTGCTTTATAGCGCAACACAGATCACGACCGCTGCGGACTCTCTGAACCTCGTCTACTACTATCACACGATGTACGACAGAACGGTGCACATGGTTGATATGAAGCAGATTGACTTCGAAGCTATGGGAGACGAGATGATCAGCTTTGAAACTAGCGGTGATCGCGAACCCACGTTGGTCGATGTGACCCCAACGAATTGACGCAATACCACGCGGGCCGTGGCGGCATCACCGCTGGCTGCGGCCCAATACAACTTCGGAATAGAGAGTTTGCCGCTCCAGCGAATAAGCGGCGTTAGGATCTAAGTCGCGTTCGCCATTATTCGCACTATTGACTGGAGGCAGCCCGAAGCGGACCTTCATCACCAAGCTTTGCAATCTCTGAGATGCGGGACGAAGCTGACTTTTCAGGTCCGGCTATGCGTTCCTTTCCTAGCAATAAATTTCGTAGGCTCTATCATGCTGGCTTTGCCCCATTGTCGAAGGAAACAACATGTTGCGTTCAATGCTAATCCCCGCAGTTCTCATTGCACCTCATTGTCTGACTGCTGCAGAGAAAGTGTCGGCAACGAACTTCTATGTCGTCAACCAAGAGCAAATTTCCGCGGGCGAGGACGTGTTCTGGAAAGAGGACAACTATGGGACTTATACCGTTGACGAGGGACCAATCGATCCTGGTTTTGTCCGGTGCGTGGGCTCGGGTTTCGGCGGACCCAGCGGTGTCAGCGGCGGTGGCGTCTGTGTTTATGGTGAAGAAGAGGACACGTTCACCATGAGATGGGAGGTTGTTGCCTTCGGCGTCAACAACTGGCGGATAGTTTCCTCTACCGGCAAATATTCGGGGATGACTGGAAGTGGAACGACCAAAACACGTGTGGCGTCAAAATTCCTGGCGCTACCGCACCGTATTTCTGACTGGGAAGGCGAGGTTGCCTTGCCCGCTAGGGATTGAAACTCGAACTGAAATGGTCGGGGATGATGCTGATTTGAAAGGTTGGCAAAGCCCGCATTGGGCTCGCTGCTGTCGTTCGCTGTGATCTGTCCGAGGGACTGCTATGCGGACGAAGCTGACATCGGTTCGAAACCAAGAACAACACTTCAATAGCTGCCGTAGTAACGAAGCATCCTGCTTATCGGGGCACACAGTTGCATTCACCAATGGTCGTTAGGCGAACTGCGCAATTCCCGAGGTCGCACATTGAACGCCTCTGGGCTGCCTTTGGCGTTTAGCCTGGCAACACTAGCAAAGTCGAAATGAAGACTGATGAGGTTTCTGATCTTCTGCGCATTTCAGGCAAAAGTAGTAATCAAAATTCAGAAGGTGGATTTTTATCCGACAGGTGACCAGCTGAGATCGTTAGCTCTGTTTGGAGCTACCATGAACATCATGACCCTCGATACTTGTTCCTCACTGCGACCAGCATCGCGTACCAAGTTAAGAATTGCATATTCAAGATTAGCCGCATCGTCTTCGCGTTTGTCGATCATCGCTGATATAAATTCATGGGCCAAGTTCTTTGGTTCGATAAAGGCTTCTGCGCGCGTCAGACTCAACTCGCTGAGCATAAATTCCAGCAAGAAAGCGACTTCGTTCTGCCGCTCGGGTGAACTTTCAGCGAACGACAGTTCCAAAAGTCTTCCGTGTGTTTCTGTCAGAATAACGTTCAACGACAACGGTTCTTTGGCATCAGACTTCCGTGGCTTTGCCAGGAACGCTTTCAATCGATCAAGGACGATCGGAACTTCCTTCCTTCATGTTATTGAGGCACAAGCGGTGCGACATTGAAGTCTCGCAAAATACCAGCATTTTCACCAGCACGGTGTATTGCTTTTGCGGCCTTGAAACTTCGCCCGCCAACCGTGCTCGTGAATAGCAGGAGAAACTTATTCGGCGAGCCGGCACGGAGCAAAAGACAGGAACAAGTGTGTCTTTTCAATAACCTTAAGAGCAATCACACTCAAGAAACAAAATTTGTTGTTGGGTGAGTTGTTATGGTCACTAAAGATGATCGCAACTCAGATTAGCTTTCCAAAGGCCCAAGAATGCGAAGAACTATCCTTTCCTCTATCCTTGTTATGCTTGCCGGTATTGCTCATGCACAAACACCCGAGTGCAACAGACTCTGTTCCCGAGACTTTATGTTCAGTCTCGAATCCGGGTTCGATGTTATTACTCTTGTTGCTGATGGCGAGCATGCCAACGGGTTTATGGAAGACGGAAGAGTGCCACTGATCTGGGGGGCACTGGATCCGGACGATGAGGATGCAATCTACTTCACATCCTCACTCTTATTCGCAGGCGGCGACGTACATGCCCGTGACAAGAAATACGGACAGACCCCGTTGCATTGGCACATGGGTCGAACTGGTGGTCCATTGGAGGAAGTCGTCGCTATGTTTCTTGAGAAACAGGCCAGTGTGCTCAATAAGGATAAATTCGGATACTCTGTACTCGATTTCGCTAGTGGTAACGTGAATCCCGAGGTCTTAGGACTGACAGGCCTGCCATACGTGAGAGATGAGATTGCGGATATGATCCGTGAAGCAGCGGAGAACGAAGTCGCATATCGCAATGCTGTGGACATGCATAACAACGAAGTAGGTGGTGATGTGCCAATGCTAGTGCTTAAGGGCATGGCGATAGAAGGCTTCTCTCCGGCACAGTTTACTTATGCTGTTTTTCTTGAAAGCCGGGGAGATGACGCGACTGGTTCAGATAATGACGAGGACCGCTTCTGGTTTGAAGAGTCTTGGGAGCCCGGCAGCACTGATTCAGATATTGACCAAGCCCTTTACTGGTTTGAAGAGTCTGCGAATTCTGGCTTTATCCCATCAATTTATCACCTCGGATCTAGTGCCTACAAAGGAACAAGCCTCGTGGAGCAAAATGATGCATTGGCGCATATGTGGCTCTCTCTTGGAGCACGAAAAGGTGATACGAAATCCCAGGCGCTTCTCAGCTTGATGCATGCCAACGGGAGGGGGGTTGAGAGGGACATTCAGAAAGGTTTGATGTGGATGATCATCTCTCTTCGGTTTGGCGAGAACGAACCGGAGAGAGAGAGACTTAGCCATCAGATGGTATCCGCCCTTTCACATGAAGAGGTCATAGAAGCCGAGAAAATGGCCAAAGAGTGCATCATGGGCTTCTTTGAACACTGCTGAGGAAAAAGATGAAAACCACTATAAAGCTGTGCGCCGTTGTCTGTTCATTTGGCGCTTCTGTCCAAGCTGAGGGGGCTTGGCCTCCAGAGCCATTCATTCGAGACCGTGAGCCACACGTTCTGAGGATCGACGCAGATACTGTGCTCTGTGAGGTCCAGTGGGATGGTCATAGAGAGAATGGAGAAATTCTGGATATTGCGCCCGAGGCCGACTTCTATATCGAGAATGTCTTGATACCTATGTCAGGAGAGATTGTATTTATCCACTCTGACCCTGTTCAGGTGTTCGGGCCAACGCAGCATTTTGTATACATCGAAGATGGCGTAGAAGTAGAGCTTACGCTTTTCGGACATGTTTCAGATACTGGGGATAGGCTCCTTGAGCTCAGCGAAGTAAGACACTTGTCCTTTGAAGATAAAGCCAGGAATGATTTCTGGGGCCGTCTTTTTTGCCCTTAAAGGACTTGTAACGATCTTTAATGGGCCTCTGTTTGTCGGATTTTTTCAAGCACGGCCCTTTTTCCTTTTTGGCGATGACGCGAATGAACCGTTGCTCAATGATACAGCAAACTCGCTTTTTCTTCCGCTTCGGGCTCAAAGCGGACCTTAGCTGCACCAGGCCTGAATGACGGCGCTGCGGAAAAAGCGGCCATTTCCTTTTTGTACAATTGAATGCGACAAGCCAATGCGAGTTTGTTTCGGGAATCAAACTTGCGGTAAGACAAATGCGTAGAGGCGTGACTTTTTTCCATCATCGGTCAAGATGTATAGAACGCCACCACTTTCATCCAAAGCTATCCCCTCAGGGTTCTTCACTTCCTTTACTTCATCCTTTTTGGAGTAAATTAAGTCGATAGTTTTGACCGTCAGAACTTCAGGATCAAAAACGAATATTCGGCGCCCTTCATCGCTGAGTATCCATAAAGACTTGGTCTCGCCGGACCAGGCGATCCCGCTGATGTCTAATTCGTCATCGTCGGCACGAGATGAAACAAAACCAGCTTCAGTCGTTAATGGAACTACTCCAATAATTTCATCAATTTCCGAGGAAATGACGAGCAGAAGCCTTGGCTGGCCCTCAATGACTACGAATACTTGCCCAGAGTCTTGATCTACAGTGATCCCTTCCGGTCCCTTGTTCAAAGGGTTCTCAGCAAGCATTTCCGCAACTTTGCCGTAGCCCCTGAGTGAAGAAAGTGGAGTAGAATTGACTTTGATTGGGTCCGTAGGTTGGACCGTTACAATAGATCGGTCAGTTTCTTGTAACAGCAATACAGACCCATCATTTCTTCCAGCGACACCTTCCAAGTCTGCACCTAGATGTTCTGGAAGTTTGAACGAATTCTTTAGCTCTCCATCTACTCCCAGAAGGTGCAGCTTCGATGCTTCATCGCTTACTGCCCACAAGAATCCCTGAACACTGGAAAGCGACAATCCGGATGGCTCAGAAAAGCCCTCTGATTTGTCTGCCACTTTGTAAGACTCAATAAGTTCCAACATATCAGTCTGCGCTCTCACTGGGCTGGTTAACGCCAAAGTGTTGGCGACCACAGCAAGGCTCGCGCAAATTACCTTCGCTACTCTTCGTTTGTGCCGGTCATTTGATTGGTTCATTCGAGATAAATCTGCGCTTGTGTGGATCTGGTTCATATTCGATCAAAAATCGATGTTGTCCAACCTAACACAGTATTTTGCGGAAGTATGATGTTTGATCCCGCAAGGCTTTACCGAATGTAAATTCATAGGGTTGAATTAGTTTATGGGCGTGCGACTTGGTCGAGAGGTGTGGAGTGATTGCTTCAAGTTACGCACTTTGGAGCGACTATTCGACGGTACAGCGGGAGGGAAAGACTTTTGAGTAAGCTGTTTTCAATAGCATCGGTCCTTTCGGCCGTGCTTTTGCCTAGTATTGGCTATTCTCAAATTGATCCTGCTTCCTTGCTCGCAGGAACGTCCGAATCAGAGATAGTGATTGAAAGAGGCTGGACTCAGTTCCGCGGCAAGCAGGAACTCTACTTTTTCACGCTAGACGTCATTGTAACGATCATTTTGACCGCTTTGATTGTTTATCATCCCGTTCGACGTAAAGCACGCCGAAGTGTCAGCGATCTGGTTATGCCCAGACTGTTCTTCCTTTACGCGCTAATTGGAATGGCTGTGGGATTCCTGGTAGTCCAGCACGGGTCAATGATTGGGTTCGTTATTTTTGGCATCGGCGCGTTGCTCAGGTTCCGCTCCAATCTGGATGATCCGGTCGATACAGTCGAAATGATAATCGTAACGGTTCTTGGTCTTGCCGTCGGTTTGGGCTTACCGCTGATGGCCACTCTGGTGGCGATTGTGTGTTGGTGCTTCATTTGGCTCGGAGGGCGAAACAAGGGCGTGGAAGTTTCGCTCAAGGCTTCGGATGAAGAACACTCATTGAAAGTCAGCCGAGACATTGAAGCCATGGCCGCAGACGCTGGCTGGAAGCTTGTCAGAAAACACCACGTCCCAGGAAAATCTCGCGTTTCGTTGCTTTTCATCACCTCGGGAGGACTTTCAGAAGCCCGGATAGAAGAGATGGTAAACGATCTGGTCCCAGAAAAAGTCGAACTGAAACTCAACCTCTAGTCATTTCACAAGGTCTAATCGTTTCAACACCGCATTCGGAGATCTGATCTCTTTCGGGAGCGACTTGAAGTTTACCGACCTTTCGAAATCAGGCCCTCGATATACTGCTATCCCAAACTCTCCGTTCGGCTGGAACTTAACATGAGTGAAGCTGTGAGGTGATCTGGCGCTATCGCCAATAAGCCGACGCGGACCACCTCCCAAACAAGCTTGAGAGACGTAGGCCACACCGTCTTTCCAACCGGGATAGAAGGCATGATGGTGGCCTGACAGGTGCAGAACGACACCGCTTTCCAGGTAGATTTTCTCAAGTGTTGAGTCACCGATGATTTCGCGTTCGCGCTGGATCGCGAAGGGCCAAAGCGGAAGATGACTGAAAGTCACAATCGGGTCTCCATTTGCACCCAGTTCCACAAGTCGGTCCTGTTGATCACCGGATAGCGGCCCTAAGGTCGTAGCATCCAAAGATGCAAACGTTACGCCCTGCATCTCAAACGCGTAGAAGAACGGGTAGTCATCCGAAACCAGAAAGTCGACGTCTGGTTTTCTTGGTTCCCATTCTTCTGCGTATATTTTTCTTTCACGCTCGAACCCACGGTACGCAGAGGCATCATGGTTCCCAGGCGTGACCGCAAATGGAATGCCGGCAGCCTCTAAAGGGTCTGATACGGCCTCGTGAAACGCCTTCCACATCTCCCTGACCTGTTTGTCGGATAAGTTGGGGATGCGCTGTCCCGCAACCATATCTCCGGTCGAAATAACCAAATCGGGATCAATCTCGACTATCCGCTCAATCGCTTTGTCGACGCGGGCATCGTATCTTACCGAACCATAGCTTCCGTTCAGATCCGATATGACGATAACATCCAATGCCACCGCTTTGCAGGCGATCAGAGCGGTCCAAATGAACGCCGTAAAAAGGGTGGAAAGCTTACGGGGCATTACAGTCCACTGCCTCTACCTCGGTGTCGTTTCTCAAAAAGAATGCGACAGGATCCAAGTCGAACATTAAATCACCATTAGAACAATTGTCCTGGAGAATGGACGTTGCCAGCTCGGTGTTTTTCACAACTTGGGCAATCTGACTGTCTGATAACCCAAAGCTTTGCGATAGCCAGTCATAGACCGGGCCTTGGGTTTGAAGGTCACTATTCAATGTAACCAAGCGCCGGTACGTGCTTGGAGAGAAGTGGCGAATTTTCTCCAGCATTTGAGTAGATTTCGCGAAGTTGGCATACTCGACACGCCCGCCGGCATCGTTGTCGTTTAGATTGCTGCGACGGATCAATAACGCGTCGGCGGGAACGTCTCCATCGTTTGGCTCATGGTGCTTGGCTTTCTTCTGCTTCAGTTTTCCGTCTTCGACCCAATACCAATAGGGTGTGAAGTCTATGTTTCCTACGCGGTCCTGCTGGCTAAAGATGAAGTCGAGGAGAACAATTTCGGAGAGTTCTTGCATCCAAAATGCCATCTGTTGGTCGCTGACATCGGGACCGAGATCCTTGTTGATCATCCGGTCTTTTCTGCCTTCTCCGACGCCCTCTGCGATTGCCTCTGACAATGGTTTTGAAGAACGCAAAGCCAAGAAAGCGGGGGTTTCCTGAAAATCGCGGTTCTGACCTTTCCCCCAACCAGATTTACGGGTGCCGTTGATTTCCGAGCCGTATCGATGCCCAGGGCTATCAAGCAGCACACCATATATTTGCGTTCGATCTGCGGTGAACAGATCGTCGGTTGGCTGGTATGAGTTCGGGTCAGCATCCGCAGCTGCGAAGACCCGCCAGCCTTCGTGGTTCATGCGCCCGCCATGAGAGCCACCAGAAATCGCAAGGCCAGGCTCGGCGACCTCGGAGAAATGCGCCTGGGCGTCCATGCTACGCCAAACGGCGACTGGAACTTTGACAGTCGCGTCGAAATATCTGGAGAAATGATAGTAAAGCAGTGAAGACGTGGAAAACGTTCCACTGGTGCCTTTTTGGTTCATGGTGGACTTGAATTTAGCCACCCTGTCCATGGCCAGATCTTTTGCTGCCTTCCCCTCTTTGCAAGCGTTTCTCTCGAATTCAGAACGGTTCCCCATGTAAGGTCCTTCCGAAATATTGTAGACGGCCATTCCTGGGCTGGTGCTCCAGGTTTTCGGGCAAATGGCAATTTCGGAGGCATAGAAATCGATCTCGCAATAGGCAGTTTCTTCTTCAAGATCGCTGTTCTTGTACTCGCCCGTTGGAACTTTTTCGATCCGAATACAGCGTTCCATAACACCATTGGGACTATCAAATGTCGTGGCTTCACCTAGAACATCGTCGTTCGCCCACAAGACAGTGGGTGCAATGAGAGCAAGTGACCCCAGAAGATTGAACTTCATTTGGATAGTCCTCCCGGTATCATTTAGGGCAAATCGCTGCCTGTTGTTCGGTGGAGATTTTCAACTTGGGGTCGACACTAAAGTTGGAGAATTTTGAGTCGATCCACTGGTCGCACCCGCCTGAACATGGGGCCCCATTTCGGGCATCATTCCAATATTCCTTGGCCCTTTCTTCTGTCCAACCGCAAAACTGAACGAGCGCCATCGCCGACAATGCACCTGAGGAATGAACCCCCCACATACAGTGCACCAGAACAGGGCCCTTTCCAGGGTTTTCAATCACCTCGTGTATGGACGCCATGACAGCACCGGGTCGGGAGGATCTGGCGCTTTGATAGTCAAGGGACCCGTTTCCACAACTGGTGCGACCGTATTCGGTGTTTTTGCCAAAGTCGGCATAAAAACCGGTTGAAAACCCTTCATTGCACAGAGTTTCGCGTTGACCTTCACTCAGGCCAGTTCGATCCTTGTCGCCGCCCTTGAAACCGGATCGATACAACACTCCGCTTAAGACTGGGCGAAAGAAAGCGACACCATCAATGCCTCCGTCACCCCCCTTTGAAAGCATTTGACTGTTGGTTGGACCGCCATTTCGACTGGTCACGTCAGAGTTCGCAGCGGTTGCGAGAAAACCAATGAATATGAGGGACGCAAAAAACCGCATGCCAACTCCTTTCTATTCTTGAACCTCTGATGCCCAAACCTTTGCGACCTGATAGTCTCTCGGAAAGGCTAATTCACGACGACCATATCAAGTGGGCAGTTAGCTTTCCGCTGTGGAACTTTAAATAGGCCACACCAGATTGATGATAACGACGACCACGAAGTAGGCTAGAAAAACTTTCCAATTCCATTGGTGCTTGTTTTCTTCGTTGATCACGCCAGCCGATTTCAATGCCAGGTTAGTGATGATCAAGGCGACTACGATGACCGCCGCGTGTGCCAGGTCGAAATGCAAGTTTGAGCTCCTTCTTCAAGATTTGGGATTGATGGAAATTTGTCAGCAGTCACCTGATGGCAGCATAGCTACTTCTGAGTACCTTCCCTCAGACGTCGTAATCCGAGCACATGCACCAGTATCCTTGTTAAACCAGTACGAGGTCAGACCTTCGCTTCGGATGAGTTCAAATCCGAGACTTTGGATGCCCATTTCAGCTTGGCCCGCTCTTGCCCCTTCAAATGACGAAAGATCGCTAGCGCTGCCCACAGTTGGTGCACTTGCATCCACCGATCCGTCACTCTCGTCGCATGCTGCAAGCGCAGCAGTACACGCCGTGCCGATCACCAAAAGGAACTTGGATTTCATCTGTTTTTCCTAGCTTCTTTGGGAATACATTTCCGGATTTCTGGTTGATCACCTATTCAATTCCGAAAATTACGTTGTAGTCGACGGAAGAGTTGCTGCGATTGATAACCTCCACAACATGATCACCAGATTGCCAAAGCTGCCCTCGATACTCCTTGTCCGCCGACATCAATCCCAACAGTTCAGAACCATCGGGGTTGCGAATAACGTAGCCCAAGGAGCCATTTCGCGGAGCAACGCGGACGTAAAGAAACTGTTCGTTTTTGGCACCCAGAACGTATTGCTGCGACGCTCCGGGCGCGAGTTCACCGACGAGTTCTGCGCCAGTTGAACCAGCATCAAATTTGACACGTTGGCTACTAGTAGATCCGGCTGCGCCTGCCATGGCTCCTCCTCCATCATCCATCGCCTCGACAACCGACATCTCGCCGATGCTTCCATCCTTGTACGCGATGCAGCGCCAAAGTGTTCCGCCTGCGTCTCGCAGCATGACGAGCGTACCAGCTTCCGAGAACTGAGAGCTTTCAATCGTTCCGGATTGACCGTCTGGTCCACCAACCTGCCGCAAATGGTCGATACAAGCGTCGTCTGCTTCAGACATTGCAGAAGCAGCTGTGCCCGCGATTGCGAACATGGGTGTGAAGAGTTTGATTAATAAGGGTTTCATCAGATGGTTCCGTGTTAGCTTGTTCTTACAGTTTTGTTCCGTACAAAGTGGAGCTTCACTTCGCTTCTTGTAACTTTGACAGAAACTCATCGCATGCCTGTGCGCTACCGACGATCTCGCCCGTCGTTTCAATTCCTTGCAGTGATGCCATTTCGGAATTTACGCGGTTGAGGATCTGATCCGCTTGCTCGGCGGTGATCAGGTTCTCGGCTTGTGCTCCTTTCAATGTGGAGCAGACACCGGCGGACAAACCTGTCGCAACGCCTACACCCATCGCGGCCCCGCCACCCAAGGTCATCGCCCCAACCACACCTAAGACGAGCCCGATCACAATACCCAAGATCACTTTTCCCATGTTTTCCTCCTTTTTGGTGAGACAGAGCTCCGCCTTCACTTCTGGCGCAAACTGCGTGCCCATTTGCAAGTTAAGACCAATGCCAACAGGTTAAGCACGGGTGCAATCGCTGCGAACCACGGTTTGAATGGCTCTGAAACCAAGTCCGATACAAGTATCCAAGGCAATCCCAACGGCAAAAGGAACACCCCAGACAAAGGGTCTCTTTCTTGTTCAAACCAGCCAAATGTACCCGTCAAGAACACAAACAAAGCCAGCAGGTAAAAGATCGCGAATACGATGGTGGTTATTCTACAAACCAAGTCGAGTTTTCCGAAGAGCAAGCCAGTGTTGCGCGGCGGTGTTCAGCCGCGCACCAAATTGATCACAATGCGCCTTCGTCGCCCAGGAACTCGATACCAGCTGTCGCGCCATCACTGTACGCAATACAATTCCACGGGGCACGATCCTCGCCAACGCCGACGGTTACTTGTGTTCCCGCCTCGCTGAACGCAGACGACAGCACCACGACTTGCGAATTGTTCGTCGTATTGGCGACATCACGGAGGCATGCCTGCTGGGCCGGAGTGAGTTCTGATGACACAGTCGAGCTGCCAGTATCTTCACATGCTGCAACCGTCAGAGCCCCAAGTAGTACAGCGGTGGGCGTCAAAAACTTCTTCATTGTCGTTCCTTCTATGGTTCCAACTAATACTTGGCCAAAGACGCAATACAAAATCAACTATTTGATTGTGTCGAAGTTTCTGCGCAATAGCAGGTGCTAAACGGAAATGATCTCTTTCGATGGCGAGATTCTTTCTGGCGGAAGGTCCATTCAAGCTTCCGTTTTGGGCTCGAACCATACCGTATCTGAAGCACTCTCGAATGACGTTGACGCGGACAATGCTGCCGTCGGATGTCGAAAGATAGATGACCTCTCGCAGCCCAAAACGGACTTGGAATGCAAGAATTTGCAATTCTGGCTTAGCGGACAGAAGCTGGCGTTACCAAACCGAAGAAACAACTGAGACTGACCTGCCCGAAGACAGGCCAGCACCAGCTCCTTAAGCCTGTCTAGAAGCAGTAATTCGTTACTCGGAATTAAAGCTGCTAGAAGTCTAACGTTAACCACAGAGTGGGCATCATCGTCATACTTCCCAAAAAAATTGTGCCGAAGATGGGAAAACCTCGAGAAGGTCGGAAGCATGTTTCGTCAATCTCTAACCCTCTGACGACTTTTTCTCATCGTAGTCCCTAAGAAGGGCATGTGTGAATTGTACAAACAGTGTGATGAAAACTCCGACGCCTACAAAAATATACAACACGGTAAAGAGTTTTCCTGTGTCGGTTACGGGCGTTAGATCGCTGAGGCCGACGGTAGAAATAGTGGTTGCACTGAAATACAGCGCGTCCACCCAAGACCACCCCTCGACGCTGACATAAAACAAAGTTCCAGAGAGCAACAAGAGTATTGCAAGGATGAGCGCGCCTCGGAACCTAGGGCTACTCCACGAGCGGACAATCGCTTTTAAGAGCCTGAAGAAATTCAAATAAAGTGAAAACATTCCGCTTTCCCATCCCTAGTTCTGTTTAGTAGATGGTCGGGGTGACATTCCAATCCGTCAAGGCAACTCTGCTGTGTCGTACCCGCTATTGGTATTCAACGTCCTTCGACAGAACGAAAAAGGCAACTGGTCAAATGGGTGCAAAACACTTAGTTTGCTCTGAAGGTAGAACTCCATAAACACTTTTGTACAGGCTGCCAAATCGTCCCAGATCGGTGAATCCGTGAGCAAGCGCCACTTGCTTCACCATGGGTTTTGGCTTGGACGCCTGTACAAGTTTATCATGGACACTGGCCAATCTTTGAAGGGCAAAAAACCTTGCTGGTGTTTCACCCGTTACATCGCGAAACGCTGAGATTAATGTTGGGGCGCTTACCTCGGTTGCTCGACACAGATCCGCCACTGATGGCTTATTTGACAAGCCGGATGCGTAGTACTCTCTTGCTTTTGAGACCAAACCTTCTTTTTGAGACCAAGTCGCTTTGTTTGCACTCCCACTATTCACAGACATGGCAAAAATAATGGCCATCGTCCTTGTAAGACGCCCCTCCAATTCACTTTGCGTAGATTGACCATCGGTTAGGTTCAATATGCAGTTTAGTGTTCGTACCAATGTTGCGTGGCAATCAGAAGGCATATTCACAATGACCGTTGGTCCGTATAAATCTGATGCGTCTCTGCCGGAAAAAAGTTGAACTTCTTCGAGAAATCGTTGCAGGGGCACGCGACCACAAATAGAAAGTCGATTGCTAGCAATTACCTCGGTTTCTGAAGAGGTAAAATTAAAAAAAACGGATTTATCTTCCAACTGAGCGCCGCCGACCGTCCAAGACTCTGATGAGCAGATTGGAACAGTAAAGTTAGCAAAGTCTTCGTTTTGTAAAGTTCGTACCAGTGCTTTGGGCAGAAAGCGAACCCTAGACAAACGAGAGTGTCCTAACCGAGCGCCGTGAATTTGACCTTCGTCAGATCCCCTTCCCAATTGTATCACGTCACCATTAAAAACCGCACCCGACATAGCTTCTCGTACGGTTGCAGTGAAAAGCTCAGGTTTCCCTTCACCCAACTCCTTAAAAAAGTTCATATCGATTTTCCTCGGTGCATTGGCTCCAATCGGTACATTCAAGAAATCGAAGTCTGTGATATTCCTAAGGTGAGAGATATGCGCAAAATTTTATTTTCAACTTTCAGCGTGATAATCTCGGGTATGCTGGCGCCGCTGGTGAGCGCACAAGAGGATCCTGCAAAGACTCTCATAACCAATGTTCACATATTTGACGGGGTAAACGAAACGCGCATCGAGAATGCTAACGTTTTAATCGAAGATAATTTGATAACGGCTGTTTCCTCCGACCCAATCGAAGCCGAAAACGCGGTTGTGATTGACGGTGGCGGTCGCACGATGATCCCAGGTTTGATCGACGTCCATTGGCATACGACATATGCCTACACTCCTGCATCCGTTCTAATGTTGAATCAAGGCGACATGTCGGAAGTGGCCATTCGCAGTATGAAGGGGGCAGAAGAGACCTTAATGCGTGGGTTCACCACCGTTAGAGACCCCGGCGGAAATCCTTTTACGATCAAGAAACTGATTGACGCTGGTGAATACCCCGGTCATCGCATTTTGCCTTCCGGACCCTTCATGAGCCAAACGTCAGGCCATGCCGACTTTCACACGCTGCTTGAAAACCCAAGAAACTCCAACTCGGAACTGAGCTATTGGGAAAAAAACATGATGGCGATGATTTCTGACGGTGTACCTGAAGTCAGAAAGAGAACCAGAGAAATCCTCAAGTTTGGTGCTACTCAGGTCAAAATCACGACGGGTGGTGGTGTCTCTTCCCAATACGATCCGCTGGATGTGAGCGAGTATTCGGTCGACGAAATTCGTGCGGTAGTCGAAGAGGCAACGAACTTTAACACCTATGTTTTGGCGCATGTGATGACAGACAGAGGTATCCGTACCTCAATAGAAAACGGCGTGATGAGCATTGAGCACGGCTTCTTCGCATCAAGAGAAACACTGGAATTGATGAAGGAAAAAGGCGCTTGGCTCAGTCCTCAAGCGATGTTTGAGGCCGATATGGTTTGGGACAGCCCAGTTAGCGCAAAAAAGTGGAAACAGGTGACTGATGCTGTAGACGCGCTGTACCCAATGGCCGTCGAAATTGGCGTTAATCTCGCCTTTGGCACCGATCAACTCATGGATCCATCAAAGGCGTATCAACAGAGCGAATATCTTGTGAGGTTGGGAACTTGGATGACTCCTTATCAAGCGCTCAAGATAGCGACCTCTGAAAATGCCCGCCTAATGGAAATGAGTGGCCCCCGTCATCCCTACCAAGAAGGTCCACTCGGAGTTATCAAGGATGGCGCATACGCTGATCTGATCCTCGTGGACGGCAACCCGCTTGAAAACTTGGAGCTTGTAGGGGACCCACAAGAAAACTTCGACCTGATTATGAAGGACGGCGTCATCTATAAAAACGAGCTTTGAACTGCGTTTCGCTTGAAGCCCAGGTATCCATTAATGCCTTAAGCTGGCAGTTGATGACGAATTGACCAACATCCAAGTGTCCATACGGTTGAAAGGGACAAGTCATGAAGATTTGGAGAATAGTCTGTGTTGCCTCTTTGATTTCAACGTCGTTGTCCGCAGAAATCGCTGAGTTAGACTGGAACCAATTGATTGATGAAGAATCTCAGGAATACGTAGATCCTTTCAAAGAACTGACACCTGACCAGCTTAGTAATCTTGTTGAAGTCGTCCGACTAAAGCTCAGACTGGATAGTGGAGCCCATTCCGAAGATGTCCGCAAAAGTCTTGAAGCGAAAATTCTGGAAAATGAGACGCCGCTGCAAAAGGCTGGAATCGACATTGATTGGTTGATTGAACAACGATGGGTCGTTGCAGAGCGACGAAAGAAAGCCGCCACGGCTGGTAATCCAGAAATTGACGGAAAAGTCGTAAAGCTGGCGGGTTATGCGATACCCGCACCACCGGACCCTGATGGTACAAACGTCGCTTACTTGGTTCCGGAGAGAGGTATGTGCAGCCATACACCTCCACCGAACCCAAACCAGCTTATTCGTGTTCGATTGCCGGAAGATTGGTATCCAGAACGCTTTCACGAGCCAGTTCGTCTTACAGGGATAGTTTCTATTTCGCCGTCAGAGAGGACGATGAATTTCGTGGATGGGTTCGTTCCAATGAGAGCAACGTATTCATTTGAAGCTCAGTATGTAGAGGCAGGAGATGATCTCCCAGCCTATGGTTGGAAGTTCACTGACGCGGATGAGGTCAACGGTCCAAGCGCCACTGGAAAATTAGGTTCCGGGGCTGCAAAATTTGACGCGTCAAAATTGGCAAACTTTCGAGCCAAAGCTGCGCGTGAAGCAAATTCGAATTAAAAGTCGCCTGTCTTAAGCATATGGAAGCCAGTGTGTTGCGTGCTCAGACTATGGATAAAACAGAATGTCATGCAGCAATACTTAAATGAAATTGCTCAATACGATTACCGATCTGGCGCCCACCAAGCAATGAAGTGCTACTTGAAGTGCAGTCTGTGGCTGTGCAAAGTCAGCTTTCTGCGCACAGCGGTCATTAGAGCTTCGCGCGACGGCGAACTGGAGTTTGGTCCCACAGAGCTGCCTTAGGGGAATGCAAACCCGCAGCGATTTAGTTTCCGATAGGAGAGTAGATTGGAACAAGTGAGCGCCACTACAACGGTGTTCTCCTGATAATTCACATTATGTTAATTATATTTGATTATCTGTTATAACTAGTTTGAAGCCCGGCTTTTTTTGACAACAATATCTTAGGGCTCAATTCGGACGTTGAAAGAATTCCCCTTGATGTCTGTTGTGCGGACAAAGCGGACATATTCTTGCGCCGAATCTTGTCATCCGTATGCTCATTTTAACGACAGAAGAAACGGAGCATGCGCCTACATGAAGTTTTTCTCCAGCAGATCTTTCTGGTCATTCTCAATGGTTTTGGTTGCGTTGACGACCTTACCAAGCCTTTCATTCGCACAAGTTTCGGAGAGTGTAACATCTCAAGTCATCTATGTTCCTTCCTATTCGCGAGTTTTTACGCAGGAGGGGCGCAGCGAACCGCTCTCGTCTACCCTCGTTGTGCACAACATTAGTCTGCAATCAGAGATCAAAGTTGAGCGCGTCGAATATTACGACAGAGCGGGGCAGCTTCTGGAAACTCTCATAAATGAGCCCGTTCAACTGATGCCATTTGGGTCGATGAATGCGCTTGTACCTATTGGTAGTGTCGGCGACGGGATTGGTGCGAACTTCATAGTTACTTGGTCGGCAGAAATACCGGTACTACCCCCCATCGTTGAAGCAATCATGGTCGGTGGAAGCGGCACTCAAGGGATCTCGTTTACAAGTCGAGGTCAGGTGTTGTCACAAAAACCGTAGCTCCCATCATCACTCTTGCTTCGACATAGCCAACTTGACCGTCAAGTTAGTGCTTAAGCACCAGTGACCAGCTCTCTGCCACTGCGGCTGGATCTAGCTTTGGGTTTCAGGCTGACATTGGTGCATTTGCTCAGAGGGCTACTCAGGGCGGAAAGCAGACAAAGCAGACTTAGGCAAAATATTAAATTGATCTGTTCCTTCATCGCCTTACGCTGGGGACAGGGAGGATCAGGTCATGTACCGCACATTCGTTTCTGCAATTTTTGTGGCCATTGCCACGACCTGCTCGGCGCAGGATTACGATATAGTCATAACGAACGGGCGGGTCATCGATCCTGAGACAGGATTGGACGCCATCCGAAATCTCGGGATCAACGGCGGCGAGATATCCGCAATCTCCGAGTTCGCCATGGAAGGTTCGTTGGAGATCGATGCAACTGATCTTGTTGTAGCGCCAGGGTTCATCGATTTGCATGCACACGGCATGAACTTGGGCGACATGCGTATGCAGGCGATGCAAGGCGTAACAACTGTTTTGGAGTTGGAGTCCGGTATCCTACCTATTGCAGATTGGTATGCTGAAATGGAACGGCAGCAGACGCCACTGAACTATGGGGCGTCTGCCGCTTGGACCTTTGGCCGAATAGCTGCGTTCACAGGTGAAGGGCCTGTTGCCGAACTATCCTATTTTCAAGATGCGCAGAGGTTCGACGATTGGAAGACACAAATCGCTGATCCGCTTCGTATGGCGGAGTTGTTGGACTTAGTAGAGCAAGGATTGAAAGAGGGGGCATTGGGAATAGGCGTTAATGCAGGATACGCGCCTGGATACGGACAAAAAGAATACTTTGCTTTGGCAAATATGGCCGCTGACTATGGCGTGGCCACGTATACGCACGTGCGGTACGCATCGAATTTGGAACCGCAGGGGTCTTTTGAGGCAATAAAAGAATTGATTGCGAACGCCGCGCTTACAGGCGCACACATGCATATCTGTCATATCAACAGTTCTTCATTGGAAGACATCCACGCCACCCTTGATTTGGTAGAACGTGCGCAGGCTCAAGGCATTAACGTCACGGTAGAGGCCTATCCTTACGGTGCCGCGAACACCGTTGTAGGAGCCGCGATGTTCTCAGGAGACGGATGGCGAGAACGCATGAGCTCTACGGCACAGAACTTTCAACTGGGCTCAGATCGCATGACAGAACAAGAGCTCGCCGATTACCAGGACAACGAGCCTGGCACCTTTGTCACATGGCATTTCCTGGACGAGAACGATCCGGAAGCGCTTGCGCTATTGGATGCGTCCGTTACCCACCCAGCAGTCATGATCGCCTCGGATGCTGTGTTTTGGTCCTACTTCGACGAAAGCGGGTCAGTTCTGAACTATGAAGGGAGTGATTGGCCACTTCCCGAAAATGTATTCAGTCACCCGCGGTCGGCTGGAGCATTCACCAAAATCCTTCGGTCATATGTGCGCGAACGGGGTTTGCTGTCGCTCAAGGAAGCAATTGGAAAAATGTCCTTGATGCCAGCTCAAACGCTTGAGGAATTCGTTCCACAAATGAGAAAGAAGGGGCGTCTGCAAGTTGGAATGGATGCCGATATTGTCGTCTTTGACCCCAAGACAGTGGCGGATCTAGCCACATACGAAAACGCAAACCAACCCGCTGTTGGGGTGCAAGCCGTTCTCGTAAACGGCACGTTAGTTGTTGGTGATGGTGAACTCAAAATAGACGCTGACTCAGGTCAACCAATCCGCCGTAAGCTCGAAAGATAAGGTGACCGCTTTGGGCTCGAAGCGGAAGATTAACGGGAGATTCCGAAAGTCTGCTTGGGAGCGGCGAGCGGACGATCCCGCCCGCCTAAAAGGTTAAAGATC
>NZ_JBQFVP010000027.1:0-10970 GCF_056539825.1 Ruegeria sp. B10
GATCTTTAACCTTTTAGGCGGGCGGGATCGTCCGCTCGCCGCTCCCAAGCAGACTTTCGGAATCTCCCGTTAATCTTCCGCTTCGAGCCCATTGCGGACGTTGCCAGTGTGGTCCCGTTTTTTCAGCTTGGCACATTTTCCTAACTCGTCACAGAAACGCTAGTTTGCAGGCTCCCGCTTCGAAGATGAAGTTCAGGCAGGAGCACTTTGTGGCGCCAAAATTGTCATACCTGCCTTTTCGGCCACCGCCATGATGGCCGGAATGTCGGGTGGCCCATCGGGGGCAGGAATGTCTGTGGTGCCGTCAGGCATTACTTCACCCGCTTCGGTGAAGAATGTATCGTGCATTTCTCCTGGGGCGTTGATGCACAATAGGCGACCTGGGCTTTGTCCAACACAGGTAAACGCATGCACCGCGCCGTCCGGGACTTTCACGAAATCACCGATGCTTACATTTTTTGTTTCGCCGTTCAGGAAAAATTCAAACTCACCTTCTAACACATAGAAGCTTTCATCTTCGCCAGCGTGATGGTTGGGTGGCGCGCCTGCACCTGGGGCGGTCTTGATCTCGACGATGGTGCAGCGATTTCCGGTTTCAGCAGGAAACGCGTGGAATGTCAGAAGATTACCGAGAAGGTGATATTTGCGTGGGCGAGACTCTGTCATTTCAACGGCTCCCTTTACTTCGATGAATGTGCCTATATGATACATAAATCTCTTCATGAGACAAGTGTATCATTAAGGATTCGCGATTTGGCTCCTCGAACCAATCAAAAGAACAGAACAAGAGAGGCATTGCTGACGGCGGCACGTGAGCTCATGTCCGAAGGAGAAAACGTGACCCTTGCTAGAGTCGCAGAGCGCGCGAGAATTGGCCGCGCGACGGTATATCGGTACTTCTCCGACCCCGGCGTTTTGGCCCTGGATGCGACCCTTGACGTAGAGGTGACTCCAACTGCTAGACTGCTGGAAGGTCTTGAGGATGTACGAAGCCGTGTGCATGCTGTGGCGCGCTACTATCTGGATTTCTCGCGCGAACATGAGGCGTACTTCCGTCAGTTTTTGGCTGAGTCTCTAAAGGCATCACTTCAGGACAGTACTGTCAAAATGCGCGGCGCCAGAAGGGTGAAAGCATTTGGCGAGGCCCTATTACCCGTTCGTGGAACTATGAAACGGGGCGATTACGATGACCTGACCCTTCGTTTGGCCATGACAACCGGCATGGAACAGTTTGTAATATTGGAAGACATACTGCGAGTAGACCAGCAGAAAGGGTACCGGTTGCAAGAGGGCCTGGTGGATGCTCTGCTTGATCAATATCTGCCGAAAGCGTGAAACCTACCGGCAAAGCAATCTTGGCTATACGGACGCTTTGTCCGCAAAGTAGAAGTTCAAGCAAGTTGCAGCGAAAGACCGCTCTGCGGACAAAGTTGCCGTAGACTCATCGCTTTCTGATGACTGGTCTCAGCCCTAAGCGGACCTTCAAAATCCGACTTTGCAATTCTAGTGTTGCGGACAAGTTAGGCCGCGTACTGCCAAGCTCTGTTTCAGTTCATTTTGCCTGACAACGTTTGTGTCGGCAGTTGTCCAAAGAGTGCTCTGTAGTCTCGCGCGAACTGACCCATGTGCCAAAATCCGTAAGCGTTTGCGATGTCCGATATACTCTCCTCTGGCGAGCAGGATACCAGTTCATGGCGCACAGCACCGAGACGGGCTCTTAGATAAAACTGCTTGGGGCTCACCCCATATGTTTCCTGAAACGCGCGACGAAGAGTGCATGCGGATACCTGAATATCTGCACATACTTCACCGATTGACACGTTATCCATCAAATGGGCCCGCATGAACTCAACGGCTTGTTGTGCTAAACGGGTTCTATTTTTACTGTTTCGCCGATCACTCCATTTTTCGCCTACCACCAGCATTTCCAGAAGCTCTAAGATCATATCACTCTCTTCACTATCAGAGCTTGGTCCGGCCGCTGATCCAATTAGAAAGCGCGCTTTGTTTTTGACTAAGGAATGAAGCTTGCCAGCGTCGCTAACGAAAGATCTTATAGCGTCATTTCGCACGGTGCTGATATCAAGACCGCAATCGTTGGCGATCCGTTGAGCCCTTCGGATGTCGATGCCAAAGGTCAGGCCTGTGAGCGTTGAATTGCTCACGCCTTCAAAAGGGTCTCCGCTACCAAAATTCATCAGAGCGGTGTCTGAGGGTGAGCCGTTAAGCCAAGTCCGTACACTCCCTTTGTCTGGTAAGCCAAACGCTAGAATGTCAGGGCGAGAAACACCGGTTTGGTACACAGCCTTATCAAACGACAAATCAATCATTTGAAGGTCAAGACCTGCCCAAACGGATACCGAAGAGTTCATAGTTCCCTCTTCGATTTGGCGTAGCTCGACATCCCATTGGGACAGCTCGCGGAATTGCGAAGGGTCCTGCAAAAAAAGTGTGTTTGGGGCGCAGGTTTTTTTGGGGGCTGATCGTTTTTTGATGTCGTCCATTCCGCCCCGCAGGTAGTTTTCATGAAATGTTATTCGAATATGTAGGCTTGGACAATTGCAAGACAAAGCAGACAAATCGAGAGGGAAGAGGTTCGGACGCCCATCGTTGCCTGACGATACTGCGCGCACCGAACGCGTCGTAACGCTGCTAACCAAAAGCGAAAAAGAGTTGTTGCGCTCACAGGCTGAAGACAGCGAACTCTCCCTTTCAACCTTTTGCCATCATCTGATCCTTGAAGGTCTGAAAACAAGTAAATCATGAAACAGGGGTATCTCATGAAATCAAAACTGTTCCTCTCCGCGCTGGTCTTTGCCGGCTCCGCTATCACGGCGGCAGCTCAGGACAGCAATATCGTGCATGATGCGGAATACTATGTGCTGAAGCAGCAAAACGAAGCCGTTTGGGTCGAGAACGACGCACAGGTTGACCAACTGCTGGCCGATTTTCGTGAGAAAAACGGAGGGAACCCTCCAAACATCTTCTACATCCTTATTGACGATATGGGTTTTGGCGACATGGGTATGCCCGAGATGAACGCGATACGCGGGTATTCGACGCCCAATATTAACGCGCTCGCAGAGGAAAGCATGCGGTTTGCGCGCATGTATACCGAGCCGTCCTGTACACCGTCGCGGGTCGCCTTCATGACGGGTCGCCAGCCGTATCGCAATGGGATGGGCGATACGGCCGTCGATATTTCAGGTTTTGGCCTTGCCGATGAAGAAGTCACAATTGCCGAAGTTCTGAAATCCGTAGGCTACAACACCTCGCATGTTGGCAAATGGCACATGGGCGACATTCAGGAATCCTGGCCTACTTATCAGGGCTTTGACTACGCCGCGTTCCCCATCCATCAGCAGGGCCAGTTGGCCATCTTCAACGAAGATGCAGCCAAGGAAGAAATCACCATGGCCATAGGGGAAGACAACTACAATTCCAAATACACGCTGGATGATTGGTTTCGCCCTGATCCGGGACACATGATTACCGGCCTTGAAGCTGTTATTGGCGGGGAGGTTCGCGAAGTCCATATGGAACCGGGTGAGAAATGGACCCAGGACAAATACAATGAAATGAATATCCGCTATCAGGCACAGGCGATGGAACAGTTGCGCCTGCTAGCAGAACGGGATGAACCGTTCTTCCTGCAATACTGGCCGCTTGTCCCTCTGTCGACAACGCGCACGACGAGAGAGGCGTTCACGACACCCAACGGCGGTACATTCGTTGAAAGCATGGAAGAGCTGGATGAATGGATCGGGGTCATTCTGAACGAAGTCGATGCGCTGGGGCTCAGGGACAATACCCTAATCGTTTTGATGGGCGACAACGGTCACTTCACCAAATATGCCCCCGGCAGTGGGTTTTCGCCGCTGGTCTTCCGCGGCGGCAAGGCCGATACGTCTGAAGGAGGCGTTCGGGTGGACGCGTTTGCCCGCCTGCCCGGCTTGATCGAGGGAGACTCGATTGTATCTGACATTATTCATATCTCTGATTTGTTCACGTCAATTGCGCGTATCGGCGGAGCGATGGATGCCATCCCCCGCGACCGGATCATTGACGGTGTCGATCAGACGTCCCTGATGTTTATTGGCGATACGCATGGGCGCAGGGATCATGTACTGATCTACTCGATCAATTCGCTGAAAGAGGTGGTAAAGGAACACATCAAACTCAAAGTTCCGGCCAAAGGTGAAAATGCTATCGTGGCCAAGTTCTACAACCTGTTCCGCGACCCCCGCGAAGAACAGAGCGTATCGACCGAGATCGGAGCATGGGCTGGACACGAGTTTAACCGCATTATTGCCCGCCACCTGAAATTCAAGGAAATGTACCCCGATCAACCGGCCGCGACTGGACGTCCCTATGAAGGTATCGTGAACCTTCGTCCTGAAACCGTCGCAGCGGTGGATGCCTTTGTCGCCAAGCGGGACATTCAGCCCGACTAAAAGGTGAAGCTGATAAGAGTCATGCAAGCCCCGCATCAGATAATGATATGCTTGATGTGGGGCTTGGCATCCACAACAAAAATTCTGGAAACAATATGAAAATCCAAGCGCTTGTCCTTGCATTGGCGACTGGCATTGTTGCGGCCCCAGCAATCGCCGATGAAAACGCTTCAAACCCTTTGGCCGCAGTCAACAACACGGACATCCGGTATCAGTATTTTGATTTGGGCAACGGTGCTGACAAGCAGGACGCCTTTATAGATGGCGCATACATGCTGCGGCCTGATCTGAAACTGAAATATGAGTTGCACTACAACTCAACGGATGTGACTGGAACTCGGTTCACTGACTTTGAGAAATTGAGCCTCAAAGCGATCTATTTCCCTTCTCAGAGACCGCTCAACGAAACGTGGGCCATCAAGTCGGCCATTGGTCTGGAGTGGATACTGGACTTTGGCGACCCGGGAAAAGGGATCGGAACCGGGTCCGATCAAATTGCGCCTTTTGGCGGGTTCGCCTTTGCAAACACAAAATCAGGGCTGACGCTGATCCCACTGCTCCAGCATTTTGCTTCATACAATGGCCCGACGGACATAAACCAAACCGCGATGCGGTTGATTGCGCTACAACCGTTTGGCGATGGGTACTGGGCCAAGGCTGATATCAAAGCACCATATGACTGGGAGAACGATGCTTGGCCAGCGACCGCTGAGTTCCAGATTGGCAAGAACCTCAGTCCTGGCATCGCAATTTATGCTGATTTCCTCATCGGTATAGGTTCCGACCGCCCCTACGATAAAGGTGCCGGCTTAGGTTTGCGTTTCAACTACTAGTTCACCCACACCCAACCTCGGCGAAGATCATCTATGTCACAGTCCAGAACTCTGTTCAGCGATTTGTTTTCTGCGTTTATCTTGACCCTTCTTGGAACTGCCTTGAGCCAATCCCTGCCCGCTCCGGGTCGGTAGGAAACAAATTGGCGTCACGCCGCATCATTCTATCTGTTCACTCCGCTCTAAACTCGGGGAAGATCAACAGTCTCTGGGCGATCCGCTGAGTTGGATTTGAACCTTGAAACTGAATCCGTCGTTCGCGCTTCTAATCCCCAGCCATCGATGCTTAGGCCCAGAGTTCTGAGAAAATAGACTTCTAATACGATCTGTACCCAAGATTTT
Source organism: Ruegeria sp. B10 (assembly GCF_056539825.1). NCBI lineage: Bacteria > Pseudomonadati > Pseudomonadota > Alphaproteobacteria > Rhodobacterales > Roseobacteraceae > Ruegeria > Ruegeria sp. B10. The sequence continues at coordinate 5,630 of NZ_JBQFVP010000027.1, forward strand.
GCAAAGTCCGCTTTCTGCGCATTGCTGTCATTAGGACATCGCGCAGCATCGGTCAAAATGGGCTCAGTGCAGACGTTCGCACAGTTGCTGCGAATGACCGCTACGCGGACTTTGCAGCCATCCGCATTCTTAATTCAAAGGACCGCAGTCAGCCCAAAGCGGACCTTCGCAACCAAGCTTTGCAAATTCCGAAATGCCAACCGAACAGACCTTTGTCCGAGGCTACACCCGATACCAGTTTTCAACTTCTCGAGCGGCTGCTTCGACTGTAAAGGTAGTCTCTACCTCTGCGATTGCGTACTTTACTTCGTCTGAGCTAGCACTGAGTTCTAAGACGTTCGCATCCAGATCATGGGCTGATCCGGCATTTGAATAAATCGTATCGACCCCAATTCTAATGGCGTTTCGATGTTGCAGTAGGTGCTCAAAAAACCGCAAATAAATCATCTCCTCGTACGGAGAATGACTGTCCGCTTCAGAGATCAAACCCAATTCTGCGGCCTTGGTACACGTCAAACGCCAAGCCAGTTCCATTGTCGATGGAGGCGCATCTCTGGCCTCATCAGGGTGTTTTGGGTTCGCAAACGTAGACCTTCGGATGGCTTCGAGATTGGCGCGCAAACTCTTTGTAGGAACAGGATAGATGAAGGTGGTTGCCTCGGATGCTAAGGCTGGTTCAACCTGATCCGGCTGCGCCTGGATGAACTCGGAAAACCTGTTTCCGATGATAGGGACTTCACCGACAATCATGTCAGTGGGATCGGTAGTCTCTGTCAGCCATCGCGCTAGGGCTCTCCGGCCCCACAATCCGGCTGCCTTTCGGATCAACGGATGAGTTCCATCTGAAACATCTGGGTACTTTGCGAGTATGTCTTCGGTCTGAAACGCCGCGAGTCCTGTATCCCACCGCATGATATGTACGCGTCGTCCCAACGAGACCGAAATGGATATTTGCTGGCGCAACAGAAATGACTTTCCAGACGCTGGTAATCCAGTGAAGAAAACCATACGGCAACGACGTGCAGCGTCGGCGAGGTGTTTTCCAATCTCAGTGTCCGCAAAACTGTCGATAGAAATTGCGAATCTCCTAGTTCGGTGTCGGCAATAGGCCGGCGCGGCGAGCGTTCACCACCTCCAAGATTGTTGCCCAAGAAATCCGGCGATTTCACAGACGAATTGTCAACCTAAATTGCCCCAAAGTGAATTTTGCCTCTCAGTTATTCTCTTAACCACCTAATAACTCGCCGGTCTCAAAAATTGACCATTCCGCAGCACACGCTTCTTGACGAGCGTGCGTCCTTGACTCTTCACAGACTAGGAACGACAAGAGTGCATTGGTAAAAAATTACTCGCCGCCGCGATGCTGCCGGTTACGATAATCCAATGGCCTTCAGACTAATTGTAGCATGTGCCTCAGCATAGGAACGGGTTTCGCTGGGGTCTTCGCTATGAGCTCGTTCCTCGCAAGCATTCGCAACTGTCACTTGACATGCTCCAGTCATCTCGTGACCCATGAAAGAAGGCGCCGTATGAACAGCACATGGCTCATAAATTGCGTGCTTAATGACCGATAGATCAGGTCTCAGGTTCCGTTTCAATCAGTCGTTCATCGTGTTTACGCGCTGCATTCTTTGTTTGATCCCGACACTTTTGGTGTTGCTCACAGGAACGAAGCTTCCTGCTCAAGTCGCCAGCAATGCCGACGGATCTGTTTGTGACGAAAGTTTCGATAACAAGAACGGATCCTGTCAAAGAACGGACGTACCAGAAAACGCATATTTGACCGGCAGTGCCTTTGGTCCAGTTTGGGAATGCAACCATGGATTCCAGCGTGTTGGAGATCTTTGTGAGGAAATAGCAGTTCCCAATAACGGATATCTTGCATCGACCGGAGATCGATGGGAGTGCAATCGGCTGTTCCAGCGTGTCGGAGAAAAATGCGAAGAATTGATTGCGCCTCAAAACGGGTACGTCGAAACCCGGTTTGGCGCGCAGGAGATACACTGTGACTGGGGGTTTCGCAAGGAAGATCAGGATTGTGTTGCGATTAGTGTCCCAAGCAACGGTCGTCTGAGCGACAAAAGAAGCTCAGAAGGATGGGTATGTCTCAGAGGTTATAGGGCAGCGGATAGCGGCTGTGAGCCTGTGGCAGTTCCGCAGCATGCGTACCTTGCACCTGAAACCTATTCCGGATGGAAATGTGAACGTGGTTTTCGCGCAAACCGGGACAGGTGCGTTGCGATCCTTGTGCCTTCAAACGCTCATTTGAATCGAAGAGGTGATGGTTGGGAATGCAATCGGCCGTTCACACGACAGAACGATACGTGCACCGAAAATGTGCCGCGACAATAGGTTAATGGAAATCAATCTCGCCCGACATATCCGGAAGGACCAAGCCGTGAACCACAACTCGATAGACGAAAACTTGGGCAAAATGCTCAAAGCCGAAAAGGCTCATCGCAGGTCCTACATAGTTAAGATGTTTATCGCGTTAGCGGTTTTTGTTGTGGCGATAGTTGTAGTGGTGTTTCTCTGATGCGTAAAAATGCCCCTCAAGTAACCCTTCCGGCTTCAAAGACGTCAGCTCGCGGTCTGGACCAAAGAGCATTTCAGGACCGCAGTGTTCGTAAAACGCAGAACGCTGACGTATCTGGTGTGATTGAAGAAGAGTTCGGGAAGTACTTGATTAAGGCTGGTATTCTGAGCGGTAACAGCGTTGCGCGCGCCTTCCCCAAGCCACCAGCTAAAACGCAGGCAATGATTGCTGATGCAGTTGGTGAAACACCGGCATTGGCCATTGAAGCCTTGAAAGAAATTCTCGAAGAACGAGACAGGACGCGTAGCGGTCAACGCCGATTTGAGGGAAACTCCGGCACCCTTGTTCCCAGTAAAAGAGAATACGTCGAGGCATTGCGCCAGATCAGGCTCACCCCTGCGCAGGTTACAATACTCAAAGCACTTACAATCGCAGGCAAGGAAGGTCTGACCATTGGTCACTTGTCTCAGGCAGCCGGTTACAAATCGCGCGAGGCGTCCATCAAAGTTTTCAAGAAAGTCGGACTATTGATCGCAGAATATCTGGAACTCGAACTTCCCGAAGCTGGATCGGCACAGAATGATGGCGCCGCGCAGGTTTTGGCATTTTCTCACATCGAAAGTGAAGATGAGCCAGCAATCTGGATTATGCATCAGGAACTGCGCGACGCTGTTCGTTCGGTTCTATGACGTACATTCCAGACCCAGCTCTTGTAGCGAACTTTGAACCGGAACAAATGCACGAAAGGTTGCTCACGTAGCTTATGTTGGAGAAAAGACCATATCCGCTCGACCTGATCTATGTACCTGTGAAACGGGCGAAAACGCTTGATCAACAAAAAGTTCTGACGTTGGCCGAAGATATCCTGAAGAACGGCCAGAAGACCCCGATACAGATACGCTCGGACAACAAGAGGTTCGTGCTGATTGAAGGCCTTCACCGACTAGAGGCCATTCGCGCCCTGGGTGGTGATACGGTCGAAGCCTATCTGGTACGCGCCAGACTACACTAAATGCCTATTGGAATTGGCGTTCGACAAAGCCTCGGAAAATGTCAGCAGACGTTGACTTCTTTCATCCCAAAGATGCAATCGTGCACAATGAAAGCTCTCATATAGAGTAATACGCTGGCAGTTTTCCAACTCAGAATGGTCACGCAAAACTTCGTTTAGCCGATAGAACGGTATGCGGCTGGCGAGGTGGTGAACATGGTGCACACCAATGTTGCCAGAGAACCACCGCAAGATGCCAGGCAAGGCATAGTGAGAACTACCATAGAACGCGGCGTTCTGAAGGTTCCAGCCCTCTTCCCGGTCCCAGGTCGTGTGTTCGAACTGGTGTTGAATGTAGAAAAGCCAAATACCAATCGATGATGCGACAATCACGGTTGGCAGGAAAACACACGCCACCACCTCAAAGCCTCCGGCCCATAAAATCAGAGCCAAGAACCCTGCAATTGCGGCGTTTGTTCCCATCGCACTTGCCCAATACAGCCAGCCCGACCGCATGAAGCCAACAGGTAAGCGGTATTGAATAAAGAACGTATAGATCGGCGCAACACCGAACAGGAAGACGGGGTTCCGGGTCAGACGATACGCGGCACGCCCGAACCAATTCCGTTTCAGGTATTCCTCAATGGTCAATGTAGGGATGTCACCCATACCACGCCGATCAAGGTTACCGGTTGAGGCATGGTGAATCGCATGGCTTTGCCGCCAAACGTCATAAGGTGTAACGGTAAGAGCACCCAGAACCCGGCCAGTCCAATTGCATGCGCTGCGGCTTCTAAAGAAAGATCCATGACCACAATCATGCATGATGATGAAGATACGGACCAGAAATGCGGCATTCAGGATGGCCAGCAATATTGCGATCCAGACGCTAAATGACAACGCAAACCACGCTAGGGCCCATAGCGCGAATAAGGGGAAAACAGTGATCGCAAGTTCAAAAACACTGCGCTTCGCATCGGGCACACGGTATTGCGCGAGCACCCGCGTCCAGTCTTTAGGTTGCAACTTACTTGGTCTCCGACGGCCTATTGTCGCCCATTGTTCAAACGGGCACCCTTATGGGGTGCCCGCAAAAGGTCAGGCGAGTGCCAGATTGGCGGCGCTTTCGCGTCCGTCACGGCCAGCCTCGACGTCAAAAGTAACCTTTTGGCCGTCTTTCAATTCGCTAAGGCCGGAACGTTCAACCGCTGAGATATGCACGAACACGTCGCGCTTGCCATCTTCAGGCTCGATAAAGCCAAAACCTTTGGTTGAGTTGAACCATTTTACAGTGCCATTTGCCATGGTGGAAGTCTCCTAATACGTGCCGCCCGCATCATTGCGGCGACTCGGCGTGGTCGGTCTGAATCGAAAGACTGAACGCCGAATTGGGGAGACAGCAGGTCGAAAAAGAAAAACGTAAGCCTCGTGTATATGGACTTCGACTACGCACGATACAAGCCTTGATGCTTTGGCGGACAACAGAGAATTTGAGCCTGTCTGGCTTAGAACTAGGCAAGTCGAGGTGAAACCGTTGCTCTTCGATCCAAACTTGAAGGTGGCTTGGGTCAGCGGCACAGAAGACTAACGATCATTTTTGGGATATTAACCTGCTGCATACGAGACAGCGATAAGCGTCCGTTTTGGTGCCTTAGCGAGACTTTGCAAAGTCCGCTTTCTGCGCATAGCCGCCGTCGATTGATCGCGCAGCATCGGTCACTATGGGCTCGAAGCCGTCTTCCAAGCATTTTTGATTAACGTCAGCTTTCGGGTCGTTTGCAGCCGCTGACTCCCTGCGATTTGGGTGGCAAGGT
>NZ_JBQFVP010000028.1:0-8063 GCF_056539825.1 Ruegeria sp. B10
CGTCAACCCGATGAACATGATCGCCGACATGCATGGCAGCAAAGACTACCGCGCGCATTTGGTGGGAGTGATGACTAAACGCGCCGTCCAAAACTGCGCGTAATCGCAGAGGCGATAAAACCTAAAGCCCCGGGCAAAACCCCGGGGCTTTTGTTATGAATGCAAGGTCCGGACGGAACCATTCTGGTGAACACAAATTACAGTGGTGTTCGCGGTTGTTCGACCCAGGATAGTTTGAATTTCACCCTCATCTGCATGGCAAAGCGCCGTTGACAATGCATCTGCCGATGTCGCGTCTGCAGCCTGAACGCTGACCGTCGACCATTGGGGAGGTTGCATGGTTTTTGGATTCAGGACGTGAAATTGACCACCACCCAGTCGCAACGCAGCTGGGCTGGAGGTGGCAATCGCTTGATCTTTGAGCGTCCGGGTCTGAACGATCCCGTGTTGAGGGTCGGAGACGCCAAGGGTCCAGTTGCGCCCAGCGGCGTAGTACTCTCCGATGTTGACGAGTACATTGTCCCAACCCGCCTGACGCAGCACCTCTGTGACCAAATCTGTGGCGTAGCCCTGTGCAATACCATTCAGCGTCAGCGCCTGGCCGGGATCCAGCGCAATATGATCGGGCGAAATCCGAACCCGGTCCCACCCAATGGCTTTGCGCGCGGCACCGAGGTCTCCATTCTGCGCCGCTGCCTGCCACACGGGTTGAACGGTTGGGTCAAAGCGCCCGTCGGTCTGCCGGTAGGCGCGATCGCAGGCCTGCAGAAGCGTTAGCATTTCGGGAGCGGGGGCATTGAGAAAACCGGAGCGGTTCAGCCGAGACAAATCGGATTCGGGACGGTAGAGGCTGAACAATGCCTCAAAGCGTTCAAGCTCGGCTCGGATGCGGGCGATGGCGGGTTTGGCAACATCCGGAGGGGCGTCAAAGGTTAGGCTGACCTCGGCACCTAGGGCATAGCCGTGCCATTTTGTGGGCTGGGCCACAGCCGGAGTGGCCAGCGCAGCAGCGGAGATGGCAAGGAAGCGGCGACGGTTTATCATTCGGCGGCGACCTCTCTGGCTTGGCGTCGGGCAGCGACAATCAGAGGTACGCATTTCGTCTTGTCGTCATGGATCGTCACACAGTCAAGACATTGAAAGCACTCATCATATTGGATGTGTCCACTCTTTGCGATGGCCCCGTATTTGCATTTGACCTTGCACAGTTGACACGGAGAGCCGCATTCCGCGCGTCGGTCGATCCAATCGCGCCCGCGCAACAGCCCTCCAATCGCCATGAAGGCGCCAAGCGGACAGACATAGCGGCAAAATCCCTTGAACAGCACCATTCCAAGGAACAGCCATCCCGCCGCATAGGCCACGTAATACCATTCCCGCACAAAGAAGGTGGTGACCGCGGTTTTGAACGGCTCGACCTCGGCGGCTTTGTCCACCTGATCGGGGGCGGCGAACACAACGCCCACAAGACTCGCAAGGATCACGTATTTCAACCATTTCAGACGTCTGTCCCAGGCCTCGGACGGCTCAATTTGCGGCAGGTGGAGGGCTTTGCCGAGGTGATGCGCGAACTCTTGCAACGCGCCAAAGGGGCAGAGCCAGCCGCAGAACAGCCCTCGGCCCCATGCGATGAAACCGGCGATGGACACCGCCCAGATCAGCAAGGAAAACGGGTCATACAGAAGGAATGCGAAACTGCCGCCCTCGACTGCTGCTCTAAGCGTTCCAAGGACGGTGACGATGGACAACTGCCCTTGCCCCCACCATCCGACAAAGCCGATGACAACGGCCAGCACGCCCAAGCGGAGTGGCGTGAACAAAGGTTGGGCCGCTAGTAAATTCATACGAAAGCTGAGCGCGGCGACGAGACCTGTCAGGAAAATCCCCAGAACGATCATATCAGTCTGACGGTTGCGGAGCGCCTCCAGCCATGGCGGGACCGGCGTTATCTGAACCGGACGGTTAAAGAACCGCTCGGGCGTGACATGCGGCACCTCAAGCGTGACCGAGCCTGTTTCGGGCTGGAACATGCCGTGTTCGCGCACGGCCAGCACCTTCAGAACCCAATCGCGCGAGGGGTCGAAGCCCAACCTGCGGTCTGTGCGCAGGATCATAGCGGTGCCATCGGGCAAACCATCAGCCAGCTCGACGAACAGATCGGCATCGCGCAGGGCGACCGGAAAACCGTCCTGTTCTGCTGACAGCCAGTCTGGCGCGGTATTGCGCACGAAATCTTCGCTGACCAACCCGTGGCGCGCGGTTTCGATCACCAGGATCGGTTCATCATTGTCCGAGATTTCCAGAAAGCTCTGGAGGTCGTCGAAACTGTCCTCGGCCAGCGCAGCGCGGGCGATGGAAGTTGGGCCCAGATCAACGACCCAGATATCCAAGTAAGGCTCATCCGGGTAATCCTGCGCCTTGGGGTCGTCATCCGCCCACAAGGTGCCCGCGAACAAGGCGTCGACCTGCGCGTTGGTGTAGGTCTTGCGCGTGGCGATGCCCTGATCGACAAGATCCTGCCAAGTCAGGTCCTCCTGATACTCGGGGTCGGGAAAGGCGGGCGGTGCGGTGGCCAGCCCCTGCATCTTTTCGCGGGCCACCGCCAGAGCGGCCCCCATGACGGATTCGTGGGCAATGCGCACACTGGCCGTCGCCTTGGTGACGCCATCCAGATAAACAAGCTGTGAACCCGCTGCGGCATCGCCATAGGGCGTTCCCACCACAATCGAATCCGAAATCGACAGCCCGCCATATTGTTCAAAGAATTTGTGAAACGGGGCCTCACCCAGACCCGAGACAAAGATCGGCTCATTGTGTTCGATCAGTTGGACGTCCAGAAAACGCCCCTCAAGGTCCAGAACCACCAGCATGTTGATCGGCGCGCCCGAAAACCCCGGCAAGGGGGCCAACGGTTCGGATTCAAACACATATCCGGCCTCACTGCCGCCCGAGTTCAGCAGGCTGTAGACCCCGTCATCGTTCAGCGCATCTCCCAGCGAGAAAGGGGCGCGGACATAGGTTTCGATCTGCTCACGCGGCAGAGGCTCTGCCTGAACCGACAGGCCGCTGAAAAGCAAAAACACAAGAAGCAGGATCGCGCGCATGAGCGTGAGACTATATTTCCCCCTGCGCCCATGACATTCGACGAAAGTCCTAAGTCCCGCCTCTACGACCCCAAGGCGGTTGACGCAGCCGACCCGACCCTCAACACTACACCCCATCCCTACGACCAAAGAAGCATTTTCCGAAAATCGCGCCGGTAGTAGGTTTTTAACAACGCCAGTCATTCATCGGGAGGACACTATGACTTGGAGCACACCGAAGCTGAAAGAGGTGAACTGCGGTATGGAGATCAACATGTATTCTCCGTCCGAGGACGAAGGCCGCGAGTACGAGCCCGACCTGTTCTGATCACGTAAACGCAGCGGAGGCCCGAAGTGCATTTTCTGGTTCTTGGGGCTTCTGCAGGTGGCGGTTTGCCACAATGGAATTGCGGTTGCCGGAATTGCGAGGACGCCCGTAAGGGCAAGATCCCGCCCTCCGGCCAATCCTCGTTGGCGGTGTCCCTAGATGGTCTGAATTGGAGCATCCTGAACGCCTCGCCCGATATTCGCCAGCAAATGCTGGACAGCCCCAAAATGCACCCCCGCGCACTGCGCGACTCGCCTGTGGCCTCGGTCCTGCTGACCAACGGGGATATCGACCATATCGCCGGGTTGCTCAGCCTGCGTGAACAGACCCCGTTCATCCTGTTTGCCACGGGCGATATTCTGGACGTGCTGTGCCAGAACCGGATTTTCGACGCGGTCAACCGAGAGAAGGTCGACCGCCGTAAGATTGCTCTGGGCGATGAATTCACCCTTCAAGTGGGGCTGCGGGCGCAGCTCTTTGCGGTGCCTGGCAAGGTCCCTCTGTTCATGGAGGGCGACAGCGTCCAGACCGATCTATTGGGTGAACAGACCGTGGGCGTCCGGCTGACCACCGCCGACAAGACCGCCTACTACATCCCCGGTTGCGCGCAGGTGACCGATGACCTGTTGGCCCGAATTGCGGATGCCGATCAGCTGTTCTTTGACGGCACGCTTTGGGATGATGATGAGATGATCCTCACCGGAACCGGCGTGAAAACCGGACAGCGGATGGGGCATATCTCGATCAGCGGGCCCGAGGGGTCAATCGCCCGACTGCAAGACATCCGCGCGGCGAAAACCTTCATCCACATCAACAACACCAACCCTGTTCTGCAACCCGACAGCCCGGAACGCGCCTTTGTGGAAGCCGCAGGCTGGACCATCGCCTATGACGGGCAGGAGATCACGATATGAGCCGCGAAACCCTAGAGGCCCGCTTGCGTCAGATCGGGGCGGAGCGTTACCACGATAAGCACCCGTTTCATCACCGGCTGCACAGCGGGGAATGCACCCCCGATCAGGTACGCGCCTGGGTGATCAATCGCTGGGCCTATCAGGCGGCGATCCCGATGAAGGATGCCGCCTTCATGTCACGCTGCACTGACCCCGATATCCGGCGCGAGTGGCGATCTCGCATCGAAGACCACGATGGCGGCGGGACCGAGGGCGGCGGCATCCGGCGCTGGTTGAAACTGACCGAGGCCGTAGGGCTGGACCCCGACTATGTCGCCTCGGGCCGCGGTATCCTGCCCGCAACCCAATTCGCCGTCGACGCCTATGTGCATTACGTGCGTGAAAAGCCCCTGCTGCAGGCGGTCGCGTCTTCTCTGACCGAGCTGTTTGCCCCCAAAATCCACGAACAGCGGATTGAGGGCCTGTTGCAGCACTATGACTTCGCCAATTCCGACAGCCTCTCCTATTTCCAAAAACGTCTGACCCAAGCCCCTAAGGACGTGGCATTCGGCCTGAACTGGGTTTTGGACAATGCGGACACAGAGGAAAAAGAAGATATGGCCTGCGAGGCGCTGATCTTCAAAACCAACGTGTTGTGGGCGCAGCTGGATGCGCTCTGGTCGGGATATGTGGAACCGGGCCTGATCCCGCCCGGTGCGTGGAAACCGGGGGAAGGCCTGCTATGACGCTTGAGCTGCACCAGTCTGACCGCCCCTATCTGCCGCGCGGCGTGCGGGTTCAGCGTGACGCGGTGCGCGACCGCATGGTCCTGCAAGCCCCGGAAAAGGTGATCGAATTGGACGACATCGGTGTCGCCATCCTGTCAAGAGTCGATGGTAAGACTGCGTTTAGCCAGATTGTCACCGATCTTGCCACCACCTACGGCGCCCCTGCCGATCAGGTCGAAACCGATGTTCAACGCTTCCTGCAGGCTCTGCGCAGCCGCCTTTACGTGTTGGTGCAGACATGACCGCCCCAGCCCCCATCGCGCTCTTGGCCGAACTCACCCACCGCTGCCCGCTCAGCTGCCCCTATTGCAGCAACCCTGTGGAGCTTGAGCGCAAGGAAACGGAACTGGACACCCAGACCTGGGTGGATGTGTTCCAACAGGCCTTCGACATGGGCGTCCTGCAATTGCACCTGTCAGGGGGTGAGCCCGCCTCGCGCCGCGATCTCGAGGACCTGACCGCGCAGGCCGCACGTATCGGGCTTTACACCAACCTGATCACCTCCGGCATCGGGCTGACCCCCAAACGGCTGGACCGGCTCGAGGCTGCAGGGCTGGACCACATCCAACTGTCCTTGCAGGGCACGAATGTGGCTTTGGCCGATCGCATTGGCGGCTATCGCGGCGGCTTTGACCGAAAGATGGTCATCGCCAAAGAGATCGGTAACAGGGGTATCCCGCTGACCCTGAACGCGGTCATGCACCGCCACAATCTTGATGATCTGGATCGCACAATCGAAATGGCCGTCGAACTGGGTGCCCGAAGGCTCGAGGTCGCCTGTGTGCAATTCCACGGCTGGGCCCTGCCAAACCGCGCCGCGCTACTGCCGACGCTTGAGCAGACCCAGGCCGTGAAAGACACCGTTGCCCGCGCCAGCAAGGATTTGCGGGGCGTTCTGGCCATCGACTTCGTGCCGCCTGATTACTACTCGGACTTTCCCAAGGCCTGTATGGGCGGCTGGGGATCCACAGGCCTGAATATCACGCCCAACGGCACCGTCCTGCCCTGCCATGCGGCGCAGACGATCTCCCATCTGGAATTCGAGTCGGTGCGCGACAAACCCTTGTTGGACATCTGGCACCACAGCAGTTCCTTCAATGCTTATCGGGGAACCGACTGGTTGCCCGAACCCTGCCAAAGCTGCGAGAGGAAAGAGATCGATTTCGGAGGCTGTCGTTGTCAGGCGATGGCCTTTGCGCAGGATGCCGAAGCCACCGATCCCGTTTGCAAAAAGTCACCGCTGAATAGCCGGGTCAAAGACGTTTTGGACGCCATGTCAGCCAATCCTGAAAGAGACTTCATCTATCGCAAAGCGTGACCCCCAACCAAGCTCTATGGCGGGCAGAAATATCTTCGGACATCTGTTGTAGCGGATTGCGGCACGCCGCAAATCCTTGGATCTGCAGTGCATGATTTCGATCCAGTTACGCCCTTTGTAGTGACCTTTGTCGTATTTGACAGCCTGCTTGCGTCGCCCTCGACCTACGAAACAGGCCTGCATCCCTTTTTCTTTCGACGCATCTCAGATGCCGGTCAGCGTCTTAGCCACGGTCTCCAATCAGCCAGTCAACATCTGACACGCTGCTAAGCAAGGCCCGCATGCCGATTTAGTCGCTAGCGTGCCCAGCAGTAAAAAAGGTTTACCGGACGCCCTTGGCTATCACAGATATCGTGCTAATTGATCTCCGCGCTACGATAGGCGCAGCCAATCAGGCGTCCACGCCCTCGTTTTTGAACGCCAGACCGTTCGCTATTAGGTGCTTTTGCGCATCCAGAAACAGCACGCTGAATTGAGAGCTCTTGTTCTATTCACACCCAAGATACCGCCGCTTCCTGCTTTCTTCGGGAGTAGATTTGAAATGTTTGAAGAAGCTTCGGGACATAGCGGAACGAGACGAAAACCCAGTCGCGGCGGCAACTTCTGCAAAGGGCATGTCCGTGTATTTGAGCAAGATCCCAACCCTCTCCAAACGCAACTCTTTGTAAGTGTCCAGAAGCTTCGCATTCGTTTTGCCAAGATATCTTCTCTGAAGCTGCCGGACAGATGTACCGACTGTCGCGGCAAGTTCTGAAATGCTCAACGGGTCTTCGATATGCGTCAGCATGGTCGCCAGCGTATGAATGACAACCTCGTCCCCTTTGGCTTCGCCGATGAGCCGATTGGCAATTTGACTCTCGGTTTTCTTACCGGGCTCGCTCAATCCGACATATCTGCGTAGCGCATCAGCAATATGTTGACCGTGATCATCCGAAACGAGCTCCGAAAGTAATCCCAGAGCACTGATGCGGGTATTGGCGCTGTGCAATCGACCATCTGTCGCCAGGCAAGTTGATGCCCCGCAGCTGACAATTCCCTGTTCAAAAGCAGCCGCTTCAAAAGTGGCATGCACTGCAGCCGCCCTTGGTTCCGAGCCTGCCATCTGTGCCAGCAACATCACGGCGGCGCCGACCAAAATCACTCTGGGTGACAGATTCATCACTTGCGAAACCCAAAGCTTTTGGTCTCCTGCCGGGCACCATGCACTTTCCAAATCGCCCCAGAAAACCGCAGTCCGCCCAGCCCAATCAAGTGGTCCACCAACTTTGTCGGTAGCAAGAACACTTGCTGTCACCACATAGGCTTTTTTAGCGATCAATTTGTTCAACGCATGGAAAAACTCCACGACCAATTCTGCTGATGCCCTATCCTCTTGGCAGCGCAGAATGACTTCGATGTGATGAGGGCGTTCTTTTGCCACGTTGGCGATTTGAGCTGCACCTGCGTGACAATTTTGTATGACATAATGCTTCATCAGAACCACCAATTGGTTTGATTGGGTCAGGTGAGAGAAACATTGTTCCCTTCGATGACCCCCGCCGATTTTTCGGCGGGGGTTTGTGGTTTTATTCGGCGGCTTCTTCGTAAGCTTCCATTGGAGGGCATGTGCAGACGAGGTTTCGGTCACCGTATGCGTTGTCGACGCGGTTGACG
>NZ_JBQFVP010000029.1:0-4950 GCF_056539825.1 Ruegeria sp. B10
GGCCTGTGGCAACCCGCTACGACAGGTGCCCAAAGGTCTTCCTGTCAGCAATCGCCCTCGCAGCACTCGTTATCTATTGGCTATGAGGCCTGAACCTAGTCTGGACCGCCCAATCCAAACCGACCAGCCGCAACAAAATCTGCACGAACCCGATCGTTGGCCGGAGCGGCATCCTAAACAAAATCTTCAGGGTAAGGCGGGCCTGGATCGCGGCGTCGCTGAACGGCACAGGTTTAAATTGCCGTTTTTTATTTTGGCATGGTCATGGCATATTTAATGGCATATCTATACGCCTATGTCGCCTCGCAGTCTTCGTAAATCCTTGCATTCGTTGGTCGCTAAACGAAAGAACCGTTCACTTCGCCAGAAGGGAGAGGAGATCCTGCGCGCGCGCGGGGAAGACCCCATAGTTATTGTCATGGTTGACGGTGGGCTCTGCTCGGCAATCACGAAGTACGTGTTGGGCGAGTGTTTCAAGAAGGCCTTCGGCATGGTCGTTAAATACGATCTGATGTGGTTCGAGACCAACGGCATGGATTGCTCCAACAAGAGCAGCCGGCTGTTCACCCTGACTACGCTGTTTCCAAACATCAAAATGAACGCCGCCACGCAGGACGAGATCGATTTCTACAAGCGACATTTCTACTACAATAATCCGAAACCCTACTGGTACGACCCGGCCATCTTTGATCACCCACAGCCGCTGTATTTCGATGGTTACGCAGAACACTGGAAGTACGTGTCCGACGTCGAAGACAAGGTGCTTTCAGAACTGCGTTTCAAGGACCTTGAGTTGAACGAGGCCAACCGGGATGTGCTGTCGGATATTCATAACGCGCCCATGTCGATCGCGGTCCATGTGCGTCGTGGGGACTACGTAAGCATCGGCATGGCGATGCTTGGCGAGGATTACTACAGAACTGCCATCGATCAGATCGTCTCAGCCTCGGGTCAGGATAAGGCGAAGGTCTTCTTCTTCTCTGACGACATCGACTGGGTGCGCAGTCACTTGGCTTCGAAACTGCCGCCACACATCGAATGGCGCTGCATCGATGTGAACAATACCGAGGCCGGACACTTGGACCTTCTGCTGATCTCGGAATGCGATCACCAGGTGAGCTCGAATTCCAGTTTCGGGTACTGGGGCGGCCTGCTGAACGACAACGACAATAAAACCGTGATTATCCCGATGCGCTGGCTGCCAGGTCAGACACGCGGCCCGGAGCTGGCCGGTTGCGACACCGCGCATGACTACCCTGGCTTCCAGAAGCTCGAGAACGTCCCTGGCGCCCGAGAGGTTCGCCCGTTCGATGAGGCCTTGCAAAGCCGAAAGGGCCACGGCGTGCCTCAGGCTGAGACCGGAGTTATGGCTGGTGCATCGCGTCGGAAACATCCATAGTGACGACTGCGACCGCAGCGCCACCACAAGCTCTAAAGGGATCATGACCAAATCGTCTGTTGCCCAAGTGGCCGGGCCCAACCTGAGACTCAGGCTAATCACGCCCGCTGATGCCCCCTATGTGTACGCCCTGCGTACGAACCCGCACTACAATAGGCACCTGTCCCCAGTCACGGGTACGGTTGCGGATCAGCGACAGTGGATCGAAGGCTACAAGGCCGAGGAGGCCCAGTGTCGGCAGCTTTATTACGTGATCGAACGTCACGACGGCACCCGCTGCGGGTTGGTACGCCTGTATAAAATCGAAAAAGACCAATTCACCTGGGGCAGCTGGATCCTCGACGCCAACAAACCCAGGAAGGCCGCGCTGGAAAGCGCCTTCTTGTCATTTGGCATCGGCTTCGACCATCTAGGCCTCGGCATGGCCAAGGTTGATGTCCGGGTGGAAAACACCCACGCCGAGGCGTTCTATCGCCGTCTCGGCATGATCGAAACCAATAGGACCGCGCAAGACATCTTCTTTGACTATCCGCGCAAGCTGTTCGAAGAGTTACGCGCCACATATCTAAAACTTCTCAAAGGGTGACCTTTCCATGACACGAATTTCCGCGCACCAGGGCAGCGTCCGGATCATCGACCTTCCACAAATCCATGATCCCCGTGGCGACCTGACCTTCGTGGAAGGGGGTAACCATCTGCCGTTCGACATTGCTCGGGTCTACTACCTTTACAACGTACCCGTCGACTCCGAACGTGGCGGCCATGCACACCGCGATCTTGAACAGGTCATCTTTGCGCTGTCCGGCAGTTTCCGCATTAAGATCGACGACGGAGAAACCAAGACCGAATTCTGGCTGCGTGACCCGCGCAAAGGGCTTTACGTTAACCGGATGATCTGGCGTGAAATGGATGCCTTCAGTCAGGGCGCAGTCTGCATGGTGCTTGCCTCGCATGTCTATGATGAGTCCGACTATTTCCGGGACTA
The DNA here is from genome assembly GCF_056539825.1 of Ruegeria sp. B10. Taxonomy (NCBI): domain Bacteria; kingdom Pseudomonadati; phylum Pseudomonadota; class Alphaproteobacteria; order Rhodobacterales; family Roseobacteraceae; genus Ruegeria; species Ruegeria sp. B10. The sequence continues at coordinate 2,385 of NZ_JBQFVP010000029.1, forward strand.
TAACGAATTTCAAAACGCGCTGCGTGGAGGGGTCGAATGATCCCTTTCCTCGATCTGGGCGCGGCCTACCGCGAGCTGAAGCAACAAATCGACGACGCTGTGGCGCGAGTGCTAGACAGTGGTTTCTACATCCTCGGTCCCGAGGTCGAGGCCTTCGAGGCAGAATGGGCCGCCTATTGCGGCAGCAAGTTCGCCGTGGGGCTGGCCAACGGACTAGACGCTCTGACACTGGCCCTGCGTGCGCTGGACATCGGGCCGGGCGACGAGGTTATCGTGCCTTCGAACACCTATATCGCCACCTGGCTTGCCGTCTCTGGTGTTGGTGCAATACCGGTTCCGGTCGAACCTGACCCGGCCACCCACAATATCGATCCGACCCTTATCGAAGCGGCCATCACCCTGCGTACCCGCGCTGTACTTCCGGTGCACCTTTACGGCCAGCCTGCCGACCTAGATTCTATCCTCGAGATTGCGGGCCGCCACGGGCTTCGGGTGATCGAAGATGCGGCGCAGGCGCATGGTGCGGCCTACAAGGGGCAGCGGCTTGGCGGGCATGGCGATATCGTCTGCTGGAGCTTCTATCCGGGCAAAAACCTTGGGGCACTTGGGGATGCCGGGGCGGTGACCACCAACGACGCAGACCTGGCCGCCCGGGTGGCGATACTGCGTAACTACGGCTCTCACGAGAAATACGTCAACGAAGAGCCCGGCGTAAATTCACGCCTCGATCCCGTGCAGGCGGCTGTTCTGCGGGTAAAGTTGAAGGCGCTGGACGATTGGACCGAACGGCGCCGCGCGATCGCCGTCGACTATCTCGAGGGTTTGAAGGACAGCAGCCTGATCCTGCCGCATGTGCCCGATTGGGCGGACCCTGTCTGGCACCTTTTTGTTGTCCGCACCACAATGCGCGCTGAGATGCAGGCGCATCTGGCCGAGGCCAAGGTAGGGACGCTCATCCACTATCCGATCCCGCCGCACATGCAGGGCGCCTATGCGGATCTGTGCCTCAAAGCCGAGGCTTTCCCGATTGCCCGCCGTCTGGCACAAGAAGTGCTGAGCTTGCCAATGGGGCCTCAACTGGATAGATCACTCGTTAAAAACCGAGTCATACCCGAGATCCTGCGCGCCTGCTGACATGGGCGCTGGACGGTCAATCGCTTCAATTGAACGTCCCGTTCATGACGAGGCCGAAAAGCGAGAACTGAATGTCTCATTTGTGTTCTGTATTATGCGTCTCCTACAACCATGCGATATTTGCTTCGGCGGGTCTGCAATCGATCTACGAACAAACCTATCGCAATATCGAAATCATCGTCCTGGACGATGGATCACCGGATAATTCGGTCGAAGTGATTGAGGCCGCACTGGCTAAGAGCCCCTTTCCGACCACTTTCATAAAGCAGGAAAATTCCGGCAATGTGCCGGCGAACTTCAACAAGGTTCTGGACGCAGCGTCGGGCGAATTTGTCACAATGATGTCGTTGGATGACCTCCTGATGCCGGACTGTATCAAAGATGCGGTCGAGGTTTTGTCGAAAGCTCGGAACATCGTCTTCGCAGCCAATACCGGTCACTACGAGATCGACGAAAACGGCCACCGGATTACGGATGCCATTCACCTTCCGCTTCCTGCGAACCACCCCGAAACGGCTCAGGACCTGATTGAGCTGGAGTATAGGAGCCTTGGCTCCTTCTACATCCAGGGTCAGGTGTTCCGCCGCGACGCCCTCATGGCCGTGGGCGGTTTTGATGACACGATGACCGGGGACGACATAGTTCTGCGGACGCGCCTGTTTCAGCACATGGTGCGACACCCCGAGTTGACGTTTTCGCTGGGGAACAAGATCGTTCTCTCCTACCGCAAACACGGAAATAATCTTCACCAGAATGCCTTCCGGCAGATCAAGACAATCGTGCAGTGGGGGGAAAAGTACTTCCCGGGCCGCGCTTACCCCGACCTGTTTTTCAGGTGGCTCGAACACTTTATCGAGCAGAGCATCAGGCAAGATCGGCCCGAAGATATCCGGAAAGCTTCGGATCTTAGCCCGCAGGTCGCGCAGTTCATTCAAAGTTACCAGAAGACGTGGACTTATCGCCGCCGCAACACTAAGCGGAAAATCCGAAAGTTGTTCGGCGCTTAGGTTCCGATCTCATAATCAGTCGATATCGGTGAAAAAAGCTCCTGACTACATCTAGTGTTTGCGCCTTTTTTTCACCGCGCCCGGTGAGTGCGGCGATTACTCGGGGCTATTGGCGCACAGTTTCAGGTCGTGCACTTGTGGGCAGACAAAAACGTCACGCTCTGCGTCATGCGTGAAGGCCTCGTGGATCTGGTCGGGATACTGGTAAAGGGAAACCACGTTTGGGTTGGGGGGTAACGTTGCCTCAGGCTGATCCTTCTTCTTTTTCTTCTAGTATCTTCTTTCTTCGGGCAGCATAAACAACTGATATAAAAACAAAATTCTCCTTAACTATTAGGGTCAGGACCCATTGATTTCCGCTTTGCTGCGTGATTCACGGTTCGAAAATCGAGCGGTGACCATGTCTGATCTTTTCTTGCTGACGG
>NZ_JBQFVP010000030.1:0-4761 GCF_056539825.1 Ruegeria sp. B10
TTTTCAAAGACTTACGAGGCGATCTCATGCCTAACACTCGCTTCGGGTAAGCGCAGGGTAAGCGAAGGCCGCCATTTTTCCCTTTACATTCGCCTGATGGTTGAATGACTCTTCAGGCAAGGGAGGAGCGGATGGGACACATCAGGCTTGGCACTTTGCCTCGGTCCAGGAAGTGGCGCGAGGTCGTTGATCTGATCGCAACCAATGCGCCGGTCGAACAGATCGCCGAGGCCGCAGCGGATGCATCCGACAAAGATCTTAAACGGGCGAGTCGTGACCCTCGGTTTCAATTTGTAAGTGATCTTCTGGTGCGGTTGCCTTTGCTTGCGAGGGCCCCTGGCTTCGAAGACGCTTTGGTCGATCTCGGAATCGACAGATCAGAGCTTAACTCTGTGACAGGACTGCTTGCAGGATTGGAACGCGTTGTTGATCGCAACAGTTTTGATCTCCGAGGTTCCTCAGATGCAGGCGAATTGGCGAAGGCCGCGCTCTTGGAAAGCCTTTCCGTTCAGCTGCACGACCGGTTGCCATCGCTGTTTGAACCGACACCGCAAGAAATTCGCCAAGCACTCGCGAGTTTCGCCGTGGGTGATGCATTTGCGAGACTCGCGCGGGATTTCTTTGCCCGGCTGACATACCGCTCTCTAGACTACTATCTGAGCCGGGAACTCGCCAATCACACTGGCGAGGATCGACGCTTTTCAACCGATGCACAGCGAGTGGCATTTCAACAAGCCCTGGCCCAGCACACATTTGAAGTGTCAAGAATCGTCGAAGAATATGCGGGCGGCTGGTATGGCAAAACCGTCTGGCAGAAGCAGGCGCTTGATCGCGATGCAATAGACAAGTTCACAGCTTACGCGTTCAAAAAGATGCGCTCGGAATTTGGGCGCCGTCGCGCCGTTGCCTGAAGTTGAAGTCAGATGGTTGCCGCCCCTGACAAAAAGCGGCGGTGATGAAGTCCTGCGTCTCGACATTGCTGGCCGCGAAGTCGCAATGACGCTACGGATTGGACAATTGAACCGTCAATTGGTCGAGGGATTGCAGGATCGTGTGCTCGATTTGCTGGAGATTGCCGCGCTTGTCTATTGCGCGGACGCGGCAGTCAGCCGTGGTGGTTTGGCAGATCAGAAGATGGGTGAGAAGTGGCACAGACGGTTCGTAGCCACCATGCCGGTACGCGATCTGGATTTCTGGCAACGTGAGAGCGTAATACAGGCTCTGGAAGAAACGTTGATGTTTCTATCCGGCGATCGCTTTGAATTTTCTTTTTCGATCAAAGACGAACCGGATGCAGAGCGATCGCGCTTCTTCAAATTCGGTCGAAATAGTTCATGGAAGCCCCACCGTGTCTTGATGTTTTCCGGCGGGCTCGATTCCTTTGCGGGCGCTGTGGAAGAAATCGTGGAACAGAAGCATCGGGTTGCTTTGGTCAGTCATGCCTCGTCCACGAAAATAGCGCCGGTCCAGAAACGGCTGATCTCAGCGTTGAGCAAACGGTACGGACCGGAAAAGTGCCGTCACATTCCCATGAGCGCCCAGTTGAAGGGTCGATCGACTGCGGAAAGAACGCATCGCACGCGCTCATTCTTGTTCGCGGTACTTGGGTCGATCACTGCAAAGGCCTTCGGACTGGACCGCTTGTCGTTCCATGAAAACGGCGTTGTGAGCCTCAACCTGCCGCCGGTTGGCAGTGTCATTGGAACGCGAGCGACGAGAACGACCCATCCTAAGGCACTCAACCTGTTGACCGGTTTTCTGCAGCTTGTTTTCGAGAACGATATGCGCGTCGACAATCCCTACTTCGCGCGCACTAAAGCTGAAGTCGTGGAGCGCATCTCCCAACTTGGGATGGCAGATCAAATTGTCGAGACGCGCAGTTGCGCGGATGTGCATAATCAAACCAATCAATACTTCCATTGCGGTCGCTGTTCGCAGTGTATCGATCGGCGTTTTGCGATGCTCTCAATAGGGCTTGAACGTTTTGACCCTGAAGATGCGTATCGCGTGGACTTGATGTCGGACGCTCGACCGAACGGCATCGACCGGGAGATGGCGTTGTCCTATGTGCGCAATGCAGTGTTGTTTGAAAACGCCACGCCAGATGCACTGATCCGAAATTTCCCCGTTGTGTTGGATGCGGTCAATTACCTCGACAATCCGCCAGACACAGCCATGGTGATGATCGCAGATTTGCTGAACCGCCATGGAAAGGCGGTCACATCGGTGATGCGTCAAACTCTTGAAAGCAAGTCACCCGGTGAGTTCCCTGAACAGAGTTTGCCAAGACTATATGGTGCGATGCAGAGCGCCTTGACCTTGCCGTTCGTACCTGCGGCCTCAGTTGATAAAAACGAGAAACAGCAACTTCCGCTGTCCATAGAAATCGACAAAGCCTCCCGTTTGGTTGTGATCGGCGAACATGTTGAGCTTAAGAAAAATGCCACAGCTGACCTGTTAGTGGTCTTGGCTGAAGAGTGGCTCCGTTCTGCTGGTGAAGGTCTCGAACCCATGGACCATCACTGCGTGAAATCTGGCGAACTCGTTGAAAAATTAGGCGTTGAATCCGACGAAGCCGTTAGACGGAGAATTCAGACTGCTCGCAGAACGCTTGCAGGGAGATTGGAGTCCGCTGGCCTGTCAGTTGATAAGCCCCAAGAGCTGATTGAAAATCTCCCTTGGCATGGATACCGGCTTGCTCCCGAGCGCGTGGTCGTTCGGGTGCGTCACCGGAGCTGATCATTCATCAATAACCGCGTCCTCGTCTGGCAACGGTCCACGGCGGCGAAACCGCCCCATCAGTTCGACCTGACGGCCAGGTGAAACAGAACCATAGGAGCTGAACGTCGTCATCACGTCGTCGTGTCCCATGTTCTGCGACCAGGCTTTATAGTCCTCTGGTGTCCTGCAGTGAAGTTTTGCCAGCTCTGCGATCGTATCTCGCACGCGGTGCGGCGAAAACGGTGGCAGCCCAGCGTTGATGAAGGCTTTCTTGAAGATTCCGGCCGCTGATGACGGGCCTGCCCACGGCTCACGCGCGATCCCCATGGTCTCAAAGCGCCGAGACGGGCCAACAGCAACGCGCGTTTTTGGAAATAAAGCATCTGTGTCTGAGAAGAGATGGTCCTTACGAAGCTCTCCGATCCATTCTCGCATAATTTGTTCGACGTTATCACCGAAGGGAAAAAAGCTGGCCGTGAAGGACTTTCCAAACTTCGTATCCACGGAACGTCCGTCAAACTGCACGCATCTGTTCGCAAGGTCGACGTGTCGCAGTTGCACTGTGATGGCCGCACCTTCGCGCGATCCGGTCAGGAACAAGAAGGCAATCAGGGCGCGATCACGGCGCTGGATTACGGTTTCCACCGGCATCGAAGACAAAAGGTGGTCCACCTGTTCGGGAGACGGATGCGGCTTCCAAAGAGTGCTACGACGGGCCTGTTCCGATTTGCGATCCGGCGTGAGATAGGCAATGTCTGAGCGTGAGATCTTTGACTTGTACCCCGGTTGGTCCGCCATCCAGTCAAAGAGCTTCATTACATCGCGCAACACACCGTTTATCGTGGCAGCCGACAATGGGGCGCCCGTGCGTTCGTTGCGCAAACTTTGCAGATGGCGTTTGAACGCGCGCGCCCTTTCTGAATGAAACGCCCTGTAGTCCTTGCCTTTGAGCCATCTGTCATAGATGGCAATCGACGCTGCAGCTTTGTCGATCGAAGATTGCGACAGCCCCTTTGCGTCCTTCAGCCAGACGAGGTGTTTGCGCTTGATACGCAGGTTATCCGAGGTGTGTTTTGACATGGGTCTCGGGCTCCTCTTTCAATGTCACTTTTGAATGGGGTTCAGCACAGGACACTAATCTTGGGGAGGCTTGTTGAATTGTGACCTCCAGTTTGGCCTGAATGGCTTCCAGATCTGAACGGCGAATGATCTTATTCATGACCGCACCGCACGTCGGACAGAGGGCTGTTACGCGGCCGCTGGAAGCTGTTTCCTGAACATAATCCGCAATCTTGCCGTCAGGTTCACGCGGACCTCTGCAACTGAGGCAGTAGCAGTGATGCAATGCCAACTTGCACCGCGCCTTGCGTTGTCTTTGTCCGAGGAAGTTCTTGAGCACATGTCCTTCGATCAACCAAGGCTTGCTGCTGGTATCAGCCGCAAGTCCGTTGTTCCAAATCCAGCGAATGACGGTCTGGCGATGACAGCCCAAAACGTCCGCCACCTCCCAGACTGTGTAGACAAGGTGCGATTTGACTTTGTGTGAGGGGAAGGACTTTGCCATTACACACCCTCCCCGGAAATTGGTCCGCATGTGTTCTGGCAGATCTGGGCCTCTTCATAGGCTTCGATCACGCCTTCATCGTATAAAACGCGCGCGCCGATCTTCAAAAACCTGGGACCCTTTCCGAGCCACCGCCACTGCTCTAGCGTTCGCGGCGACATGTGCCACCGCTCCGCCAGCTGATCTTGTGTCAACTTGGTCACATCAACCTCAACTGTTCTCTGCGGCACGAGGAAGTTCGGTCCGCTTCTGTTGAACAAAGTGAGGGTTCGGAGTTCAGAAATCTGTGGCCACCGCCAATAAAGGCGTGACACATGCCAGGGCTAAATCATTGATATTATGTGACTTGAATCAGAAAGGTGTGACGCATCCGCAAAAATGCGTGACCTTGCCACCCAAATCGCAGGGAGTCAGCGGCTGCAAACGACCCGAAAGCTGACGTTAATCAAAAATGCTTGGAAGACGGCTTCGAGCCC
>NZ_JBQFVP010000031.1:0-4446 GCF_056539825.1 Ruegeria sp. B10
GTTTTATTCGGCGGCTTCTTCGTAAGCTTCCATTGGAGGGCATGTGCAGACGAGGTTTCGGTCACCGTATGCGTTGTCGACGCGGTTGACGGGGGACCAGTATTTGTCGACGCCCATGGAGCCCGGCGGGAAGCAGGCCTGTTCGCGGGTGTAGGGGCGGTCCCAGTCGCCGACCAGATCGCGCACCGTGTGGGGGGCGTTTTTCAGCGGATTGTTCTCCGCGTCGATCTTGCCATCGATGATGTCCTGCGCCTCGGCCCGGATCGAGAGCATGGCGTCGCAGAAGCGGTCCAGCTCGTCCTTTGGTTCGGACTCGGTGGGCTCCACCATCAGGGTGCCCGCCACCGGCCAGGACATGGTCGGGGCGTGGAAGCCGCTGTCGACCAGACGTTTGGCGACGTCATCCACGGTCACATGCGCCGCCTCGTCCAGCGGACGAGTGTCGAGGATGCATTCATGCGCCACACGACCGGTCTCGGAGGTGTAGAGGATCGGATAGGCATCCTGCAGACGCGCCGCGATATAGTTGGCGTTCAGGATCGCCACTTTGGTCGCCTGCGTCAGACCCGCGCCACCCATCAGCAGCACATAGGCCCAGCTGACCGGCAGGATCGAGGGTGAGCCGAAGGGCGCCGCCGAGACCGGACCCACAGCGGTGCCGTATTCCGGGTGGCCGGGCAGGTGCTCGGTCAGGTGGGCCTTGACGCCGATCGGCCCCATGCCGGGGCCCCCGCCGCCATGCGGGATGCAGAAGGTCTTGTGCAGGTTCAGGTGGCTGACGTCGCCGCCAATGTCACCGGGACGCGACAGACCCACCATAGCGTTCATATTGGCCCCGTCGATATAGACCTGACCGCCGTGATCATGGGTGATCTGGCAGACCTCCTGCACGGTGGTCTCGAACACGCCATGGGTCGAGGGGTAGGTGATCATGCAGCCGGCCAGATGATCGGAATGCTTCTCGGCCTTGGCGCGGAAGTCGTTCAGATCAATGTTGCCATTCTCATCCGCCTGCACCGGCACCACCTGCCAGCCCACCATCTGCGCCGAGGCTGGATTGGTCCCGTGCGCCGAGGTTGGGATCAGGCAGACATTGCGGTGCCCTTCGCCGCGGGCGAAGTGATAGTTGCGGATGGTCAGCAGGCCTGCATATTCGCCCTGCGCGCCCGAGTTGGGCTGCTGCGAGATCGCGTCATAGCCGGTGATCTGGCACAGCTTGTCGTTCAGATCGGCAATCATCTCGTGATAGCCCTGCGCCTGATCTTCAGGGCAGAACGGGTGCAGATTGCCGAACTCGGGCCAGGTGACCGGGATCATCTCGATCGTGGCGTTCAGCTTCATGGTGCACGAGCCCAGCGGGATCATCGCCCGGTCCAGCGCCAGGTCACGGTCGGCCAGACGCCGCATATAGCGGGTCATCTCGGCCTCGGCCCGGTTCTTGTGGAAGATCTCGTGGGTCAGATACGGCGTCTCGCGCAGCGCGTAATCCGGCAGGCGGTACTGCTTGTTCGAGCTGTCGTCTGTCTTGTCGATACCAAAGGCCCCCCAGACGGCTTCGATGGTCTCGGGGCGGGTCTGTTCGTCCAGGCTGATGCCAACCTTGGTCTCGCCGACCTTGCGCAGGTTGACGCCTCGGGCGACGGCAGCCTCCATGACGGTCTTTTGCAGATGGCCGACCTCGACCGTGATGGTATCGAAGAACACCTCGGGTTCGACCGAGAAGCCCGCCTCTTCCAGACCGGCGGCCAGGCGCGAGGTCTTGCGGTGCACCGATTGCGCAATGGCCTTGATGCCATCAGGGCCGTGATAGACCGCATACATCGAGGCAATCACCGCCAGCAGCGCCTGCGCAGTACAGACGTTCGAGTTCGCTTTCTCGCGGCGAATATGTTGCTCGCGGGTTTGCAGCGCCAGGCGATAGGCCTTGTTGCCGCGGCTGTCGATGCTGACGCCTATGATCCGGCCCGGCATGGACCGCTTCAGCTTGTCGGTGGTCGCCATGTAAGCGGCGTGCGGGCCGCCATAGCCCATCGGAACGCCAAAGCGCTGGGTCGAGCCGATGGCAATATCCGCGCCCATCTCACCCGGTGACTTCAGCAGCGCCAGCGACAGGATGTCGGCAGCGACGATGGCAATGGCTTTGTGTTCGTGCAGCGCTGCAATCTCGTTGGTGAAGTCGCGCACGTGACCATGGGTGCCGGGGTATTGGAAGATGGCGCCAAAGACGGCACCTGCATCCAGCGTGTCGGGGTCAGCCACCTGCACGTCGATGCCCAGAGGCTCGGCGCGGGTTTTGATGACCGCGATGGTCTGCGGGTGGCAGTTCTTATCAACAAAGAAGGCCGCGTTGTTGGCCTTGGACCGCCCGCCGCGCTTGGCCATGGCCATGGCTTCGGCAGCCGCTGTGGCCTCGTCCAGCAGCGAGGCGTTGGCCACATCGAGCCCGGTCAGGTCGCTGACCATGGTCTGGAAGTTCAGCAGCGCCTCAAGACGGCCCTGGCTGATCTCGGGCTGATAGGGGGTGTAGGCGGTGTACCAGGCCGGGTTTTCCAGGATGTTGCGCAGGATCGGCGCCGGCGTCGTGGTGCCGTAATAGCCCTGACCGATCAGCGAGGTGAGCACCTTGTTCTTGCTCGCCACCTCTTTCATGTGGAACAGCGCATCGCGCTCGGTCATTGCAGGACCCCAGTCCAGCGGCTCTTTCTGGCGGATCGCCGGCGGGACGGTGGCGTCGATCAGTTGGTCCAGCGTCTTGAAGCCGATCACCTTGAGCATGTCGCGCATCTCGGTCGGGCTGGGACCGATATGGCGGCGATTGGCAAAGTCATAGGCTTCGTAGTCGGTCAGTTTGAAAGCCATTGCAGCGCTCCTATGAATAAGTCAGGTCGGGCGGAGACCACGCAGGCCCCCGATACATCATCACGGGCCGGTCCGGCCCGAACGGGCGGAGCCCTGTGCAGGGCTCCGGTCTGGATCAGCCGATGAAGTCCTTATAGCCGGCCTCATCCATCAGATCTTCCAGCTGCGACGCGTCGGTGATCTTGATCTTGTAGATCCATGCCTCACCTTCGGGGTCTTCGTTCAGCGCGCCAGGATTGTCGGCCAGCGCCTCGTTGACCTCGACGATCTCGCCATCAACCGGGGCATAGAGTTCGGACGCCGCCTTGACGGATTCGATCACGCCGATCTCGCCGTCTTTCTCGAACTCGTCACCCACTTCCTGCTGTTCCACGAAGACCACATCGCCCAGCTGCTCGGCGGCATGTTTGGTGATGCCCAGAGTGGCTGTGTCGCCGTTCACGTCGATCCACTCATGCTCTTCGGAATAATAGGTTGCCATCTTGTCTCTCTCCTGACTTCAACGCTTGTAATTCTGGGTGACGAAGGGCAGCGCCACGATCTCGGCCGGTTGCGGCTTGCCCCGAATGATCAGATTGACGGTCTCGCCCGGCTCACCATGACCTGCGGACACATAGCCCATCGCAACGGGGCCACCGACCGTCGGGCCAAACCCGCCCGAGGTGATCTGGCCAATGGTGTTGCCTTCCGTACACTGGATCTCAACGCCCTGACGCGCAGGCGCACGGCCCTCGGGCTTGATGCCCACCAGCTTGCGGGATGCGCCCTCGGCCAGTTCGCGTTGGATGCGCTCGGCCCCCGGGAACCCGCCTTCTTCCTTGCGGCGCTTCTGGATCGCCCAGCTCAGCGAGGCTTCGATCGGCGAGGTGCTCTGGTCGATGTCATTGCCATAGAGGCACAGCCCCGCCTCCAGCCGCAGGCTGTCGCGCGCGCCCAGACCGGCCGCTTCACAATCCTCATGCGCCAGGAAGGCGCGGGTGATCTCAATCGCCTTGTCCTCTGGGATCGAGATCTCGTACCCGTCCTCACCGGTATAGCCCAGGCGCGAGATACGGCATTCGACGCCGTTGATATCGGCCACGGTGGTTTCCATGAACTTCAGATCGCGGGCGGGCGGGCAAAGCTCACCCACAACGTTCTCCGCTGCGGGGCCTTGCACGGCGACCAGCGCGCGGTCGAATATCTCGGTCACTTCGACGCCTTCGAGGTGCTCGCGCATATGCGGAATGTCCTGATGGCGCAGCGCCGCGTTCACCACCACAAAGTAGTGATCCCCCGCGTTCGACACGATCAGGTCATCCATGATCCCGCCGTCTTCATTCGTAAAGAACCCGTACCGCGCCTTGCCGTCCTTCAGCGTCGCATAGGCCTGCGGGCAGAGCGCCTCAAGCTTCTCGCCCACATTCTCGCCCTTCAGGATCACCTGACCCATATGGCTCACATCAAACACCGCCGCCTTCTCACGACACTGCTTGTGCTCACCCATAATCCCCAACGGATACTGAACAGGCATCTCCCAGCCCGCAAAATCAACCATCTTGCCACCCAACTCAACATGAAGAGAGTAAAGTGGAGTGCGATTCGGTG
>NZ_JBQFVP010000032.1:0-3738 GCF_056539825.1 Ruegeria sp. B10
ATATCGCTGACTGTGAATGGGATGTCTGTGAGCGGTGATGTTGAGGGTCGGACGTTATTGTCTGGTTTTTTGCGGGATCATTTGTCTTTGACGGGGACGCATGTTGGCTGTGATACGGCGCAATGCGGGGCCTGTGTGGTGCATGTGAACGGCGAGGCCGTGAAGTCGTGCAACATGCTGGCGGTTGAGGCCGACGGGGCCGAGGTCGGCACGATCGAGGGTCAGGCCTCCGAGGATGGGACACTCAATGCGATCCAGCAGGCGTTTCAGGATCACCACGGGCTGCAATGCGGCTTCTGCACACCGGGCATGGTGATGAGCGCGGCGGCGCTTCTGAAGGACAATCCGCGCCCGTCCGAGGCCGAGATCCGCAAGTATCTGGAAGGCAACCTGTGCCGCTGCACGGGCTATCACAACATCGTCAAGGCGATCATGGCCGCTTCGGGCCAGGACGTCAGCAGCATCGCCGCCGAATAAGCGGCCCGAGGGAGGAGAACAAGCAATGCCCAAAGACAGTGGCATCGGAGCCAGTTCCAAGCGGCGCGAGGACGTGCGCTTTCTGACCGGAGCAGGCAATTATACCGACGACATCAACGTGGCCGGACAGGCCTATGTTCATTTCCTGCGCTCGGATATCGCGCATGGCCGGATCACCAGCCTTGATACCTCGGCGGCCGAGGCCATGCCGGGCGTGGTCAAGGTGTTCACCGGCAAGGATTTCGAAGGCGTGGGCGGCATGCCCTGCGGCTGGGAGGTGACGGACAAGCACGGCGCACCCATGCAGGAGCCTGCGCATCCCATTCTGGCCCAGGGCAAGGTGCGCCATGTGGGCGATCCCATTGCCGCCGTTGTGGCCGACAGCCTGGAACAGGCGCGCGATGCGGCCGAGGCGATCGAGGTGGACATCGAGGAACTGCCCGCCGTGATCGACATGAAGGCCGCAGCCCAAGAGGGCGCGACGCTGGTCCATGACGATCTGAAGAACAACATCTGCTATGACTGGCAGCTGGGTGAAGCGGATGACGCCAAGGTCAATGAGGTCTTCGCCAATGCGGCCCATGTGACCACGCTGGATCTGGTGAACAACCGCCTGGTTGCCAACCCGATGGAGCCCCGCGTGGCGGTGGGTGAGTACAAGCGCGGGACGGATGAGTACACGCTCTATACCACCTCGCAGAACCCGCATGTGATCCGCCTGCTGATGTGCGCCTTTGTGCTGGGCCTGCCCGAGCATAAGGTCCGCGTGGTGGCCCCGGATGTGGGGGGCGGCTTTGGCACCAAGATTTTCCACTATGCGGAAGAGGCGTTCTGTACCTTCGCCGCCAAGGCCTGCAACCGGCCGGTGAAGTGGACCTCGAGCCGGTCCGAGGCGTTCATGTCGGACGCCCATGGCCGGGATCATGTCAGCAAAATCGAACTGGCGCTGGATGCAGACAATAACTTCATCGGGTTGCGGACCAACACCTACGCGAACCTTGGAGCGTATCTGTCGACCTTCTCCAGCTCCGTGCCCACATGGCTGCACGGCACGCTGATGGCGGGCAATTACAAGACGCCGGTCATTCAGGTGAATGTGAAGGCGATGTTCACCAATACGGTGCCGGTGGATGCCTATCGCGGCGCGGGCCGGCCCGAGGCGACGTTCCAGTTGGAACGCGTGGTGGACAAGGCCGCGCGCGAGTTGAGGGTCGATCCGATTGCCCTGCGCCGTCAGAACTTCATCACCCAGTTCCCCTATGACACGCCGGTCGCTCTGACCTATGATACCGGGGATTACAACGGGACCATGGACAAGCTTGAGGCCGCCGCCGATCTGGCAGGTTTTGCCGCGCGCCGTGCGGCAAGTGAGGCCAAGGGCAAGCTGCGGGGTCTGGGCATCAACTGCTATATCGAGGCGTGTGGTATTGCGCCCTCGAACATCGTTGGCATGCTGGGGGCCCGAGCGGGTCTCTATGACGCGGCGACCGTGCGGGTGAATGCCACCGGCTCGATCAGCGTCATGGTTGGCGCGCATAGCCACGGGCAGGGGCATGAGACTGCCTTCCCGCAGGTTGTGGCCGACATGATCGGCATCGACGAGTCGATGGTCGAGATCGTGCATGGCGACACCTCGAAGATCCCGTTCGGCATGGGCACCTATGGGTCTCGATCTTTGGCGGTCTGTGGCTCGGCCATGGTGAAGGCCACCGAGAAGGTGATCGACAAGGCCAAGAAGATCGCCGCCCACCTGCTGGAGGCCTCGGAGGCGGATATTGAGCTGAAGGACGGTCAGTTCAGCGTGGCAGGCACCGACAAGTCGGTGGCCTGGGGCGATGTGACCCTGACAGCCTATGTGCCGCATAACTTCCCGCTGGAGGTTGAGCCGGGGCTGGAGGAGACCGCGTTCTACGACCCGGCCAACTTCACCTTCCCCTCGGGCGCTTATGCCTGCGAGGTTGAGGTCGACCCCGAGACCGGTCAGGTCAGTATCGAGGCCTTCACCGCGGCGGATGACTTTGGCAATATCGTCAACCCGATGATCGTGGATGGTCAGGTGCATGGCGGCATTGGTCAGGGCATCGGCCAGGCTCTGCTGGAGAACTGCGCCTATGATGAGAATGGCCAGTTGTTGAGCGCGTCCTTCATGGATTACGCCATGCCGCGCGCCGATGATGTGCCCTTCTACGGCGTGGATCATTCCAGCCAGACGCCCTGCACGCATAACCCATTGGGTGTGAAGGGCTGTGGTGAGGCCGGGGCGATCGGCTCTCCGCCGGCTGTGGTCAATGCGGTTCTGGATGCGATGAACTCGGGCGGCAAGGCGGTGGATCACATCGACATGCCGGTTAGCCCGTCGCGCGTTTGGGCGGCGATGAACAGCTGAGTTGAGAGGGCGGACCGGGGGCCAGCCCCCGGACCCCCGAGGTATTTTTAGCCAGATGAAGAGCGGATCTGCGCTCTTCGGAAAGGAAAAGCGGAATGTACAGTTTCGAGTTTGAGAAGCCTTCGAGCATTGCCGACGCGGTTGCTGCGTTGGGGGCCGAGGATGCGCAGCCATTGGGTGGGGGTCAGACGCTGATCCCGACGCTGAAGCAGCGTTTGGCGGCCCCTTCGGTGCTGGTCAGCATGGGTGGGATTGCCGAGATGCAGGGCGTCTGTGTCGAGGATGACGGCTCGGTCGTCATTGGCGGGGCGACGCCCCATGCCACGGTGGCGCGTGAGGCGGCGGGGTCGTATCCGGCGCTGGCCGCGCTGGCGGGGCAGATCGGTGATCCGGCGGTACGCAACCGCGGCACCATTGGTGGGTCGGTGGCCAACAATGATCCGGCGGCCTGTTATCCGGCGGGTGTGTTGGGATCAGGTGCGACCATCGTGACCAACGCGCGGCAGATTGCGGCGGATGACTTCTTTCAGGGCATGTTTGCCACCGCGCTGGATGAGGGTGAGATCATCACCTCGGTCCGGTTCCCGGTGCCGCAGGCGGCGAGCTATCAGAAGTTTCTGCAGCCTGCGTCCCGATTTGCCTTGGTCGGTGTCTACGTGGCGCGGTTCGCGGATGGTGTCCGCGTGGCCGTGACCGGCGCCAGCGAAGACGGCGTGTTCCGGTGGGCCGAGGCCGAAGAGGCTTTGAACAAATCCTTCAGCGCTGAGGCCCTGATGGGGCTGAGCGTCAACCCGATGAACATGATCGCCGACATGCATGGCAGCAAAGACTACCGCGCGCATTTGGTGGGAGTGATGACTAAACGCGCCGTCCAA
>NZ_JBQFVP010000033.1:0-2096 GCF_056539825.1 Ruegeria sp. B10
CAGTATATTCTATTAAATAACAGAAGCTTTAGCGTGCAGAGGTTTCTTAAAGACCCTTCCTAATTCTCCGCACTTTGCTTACCTTGTGCTTACCCAATCCGTCCGAGACCAATATGCCCAACGTTAGATTAACAAAATCAAGTGTCGATCGCCTTTCAGCAACAAACCGGGACACGATCTATTGGGACGACGGTCTGCCGGGTTTTGGACTCCGCGTGAAAACAACCGGTGTCAAAAGCTTCGTAGTTCAATATCGCAACAAACAAACCGGACGGTCGAAACGCAAGACACTTGGGCGATATGGGCCGACCTTGTCATTGGGCGCCGCCCGCGAAATGGCACGCGCGATTCTTGCTGACGTGGTGCGTGGCGGAGACCCTGTCGCGGACGCTCAAACGCTCAGGCATTCACCAACGGTGAACTTACTTGCCGAGCAATACATGACCGCACATGCGGAGCCAAAGAAACGTCCCGGTAGTGTTCGGAATGATCGGTCAATGCTGGACCGATACATTCTCCCCAAGCTTGGTAACCTTAAAGTCATTGAAGTGACGCATCAGCATGTTCAGAAGCTTCACAATCAAATGCGTGATACTCCATATCAAGCCAATCGCACTCTGGCCCTCATGTCGAAAATGTTTGAACTGTCTGTGCGCTGGGGTCAGCGTTCTGACAATCCGGCGCGCGGCATAGAAAAGTTTCCCGAGGAAAAGCGGGACCGCTGGTTATCTGACGATGAGCTGCAAAGGCTGTTGGTGGCTCTGTCAGAGCATCCAAATCAGGTTGCAGCCAACGCTATCCGACTGCAACTCCTGACAGGTGCACGGATCGGCGAGGTCTTGACGGCAAAATGGGAAGACTTCGATTTGGATCGAGCGGTCTGGACAAAGCCGTCGCACCACACAAAGCAAAAGCGACGAGAGCACCTGCCAATATCGTCAGCAACCTGTGATTTGCTTGCGGCAATGAGCGCAGGGGATTCTCCTGAGAGTCGCTGGTTGTTTCCGGGACGCTCTCCGGACCAACCGTACAAAGATCTGAAGAAATTTTGGAGCTCGGTCACCACATCAGCAGGCCTTCAAGACTACCGTATCCACGACAATCGGCATACGCATGCGTCGCATCTCGTTTCCAGCGGTCTGAGTCTGCCTATAGTTGGTCGATTGCTTGGACACACGAACCCGTCTACCACGCAACGCTACGCGCATCTCGCAGATGACCCGTTGCGGCAGGCAGCGGATGTGATGGGTAAGAAGATCAGCGGTGGCAGTTCCTGAAACCTGAGAATTTCCTGTGCTGAAGACACGCGAGCGGCAATTAGACTACAGCTGTCGGCACAGTGTCGATGTTTGGGACGGAAGGGAATGGACGGAGATATAAGATGTCCAAATCTCTACTTCCCGTTGTCACAACGCGTCGTCCGCCTTGGAACAAAGGCAGACTAGTCGGACAGAAGCGGCCATTGCAGTCAAAGCAAGTCTGGGCCATTCGCGCTCGGCTCGAACTTGCAAACAAGCTGAGAGACCTAGCATTGTTCAATCTTGCCATCGATAGCAAGTTGCGCGGGTGCGATCTCGTCCGCCTAAGGGTTAACGATCTCGCCGTCGGCAATTCTGTTCGCGATCGGGTATCCGTTGTTCAACGTAAAACTGCGAAGCCGGTGCAATTTGAAGTGACGGAGAATACACGTGAAGTCGTGTCGCAATGGGTTTCTTCTCAATATATGCATGGACAACGGTATCTGTTTCCAAGTCGTATGCATGCTTTGCCGCATCTTTCGACCCGGCAATACGCTAGGCTTGTCCGGGAATGGGTGTCAGCGATTGGTCTCGATCCGTCCAGCTACGGCACGCATTCGCTTAGGCGCACCAAAGCGGCTTTGATATACAGAAAGACCGGAAACCTACGTGCCGTTCAACTTCTGCTCGGTCACAGCAAAGTGGACAGTACGGTGCGTTACCTTGGCGTCGAGCTTGAAGACGCGCTTAGTATTGCCGAACGCATCGATCTTTAACCTTTTAGGCGGGCGGGATCGTCCGCTCGCCGCTCCCAAGCAGACTTTCGGAATCTCCCGTTAATCTTCCGCTTCGAGCCCA
>NZ_JBQFVP010000034.1:0-2089 GCF_056539825.1 Ruegeria sp. B10
CGTCAGCAAGAAAAGATCAGACATGGTCACCGCTCGATTTTCGAACCGTGAATCACGCAGCAAAGCGGAAATCAATGGGTCCTGACCCTAACCGTACTGATGGCGCGCCGCCGTCCATCGGTATCCGTCACCGGCTGTTTCCAGATATCCCAGACCGGGAAGAGAGATGTGCGACCCGCCCATCATTATGCGATCCGCAGCAACCATATCCATAGTCTTGACGCGGGTTTCACGTGCCAAATCCTGATCAGTGTCAAAGCCAATGGTCACGGCGGGCATAGCGAGTTGCACCGCTGGAACATGAACAATGTCGGCCGCAATAAGCAGGACATCGCCGTCACTTTCGAGCATCAGGCCCGTATGCCCGACGGTGTGGCCGGGCAGCGCCATAGTCGAGAGCCCAGGAGCGATTGCGGTTTCTTCAGCGCCAAAAGGCTCAATCCGTTCGCCAAAACCATCGAGGGCGGAGCGTGCAAGGTCAAACGCAGCCTTGAAGGCATCAGGAGCCTGCGCCTGAATCTCCTCGCTGGTCCAGAAATCGATGTCAGCGCTCGCTACCCGGAGTGTCGCGTTCAAATAAGGATTGCCAGCTGGCGAAACCGTGCCGCCGATGTGATCGCCGTGCAGATGGGTGAAGACCACCGTGTCAATAGCGGCCGGATCAAAGCCGAGGGCGTTCATCACGGAGGGCAACTTGCCAAGGGTCGGTCCGAAGATTTCGCCGGTCCCCGCGTCGACCAAAATTTTTCTATCACCAATTTCGACCAAAAAAGCATTGACCGCGCTCGGATGCGCGTCGGTGGCTATGTGCGCATTGTCGAGCAAGGTCGCGAACTCTTCCGGTGTTACACCGGAGAGCATTTCAGGTCCGATCGAAATGAACCCATCGGACAGCACGTGCACCGTCGCCGAGCCCACCCGGTAGCGCCGCGCCGCTACGAGGCCCTCCGCTCCGAGGGGCGCGACGTTCCACCCCAATGCAGCGAGGCCCGAAGTGATGCCTGTTCCGGCCAAGAATGCGCGTCTGTCCATGATTGTTCTCCCAAATTTCTCGAGACTACCCCTCACTGTTGCTACCCTAGCAGTAATGGGGACGGCGTGACACTAAGTTGAATGCGGCGCCCGTTGAAAATTCAGTGATCGGCCAATCGCCGCTCGGTCTAGGCGAGCTCTGCAAAGGAAATCCATTGATTGCCGCGCAATCGACAAAAGTCCGGTATCACTGGCTGCGCTGCAACGCCCAAGTGTTCTGGCGAACGACCGCTTTGGGCCGTCCTCAAGAGAGCGCTCTAGTCCTCAAACAAAGATGCTGCGCTTGCCTAAAGGTCTGCCTTAAACCCAGGCCGGACGTGTCGCATGCGCTTCAACCGACTTTCTTTGAGTACATGTGCGAATTCGTTGTTGAAAGGTCAGGTGATAATTCGAAACCTGCCTTTTCAAGCACCCGAGCGCTTGCCGGGTTTTCAATGCTGACACCTCCCAACAACCTCACCGGGCCGTCCTTTTCTGCCGCTGACACCAAACCTTGGACGAGTTCTGTTGCGACCCCCTGACCCCAAGTTGCTTCACCGAGCAAATAGCCAATATGAAGTTCTGGCGCTTGCGAGTCACTGGGGTCGGACGCCAAAATCAACAGTCCGACTAATTCGGAGCTGTGCCTCCAGTTGACACGAAAAACGTCGCTTTCCTCAGCGCGTTCGTCCACCCAAGAAGCAATGTCGTCATCTCCGCTCAGGTGCAGAGGTGATGGAAGATGCTCAAGCACACGGCGTGACAATATCGCAGACAAAGCAATCTCCAGCCCTCGGCGCGCTTCCCGGTCTCCCAATGTCGATTGCCAACTGTGAACCGAAAGCCTTTTAGTGAGGAACGGATCCATGTGTCAGGTACCAGCATTTGAACTGAAGATGTCGTGAAGATACCGGATCACGGTGAAAAGTCGAAAGTCTGTTTCTTCCGCAATGTGGACATACATCGCGATTTTGCGAATAGCCGCTCAGAGCCTAGCAGAGACATCTCCACATCCTCGCATTACAATCGGTCAAAATGGAAACGGAACGCCATACCGGAAAAGAACCTAGGATTGCCC
>NZ_JBQFVP010000035.1:0-1887 GCF_056539825.1 Ruegeria sp. B10
AAAAGCGCCGCCCTTTTGGGGCGGCGCTTGGATTGTTTGTGTTTTGGTGGGTTTATTCTGCGGCCTGTGGTGCCTCGGCGTGTTTGTCACGCTGGCTGTCGCGGAACAGCGCCTTGGCGAGGGCGACCATCATCAGACCCATCACCATGGTAAACGGCAGTGCGCCGATGATCATCGCGTTGCGCAGAGCGTCCATCGGGTTGTTCTCACCCGCCGCAAGGATCAGCGCGCCGATCACGGCCAACAGGATCAGACCCCAGATGATGCGGTGCTTGATGCCCGTCTCCTGGCTGCCGCCCGACATGATCGTGTTCATCACCAGGATGCCCGAATCCGCCGAGGTCACCAGGAAGGTCATGATCAGGATCACACACATCACGTTCAGCATCGACAGCAGACCACCGTCGATCATGTAGGACAGCGTCACGAACAGCTTGTTGGTGTTCGATGCCCCGATGATCGCGCCTCCGGCTTCACCTGCCAGCTCCAGATCAATCGCGGTGCCGCCCAGAACCGTCATCCATGCAAAGCAGACCAGCGCCGGTGCGAAGACACAGCCCAGGATGAACTCACGCACGGTGCGACCCTTTGAGATGCGCGCCAGGAACAGGCCAACGAAGGGCGAGAACGCAATCCACCAGGCCCAGTAGAACGTGGTCCAACCTGCCTGCCAGCCAAACTGACGACCCTGCTCACCGGCGGCATAGGCCGCGGCCAGAGTGGCCTCGTCGAGTTCTGCTGCTGCGCCTTCCAGACCGTTCTTGAAGCCGTCATAGCTGCCCCAGGCATTGGTCGCGCCACCCATCAGGGCATCCGCATGGGCCTGAGCCTCGACCGGCAGAGCGGCGGCAAACGCCTCGGCCGAGAGCGGACCATAGGCGCCAAAGCTCAGCGACAGGAAGTGCAGGATATAGTCCACCAGCGCGGTGCCATAGGTGGTCATCGCAAAGACGAACGAGCCGAAGACGACAAATGTGCCCAGCAGGATGATCGACAGCACCAGGTTCAGGTTCGACAGGTACTTAACACCGCGTCCAACACCCGACACAGCCGAGATGATCGACAGGCCCATGATCACCAGCAGACCTGCAATCAGGCCAACCTTCGACGGGGCCGGAACCTCACCGCTCAGGTCCATGATCCACTCCATCCCGGTGATCGCATAGACACCGTCGATAAACTGGCTGACGCCATAGCCGATGGTCACCGACACACCCAGGATCGTTGCCACAACGCCCAGAACGTCAACCACATGGCCCAGGAAGCCGTTCATCAGCTTGCCGAATAGCGGCGTCAGCGCCGAGCGGATGGTCAGCGGCATGTTGCGCGTATAGGCGTAATAGGCCAGCGACAGGCCGGTCACCACGTAGATCGCCCAGGCGTGGAAGCCATAGTGCAGATAGGTGTAGCGATAGGCCGACTGGACCGCCTCGGGCTCATTGCCAGGCACGTCGCCTGCGACAACCACGGGGTTCGAGCCCCACAGGCCCAGGGGCTCGGCGGTGGCGAACACCATCAGGCCCACACCCAGACCGGCACCGAACATCATCGAGAACCATGAGAAATTCGAGAACTCGGGCTTTTCGCCGGGCGTCCCCATCACCCGCTTGCCGGTGGCCGGCAGCAGCGCAACGATGGCCAGAAAGAAGAAAAACAGACCTACGATGATGACGTAGAAGCTGTTGAAAACCTCCAGAATCTGAGAGTTCCAGCTGCCCAGAGTGCTGTTCGCGTTCGCCGGAAAAATCAGCGCCCAAAGCACAAGGGCTACCATCACACCCTTACTAATCAGCGCAATCGGAACGCTGTTATTCTCATAAAAACCGCTATCCGCGGTCTTAATGTCCAAATCCGTAAACGGTTCTTTAATCGACATCAATTTCCTCC
>NZ_JBQFVP010000036.1:0-1233 GCF_056539825.1 Ruegeria sp. B10
ACAAAAAAAGGGCGTCCCGAGGGACGCCCTTTCCGTCTGATCATTCGCTTGCGCGACTTATTCAGTGATTTTCGACACAACGCCGGCGCCGACGGTGCGGCCGCCTTCGCGGATCGCGAAGCGCAGGCCCTGCTCCATCGCGATCGGCGCGATCAGCTCAACGCCGAACGACACGTTGTCGCCAGGCATGACCATCTCGGTGCCTTCCGCCAGGGTCACGGTGCCGGTCACGTCAGTGGTCCGGAAGTAGAACTGAGGACGGTAGTTCGCGAAGAACGGAGTGTGACGACCGCCTTCTTCCTTGGTCAGGATGTAGGCTTCGGCTTCGAACTTGGTGTGCGGTGTAACCGAACCCGGCTTACACAGAACCTGGCCACGCTCAACGCCGTCACGATCCACACCACGCAGCAGCGCGCCGATGTTGTCGCCTGCTTCACCGCGGTCCAGCAGCTTGCGGAACATTTCAACGCCGGTGCAGGTGGTTTTCGAAGTGTCGCGGATGCCGACGATTTCGATTTCGTCACCAACGTTGATCACGCCACGCTCAACACGACCGGTCACAACGGTACCACGGCCCGAGATCGAGAACACATCTTCGATCGGCATCAGGAACGGCTGGTCAACAGCACGCTCAGGGGTGTCGATGTAGTCATCAACCGCCGCCATCAGCTCCTTGATCTTCTCTTCACCGATTTCAGGCTTGTTGCCTTCCATCGCGGCCAGAGCCGAACCTGCAACGATCGGAATATCGTCGCCGGGGTATTCGTAGCTGGACAGCAGTTCGCGAACTTCCATCTCAACCAGTTCCAGCAGCTCTTCGTCGTCAACCTGGTCAACTTTGTTCAGGAACACGACCATCTTCGGGATGCCAACCTGGCGGCCCAGCAGGATGTGCTCGCGGGTCTGCGGCATCGGGCCATCAGCGGCGTTCACAACCAGGATCGCGCCGTCCATCTGAGCGGCACCGGTGATCATGTTCTTGACGTAGTCGGCGTGGCCGGGGCAGTCAACGTGCGCGTAGTGGCGGTTCTCGGTCTCGTATTCCACGTGGGCGGTCGAGATGGTGATGCCGCGCGCTTTCTCTTCCGGCGCACCGTCAATCTGGTCATACGCTTTGAAGTCACCAAAATACTTGGTGATCGCTGCGGTCAGCGTCGTCTTGCCGTGGTCAACGTGGCCAATCGTGCCAATGTTGACGTGCGGTTTTGTACGCTCAAACTTTTCCTTTGCCAT
>NZ_JBQFVP010000037.1:0-977 GCF_056539825.1 Ruegeria sp. B10
GTTCCTGGGGGGATCGGAGGAAACTCCTCGAAGGTAGCAATGTGCTCCTGCAACTGCGGCAGCGCTTTTTCGGCCGCCCATGTGTGCGGGAAGAGTACGCTTTCACGCTCATGCGGATCATTCAGTAGGTTGTAGACCCTTGGTGTGTCGAAAGACTCCGTCGCGCCAAAGGCTGTTGTGTTCTCTTTGAACAGAACTTTCCAGTCCTTCCATTTTACACCGAATATCTGTTCGCCCATGTAAACGATCACGCCTTCTCGGTTCGATCTCGGCTGGACGCCCAGAAAGAACTCGGACTGGTCGATCCCATCAAAAGCCCGGTCTTCCGGCACTTTGCCGCCCGCGAATGCCGCCAGTGTTGGAAAAAGGTCCATGGAGTGGACAACGTCATTGCTTTCTGAACCAGCGGGGATCTTCCCCGGCCACTTGATCGCAAAAGGCACGCGCATGCTGCCTTCGAGGCTGGTGAACAGAGTCCCGCGCCATGGCCCCGCAGTACCATGTACCGCAGGAACCGGCGAGACATTGGCGTTTCCAACCGGAAGAGCTTCGGGGCCGTTGTCTGCAGTAAATATCACCACGGTGTCGTCGGATACGCCTGCCGCTTCGATCGCATCAACGATGCGCCCGATGTACGTATCTGTCTGAAGTAAGATATCGGCCCAGACGCCGTTTCCAGTTGCGCCATCAAACTCCTCGGACGCGATGTTTGGATAGTGGGTCTGCGTATAGGCAAGATAGATGAAGAATGGCGCGTCTTCGGCACTCTTAGCTTAAATGAAATCGACGGCCTTTTTCGTCAGGTCGCCATCTATCTCGCCGCGGTAGTCCAAGTCATAGTCCCGCGCAACGGTCGCCGGTTCGCCTGCAGTACCCTGCATCACGACAGGCTCTTCCATGTTGGCTTCAGCAAATCCCGGAAGCGTGCGCCAGACTGTAACGTCCGTGGTTTCAACACCGTAAAACTCGTCGAATCC
>NZ_JBQFVP010000038.1:0-875 GCF_056539825.1 Ruegeria sp. B10
TAGCGGGTTGCCACAGGCCGCCAATCCTTCAACCTGCCGAACATGATCTCGATCCGGTTGCGCCGTTTGTAACGACGCTTGTCGTACTTAACCGGTTTCTTCCGCTACTTCCGGCCAGGGGTGCAGGCGAGCACCCCTTTGTCTTTCAACGCTTCCCGGAACCAATCGGCGTCATAGCCACGATCCCCGAGCGGCCAATCGACATCCGGCAGGCCGCTCAGCAGTGCCCGCGCACCAATGTAATTGCTGACCTGACCGGCGGTGATGAACAGGTTGAGCGGACGTCCCCGGCTGTCGCAGATGGCATGCAACTTGGTGTTCATGCCGCCCTTGGTGCGACCCCTCTCGGCAGCATCCTCCGGATGCGCCTGCCGGGCAGTGAATCAGGCGTCCACGCCCCCTTTTTTGACGCCCAAACTGCTTGCGGTACGGTGGGCCTTCAGGTTGGTGGCATCGACCATCACAGTATTCTCTTCACCGTGTTCGGCAGCCAGACCGGCCATCATCCGGGCGAAGATGCCTTGTTCGTGGCGGCATTCGAACCAGTGGCGTTTGCCACTCACCTCCACCGCTTCCAACGGTTATAGGGCGTTTCCGGGGCTTGCGCGGTCCCACTGGGACCACGATTCCCTTCAACTGTGTGGGCCATAAGCCAAAGGGGCATCGCGCCATTTCAACCCGTTGCGACTAATGAAGATAATGCCGCACAACACACGTCGATCATCAACGCGTGGTTTGCCGTGGGACTTGGGGAAGAAAGGCTCAAGACGCGCCATCTGCGCATCCGTCAGCAAGAAAAGATCAGACATGGTCACCGCTCGATTTTCGAACCGTGAATCACGCAGCAAAGCGGAAATCAATGGGTCCTGACCCTA
>NZ_JBQFVP010000039.1:0-868 GCF_056539825.1 Ruegeria sp. B10
AGAGCCTAGCAGAGACATCTCCACATCCTCGCATTACAATCGGTCAAAATGGAAACGGAACGCCATACCGGAAAAGAACCTAGGATTGCCCGAGGCAGGATTGTTGTGCCAGCAGAACTTTCGGCCTGTGAGCGGCGAGCACTTTCGAACAAACTGTATTCAGTACATCAAAAGATCTTTGCGGGTGTTTCCGCCGAAGAGTTTCATCAGCACGTGATAGAACCGCCGGCAGAAGCAACATCCATCCAGCTTTACAACGCGGCAGACCAAAGTGTTATTGGTTATTGTGCAGTTCACCGCTATCGACGCCAAGTGCATGGGCGCAGCGTCATTGTATTGCGGGCAGAGGCTGGGTTGGCACCTGGGTTTCGCGGGCGCGGCGCAACTTACGGCTTCGGCATCGTACATGCTTTAACTGAAAAACTAAGCCACCCATTCACCCCAGTGTACTATCTCGGCACACTCGTTCACACGTCGAGCTATCACCTGTTATGCAAGTATTTTCGGCGAATTTTCCCGCACCCGAATGTTAAGCCGCGCGCTGATACTCAGGTAATCGCTCGCCAGCTCATTGAAAGCTTCTCTGATCCGGCAGTTCGTCCAGAAGACCCGTTTGTGCGTGACGTCGGATGGGTCACTATCGAAACACCGCAAGAAAAACGTTTCAATGAACGGCTTGATCCATCAGACGTTCACTACTTTAAGCTACGCAATCCTGGTTTTACAAAGGGTCATGGCCTTGTCGTTTTAATTCCGATGACCTGGCTCAACCTTTTAGGAGCACTTCTTTCACGTCTTTACGAGCGCACGCGCATCGCTTCCGGAATTCATAGACCCGACCTTTGATTGAATGGTGACTTTGACTGCA
>NZ_JBQFVP010000040.1:0-735 GCF_056539825.1 Ruegeria sp. B10
CAGATCGACTTTGCCCGCATGCGCGAGATCGCCGACATGGTCGGCGCCTATTTGCACGTGGACATGGCGCATTTCGCCGGTCTGGTGGCCGCAGGCGAGCATCCCTCGCCTTTCCCGCACACGCATGTGGCGACCACGACAACCCACAAGACCCTGCGTGGACCGCGTGGGGGTATGATCCTGACCAATGATGAAGATATCGCTAAGAAAGTGAATTCGGCGATCTTCCCCGGCATTCAGGGTGGCCCGCTGATGCATGTCATCGCAGGCAAGGCGGTTGCCTTCGGCGAGGCTCTGCGCCCGGAGTTCAAGACCTATATCCAGCAGGTCATCACCAACGCGCAGGCGCTGTCGGATCAGCTGATCAAGGGCGGTCTGGACACGGTGACCCACGGCACCGACACCCATGTGGTGCTGGTCGACCTGCGCCCCAAAGGCGTGAAGGGCAACGCGACCGAGAAGGCTTTGGGCCGCGCGCATATCACCTGCAACAAGAACGGCGTGCCGTTTGACCCCGAGAAGCCGACCATCACCTCGGGCATCCGTCTGGGCTCGCCCGCTGGCACCACGCGCGGCTTCGGCGAGGTCGAGTTCCGCCAGATCGCGGATTGGATCATTGAAGTGGTCGACGGTCTCGCCGCCAATGGCGAAGACGGCAATGCCGAGGTCGAGGCCAAGGTCAAAGCAGAAGTCGCCGACCTCTGCGCACGCTTCCCTATCTATCCGAACCTGTAA